>CAZTVM010000008.1:0-34606 GCA_964617065.1 uncultured Muribaculaceae bacterium
ATACAAATATAGTCGAACCCCTTCACAAAAAAGAAAATTTATTATATATTAAAAGAGTAGTTTCTTCTGATGATGAGATTTTCATTAAGAAGAAAAATAAAAAAGGTATTGAAAAGAATATTAATATCAAAAACTCAATAAAAATGATTGAGATAGTGGACGTGAAGGTCGAGAAAGACCATTTTGGCGAAAAGACAAAGAGGAACTCAAAAGAGTCAGAACAAGCAGGGAATACGTCCGAGAGCGTTTTAAGAGTAGTGCTGAAAACAGGACAAAACTCAGACATTCCGTCGATACGACCAGACGCATTAATCAAGTATTTTTATCCTGATACCTTTTTTAAAATCAAAAAAATAAGAATGTATGATTTTGATTTTAACGAGTTGTAAAAAAGTTTAAAAAAAGGAAAAAAAATGGGAAAAACGATTGTAATTGCTGAGCGTGACAATATTGCAGCAGTAATGGAAGCTGAAAAAGTCACAGATTTTTACATTCACAGGGGTGATATTTTGTTGAATGATATTTATTTAGCAAAAGTGGATAATATATTGCCGAGTATAGAAGCTGCATTCGTAGATGTAGGAAGTGATAAAATGGGCTTTTTGCATACAGAAGATGTAATAGGTAAAGGCGGTTTAAAGGATAAGTTAAAACCGAAGCAAAATTTAATAGTGCAGGTTGTGAAAGAGCCGACAGGTCACAAAGGACCTCGTGTTACCACTGCTATCAGTATTCCTGGGCGTTTTTTAGTACTTATTCCTAACGAAGCAGGCATTAATATTAGCAAAAAAATATCAACATCAAAGGAACGTGCTCGTTTGAAATCCATTTTGAGTTTGCTGAAACCTGTCGGTGTAGGTGTTATCGTTCGTACCGAAGCTGAAAATCAAAGCGAAGGTGATATTCAAGAGGATTTAGAGTTGTTGCTTGAAAAATGGAACAGCATTATTACAGCGAGTGAAACTGTTACTGCACCAAACCTTTTGTATCGTGACCAAGATTTATTGTACAGAGTAATTCGTGAAGCGTGTTCTGAAGATGTTACGGAAATTATTGTAGATACAGCATTTGCGTTGCAGCGCACGCAGAATTTAGTGCAAAATTGGCATTTGAACAAAGATATTAAAGTCAGTGCCTATAAGGGAAGTGAGTCGCTTTTGGTGTCATCAGGAATATATAAGGAAATTAAATCAGCTTTACAAACGAAGATTAATTTGCCCTGTGGCGGTTACTTGTATATTCAACCTACAGAAGCTTTAACAGTAGTAGATGTGAACAGTGGTAAGTTCACGAGTTCAGCTACTCAAGAAGAAACTATTTTCAAAACGAATATAGAGGCAGTGCATGAAATAGCCAGACAATTACGTTTACGTAATATTGGCGGAATGGTGATTGTTGATTTTATTGATATGCTTTCGAGGGCGAATAAATTAGCCGTTATGGAAGAATTAGAAATAGCGCTGGAAACTGATAAAGCCAAACCTCAGGTTGGGCAACTTTCTGATTTGGGGTTGGTTGAATTGACGAGGCATAGACAAGGACAGACTTTGGCAGAAATTTTCACAAAAAAATGTCCTCATTGCCAAGGCGCAGGGCAGATAATTGAAGAAATACAATTTGCGTCCTCTGTTTCAGAAGGCGAATACAGAGCGAAGGCTGCAAAGGTAAAATTGCCGACGCACCACTTCAAAAACAAACCTGAAAGACCTAGTAAATTTAATAATAACAACAATAAGCAAAAACAATTAACTGCAAATCCGAGTTTAATCGCACAAGTTGAAGTTGATACAAATGTTCCTGATGTCAAGGTTGAAGTGGACGCTAAAAAATTGAAAGAAATGATTACAGCACCTACTGATGCGCCTGTAAAAACGGCAGACGCTGTTATTGCTTACGATATTGTTGAACAAATAAAACCTCAAACTCAAGAAAATTCAGAAAAAACAGACTTGAATAAAAATGGTGTAGTGCCTATTTTGACTGAAATTACAGTGAGTGAAACAGAAATTGCGGACGATGAAACGAAACAAACTGCGGCGCCAAATCAAAATTACAAAAAATTCAATAATCGTAATAATAGAAACAGACGTAATAATAACAGGAATTTTAATAATAACAATAACAGACAGCAGTTTAATCAAAATCCACAACAGCAAAATCAGAATGTTTCACAAGTAGAACCTGTAGAAAATATACAACCTGAAATACAAAAAACGGAAACGCTAAAGCCTGTTGTTGAGACAAAAATCGAGATTGCTGAGCCTAAAGTGGACGTCAAAGTCGAAAATACAGAAGTTTTGTCAGAAGAAAAACCAGTAAAGAAAACTACACGAACAAGAAGGACTACAACGACAAGAACGAAAAAAGTTGAAGCAGAAAATGAAAACAAATCTGAATAAAAAAATTGTGAAAATATTTATGGTAACACTCATTTTGGGTGTTACCTGTTTTCCTGTTTGTAGTGTTACGCAAGATTTGCCGCCTCAGTTGCAATCTATAAAAACAGAAATTCCACACAAGGACTCGTCAGGTAATTTGCTTTTGAAAAAATTTTTAATTGCAATGCTCGGTGTGGCATGTTCAACGCTGGCGTTATATTTGCTTTTGACATTATATAATAAATTCAGGACAAATCTCGTCAAAAAATCAAATGAGCAAGCTGTTGCTCAAAACAAGCAAAGCTGCGCTAATTCTTTTGAAAGACCAGCGAATGTTGAAGATGCTATAGAAAAGTTTTTGCAAAAAATGGATTAGATTAACTTATTTTTGCATTTCAGCCATTATTTTTTTTAGAGTTACAGGATAAATAGAGTGTTCAATTTTGTGAATTTTGGCTTCAAGCATTTCGAAAGGCTCGTTGTAATCGATTATTAGCTTTTTTTGCACAATAATTTTACCGGTATCAATGTGTTCATCAACATAATGAATAGTGACGCCTGTTATTTTTTCTTTAGCGTCGTAAGCCCTTTTTATGGCATTTTTCCCTTTGTATTTTGGCAGCAAAGATGGGTGAATATTGATAAAAGTTCCGAGTTTTAATGTATCAGGTGTTATTATTTTCATATAACCTGCTAAAACGTACAAATCAAAGCTGTTTTGGGAAAAATAGTCGTAATTTTTTTCGAAAGGTAAATATACAACTTTCTTTTTATTTGAAGCAAACCGTTTTATGACAAAGGCAGTAGGATTATCAGTAAAACAAGTTGTTTCAACGGTTTCGTGGTTTTCAAAGTAATCAGATATAACTTCTGCATTAGAGCCGTTGCCTGAAGCCAAAAGAGCAATTTTAAATTTTTTGAGCATTATTTTTCCAGCGTCAAAAGTTGTTTGTACAGGTCGATTTCTTTATTTGAAAGGTTTTGAGGAATATTTATGTTTATTTTAACATTCAAATTTCCATAACCACCAGTTTTTTTAGGCAGCCCTAAATCTTTTAAGCGTAATGTTTTACCTGATTGAGCTTTTTGAGGTATTGTGATTTTTATGTTACCATGCAGCGTTTTGATTTCTTTTTTGCAGCCTAAAACAGCTTCCGCAGGGGTGATTTCAACTAATTTTGTGACATCAGCACCATCAATAGAATACTCATTGTCAGAGAATTTAACGACTAAGTACAAATCACCTTTTGCGCCTGAGTCTGAGGTTTTGCCTTCAGATGAAAGTCTTATTTTTTGTCCTTCTTTGATGCCTTTAGGGATTTTGACGTTTAATGTTTTTGTTTTTGTGACGAGACCTGTTCCGCCGCAATGAGGGCAAATTGAGCCTGCGCCACGGCAATTTGTGCATTTTTCGACGGATTTAATCTTTATTGCTACAGGTTTATCTTGCATAAGGTCTTTTGCTGTTAGATTTAGAATTTGTTCTATATCTAGTTTTTCTGGCGTTCCAGTTTTTTTTGTAGAGCGTGAAGACGAGTGTTGTGTTCCAGCTGTATTAAAATTGTCGTAAAAAGATTGAGAGGAGCGTTTTGAACGACCTTGAGAGGCTTGTTCCGACATCAAATCGCCGAAAAGTGAATTAAAAAAGTCAGAAAAGCCGCCTAAATCTCCCATGTCGCCAAAGTTTGAGGTGTAGGTGTAATTGCCTTGATTACCTTGATTAAAATTGAAGTTTTCATAGCCGGGAGGCGGTGTAAAACCTGCGCCACCTTGCCAATTAGAACCGAGTGCGTCATATCGGGAGCATTTTTCCTTATCTGATAAAACTTCATAGGCTTCGTTTATATCTTTAAATTTATCGCTTGCGCCTTTTTGTTTGTTTACATCTGGGTGATATTTTCTGGCTAATTTTCTATAGGCAGATTTTATTTCGCTTTCTTTTGCGTCACGATTCACACCTAGTATTTCATAATAATCTTTATAATTCATAAATTATCCTTTCGAGGAATTAAATTGTATCTTTATGTTAAATTTTGTTTTTTTTTATTATAATCTTTTATACTATATAATATATGAAAAAGTTACGCAAAATAAAAGATTTTTTTATTAAACCATGTGATTAGTTTTTTTAATTGCCGACTAAGTTTATATTATGAGTACACAATAAAAGACGACCGATAACGAAATGAAAAGAAACAGAATTTTTAAGATATTATTATTAGGATTAGTGCTATTGATGTTTGTGAATAGTTCATTCGCAGATATTTTCTTTTTTTCAAAGAAAAAAGAAATTTCACCGAATATATTGAACTCAACGATTTACAAAGAAGCGAGTTACAAAATAAATGTAATAGATCCGACAGTAGCGACGAATACTTTTGCAAGTGCATACCCGGGGTTGAGGGGGAATAATCAGCTGATAGTTTATACCCCGAAATTTGGTTTGAGAACGTCTACAAATGAATTTGGTTCAGAAGCAATTGTTGTGAACGGAGTAGTGGTGCAATTAAACGGTGCTGACTCGATAATTCCATTGAATGGGGTTGTAATCAGCGGTCATGGTGCAGCCAAACGTTGGATTAATCAGAATATAACAGTAGGAACGAAGGTCAATATTGATTATGCGAACAATACTTTGAATATTTATTTAACGCCTGAGAGTTTTGTATTTAACGCAAAAGAAAAGATTAAAGAAGTCCAAAATATAATGAATGATTACAACGCAATGAACATATACTACGATGACCGAAAATCATTGTATTATATTGCTAAGTCTAAAGAGTTTATATTAAAGGCTCAACGGGACGAAAAAAACGTGCAAAAATATTCATCTTTAGCGATTATGGCAGCAGACAGGGCGCTCGAATATTCAGTCCCTTATTATCCTGATGAATTGAGAGGAATATGGATTAGACCTACAGAAATCTCCGAAGAACAAATTGTAAAAACTATTGATACACTTAAAAATGCAGGTATAAGCGATATTTTCTTAGAAACATATTTTCACGGACAAACTATATATCCGAGCAAAGTTATGCTAAAGTATGGTGTTCGCAACCAAAAAGAAGACTTTAAAGGAATTGACCCATTAAAAATATGGATAAAAGAAGCTCATGAGCGAAACATAAAAGTGCATATTTGGTTTGAGTCTTTTTATGTAGGCAACGAATATTCTGAAAATAACCCTTTTCATGTGCTGAATGTTTATCCTAAATGGAGAAACTGCAATAGACAAAAATATGACTGGGAAAAGCCTGTGCCGTCTACGAGTGAACATAATGGATATTTCATAGACCCTGCTAATCCTGAAGTGCAGACGTATTTGTTGGATATATTAAATGAAATTATTACGGAATATCATCCTGACGGTATAAATCTCGATTATATTCGATACCCACAATCAGTTATTTCTAAATATTCCAGTTATGTAGCCACAAATTGGGGGTATACACAGTTTGCTCGTGAGGAGTTTAAGCAAAAATATAATCTTGACCCGATTGATATAAAATATCCGTCGAGTGATTGGAATTTGTGGGCTCAATACCGCCAAGACAAAATTACAGATTTTATCGTAAAGGTGAAATATTTGACATCAAGAAATAATGTAACGTTGTCTGCTGTTATATTTCCAGACAGAGTGCGTTCACTAGAGACAAAAATGCAGGATTGGCGTAGTTGGTCGGTAAATTCTTATGTAGATGCGTTTACTCCGCTCATATTGACCTGTGATAAACAAACAGCGACACTTTTAATAAATGATATCAAAAGGAACAGTATGCCTAAAACAAAAATATATCCGGGGCTATTCGTAACTTTTATGGGCGGCGATGCGAATGATTTACTTCGTCAAATCCATGCAAACAGAAAACTTCAAAATCAAGGTATAATTTTGTTTGACTATGCGCATTTTAGCGATAAGTACGTAAATTCGCTTTGTACAAGTGCGTACAATTCCGATACTAATATAACGTTGAAGCCAGACAGTCTTTTTGATGACAAAAAAAATAAAAAACTACGTGAAAAAGATAGTGAAGTTAAAGTAGATACAAAACTACCTGTGACTGAACAAAAGAAAAAATATCTTTTCTTTATTAATGACGAGAACGACAAGAACAAAGATGTCGACGTTAATAACAGAAAATTAAATACAAACACAAAAACGAACGATAGTGGTGCGTTAATTTATTCTGATTGAGAATATTTTGAAATTGTGCGAGAATATTAAGAGTAAAGGATAGATATGAACAAAAAATTAGCGACAATAGTTTTAATAGCAGTTATTTTTTTATGTCACGCAGATGTTCAAGCCAAAATGACTACTGAGGCTCATCAATATTATCAAAGTGCGTGTGCTCTTGAAAATGAAAAAAAATACGATGAAGCTATTTTACACTTAAAAAGTGCTATTGAACTATCAGGGAATGATGCTTTGCTGTTTACAAAATTGGGTGGAATTTACGCTGAACTCGGCGACTGGGATAATGCGTTAAACGCTTATTACGAAGCTACTAAATTGCGTCCTAATGATGCGTTTATTCATATTAGTATTGGTAGTCTTTTGCAACAAAAACAAAATTATGAAAGTGCTTTCGCAGAATATGAGCAGGCTATAAAAATTTATCCTCAGTATACCTATAATTATTTGAATTTAGCGAATGCAAAATATTTTTTGAAAGACTACAATGCTGCTGCTGATTATTACAAAACTTTTTTGAATTACTATCCTGATTATACAGATGCGAGAGAAAATTTAGCTTTAATTTATTTGAAATTAGAAAAGCCTGAGGAAGCTGTTAGTCAGTATAATTTGCTGTTTAACCAAAATGTTGCGGGATTTGATGAGTATGCAAATTACGGTTTAGCGCTTATGCAGGTTAAAGATTATATAAATGCAGTTGATATTTTGAAAAGAGCAATAAATCAGAATAAAGATGATTACGCTTCTCATGCAAATCTGGGTATTGTTTACTCAAAAATTGAAAAATACGAGCAAGCGGCAGCTGAGTTTGAAACAGCGTTAGCTTTAAATCCTAATATTGACGGAATAAAACTCGAATATGCAAATGTTTTAGCGACGTTAGGCAAGATAGACGAAGCCGTTACTACGTATAATGATTTTCTCAAAACCAATCCGAACAGTGTCGATGCACTCTATAATTTGGGCATGCTTTATCAAAAAGCTGACAAATTAACTCAAGCAATTGAAGTCTTTAAAAGAGCTGAATTAATAGATGATAAAAATTTAGCAGTGAAAGAAGAATTAGCACAATGTTATCACTTAAACAAAAATTACAACGAGGCTATTGTTGTATACAACAAAATTTTGGAAAAAGATAAAGATAATTATGACATTTTGTATAACAAGGCTATAGCTCTGCATGCGGTTGGTGATTACAACAATGCCATCACTCTTTACAAAGATTTATTGTTGAGAAAAAGTGACTTAAAAATTCAAAATAATCTAGCTTGCTCTTATTTTGAGTTGGCTAAAAAAAGTTTTGATAACGCAAATTACAAAAAGGCAATTACATACTACGAGGAGTCTTTGAAATACAATGCTAATGATGTGAATACTTATTTGAATTTGGCTAAAATATATGAGGAAATGGGCATTGAATCAAAAGTGATAGAGTGCTATGAAAAAGCAATGGAGATTGAACCTGAAAATGCATTAATTACAAATGAGTACATAAAATTTAATAATAGAAAAGGCAATACTGAAACATCGTCAAGGTTATACGAAAAAATGCTCAATGAAGATGAGTCGAATTTTGATGCACTTATTGGACTTGCTGACAATTTTATCAAAGAAAATAACTTTAAATCAGCGATAGAACAGTATGAAAAAGCTTTGCTTCTCAATACAAAAGATTCAAATTTATACATAAAAATAGGTAATGCATACAAGGCTGATAAAAATCTAGACAAAGCTCAAGAAATGTACACACAAGCGCTCAATATTTCACCAAACGAGGTTCATGCTTTGTTCAACATTGGTTTGGTACAAGCAGAACGAGGCAATTTATCGGACGCTAAAACACATTTTGATAAAGTAATTTCGCTTGATAAAACTTATGATTACGCTTATTATGCGCTTGCGTTGGCTTATGAAAAAGAAAATAATTACGCAAAAGCCATTGAAAATTATGAAAAATTTATTTTATATTCAAACAATAAAGAATTGAATTCGAATGTAAAACTGAAAGTTGATTATTTGAAATCTAAATTGAAAAAATAAAATGAGCGAAATGAAAAAAATAATTTGCACTACATTACTTTTACTTATTGTGTTGCTTTCGGTTGGATTTGCGACGAAAAAAGGTTCGATTTTGTTTAATGACGTTCCTATTAATCAAGTGAGTCAAGGCAGTGAAAAATTAACCTTTAATGTCGGCGACAAAATTCACTATTTTATTTATATGCCGAAAGGTTTTAAAGATGATTATATAAGAATTCAGGTGATTAAAGGCGAGGATAAAGTCACTTCCGGCGGTTACAAAGTCGTTTTTGCTCAAGACGTTGAGCTTTCGAATTTAAACAAAAATTCTTATTCAGACTACTTTGTTATATACGAAAAAGGTGTCTATATAATGCAAGTTTTAGAATTTAAGAATATGAATAAAGGCGTTGCATACGGTACTTTTGGGGTAAAGGAACAATGAATTTTCTGAAATATTTATTGCAACTACTTAAATTTTGTTATGAAAAAAAATTTAAATCTTCTAAATACATTCTTTCAGGGAAATGTCGTCAATGTGGACATTGTTGTCGTAATATTGTTTTTGTAATCGGTGAAAATCGTGTTTGTACAGAAAAACAATTTGAATTGTTAAAAAATTTTAAAGAGATTTATCATCATTTTTATATTTCAGGCAAAGATACAGATGGAGCGCTGCTTTTTACTTGCAAATCGCTCAGTGATGACAACAAATGCAAAGATTACAAAATTCGTTCGTTATTTTGTCGTAATTATCCTCAAATCATTCCTGATTTTATTTATAATGGAGGAACGCCATTCGATTGCTGTGGATATAAGTTCAAAATTAATAAAAAATTTGAAGATTTCTTAAAATAATACTATAATGCCAATATGACAGAAACGTATTTACAATCAGGATTACGAAGCAATAAACTTGTGCGATGGATGGATAATTGTATGCCATTAAAACTTTATATTGCGCCTTTTCGGTGGTACAAGGCTCAAGGTGATGGCTATAAATACACGCAAATGGTTCATCGTGCGCTGGCTGAATGGACAAAAGTCAGTCAAGGCAAAATCTCATTTCAAATTGTCAATGTATTAAGAGACTCTCAAATTAATCTTGAATGGAAACGTATAGACAGAAAGGCTTTAGGTTATTGCGTTTTTAATTTTGACAATATTGGGAGATTGTATTCAGCCGAAGTCCAAATAGGTTTGTCTGACGGCGTTATTCATGCAAAATATATGAACGAAGAAGAAGTTTATCACACCATTCTCCATGAAGTTGGTCATGCTTTGGGTTTAGGACATAGCAAAAATAAAACTGATATAATGTATACGCCGCACCAGTATGGAGTTGTAAGTCTTTCTCAAAATGATGTAGACACAATTAATTGGCTATATAAGTTTCCTTACGGCTCAACACCTCAAGAAATCGCTAAAAAATATGGAATGAATTTGTCTAATATTGATGATGTTATCAGAACAATTACGACTAAAAAAGTTAAAAGTGAATTTGAAAAAATTAAGGAAAGTACTGTTTTGCAACAAAAAGATTTATTTGATGAACAGAATAATATAGCAGAACTTAAAAAATACAATCTTGCTTTGCAAGATATCAGAGTCTCGCACAATGTTCAAGAATATATCAAGAAAACTTTAACTGACCAATAAAATTTGAATTACCAACCTAAATAAAAGAACTACTGATTGTATTTTTGCTTTGAGTTGATATCATGGAACTCAAGAGGTAGGTAAATGAATAAACGTATTTTATTTGTTATAGATGAAGTTGAGTTTAAGTATTTTGAATTTAATAAACTTGTTACTGATTTTTGGTTGATTTTGGAATTTTTAAAATCAGATTTTGAGGTTTTTGTCACTACTAAGAACAGACTTTTTCTCGAGAGTTCGACAGCTTTCACTTTTGCGTTTGAGACGTATAAAAAAATTGTTTCGAATGACAGTGAATTTGATATTTTTTATCAAAAAAATGAAATGAAAATAGGGTTAAATGATTTTAAAGCAATTTTCTTTAGACCTGACCCACCTGTCGATATAGACTACATCAATGCTTGCTACATATTTGATTATGTTGATAAACAAAAAACTTTTGTTATAAACGACCCTGTGAGTGTGCGAAATTTTAATGAAAAATTCCATATAAATTATTTTACAGAATTTGTGCCAAAAAATATTGTAACGAGTTCAAAAAAAGTTATAGAAAATTTTTTAAGAAATGAAAACGAAATTATAATAAAACCGTTAAATCGTTGTTTCGGGAGTGGTGTCTATTATTTGAGTAAAAATGATAAAAATATCAATTCAATTATTACAACGGCAACAAACAGTGAAAAAACACTTGTTATGGCACAAAAATATATTCCTATCGGCATAAAAGGTGATAAAAGAGTTTTAATTTTAGGAAAAACAGTTTTTGATGAATGTGTGATGAAATTGCCTACGAGTGATGATTTCAAATTTAGCAATCATTCGGACGAGTATTTTGCAAAATCTTCTTTAACGAAAAATGAAAGAGAAATAGCTCAAGCAGTTGCTAATGAGCTTTACAAAAAAGGATTGTACATGGTCGGACTCGATATTATTGATGAAAAAATTATTGAAATTAATGTAACAAGTCCATGCTATTTTATAAAGGAAATTAACGCATTTAGTAATATTCGTTTTGAAAAGAAAATAATGGAAAATATTTTTGATTTAATCAATGCGCACGGTGATAATGTTAATTGTGCATGCGAAAAATTTGTTACACAATAATCGAGAGGAAAATTTATGATTTTGACTTGTACGTTAATAGCCACAACATCGCTGGTAATAGGTTATTTGCTTGGTGTCGCAATTTCTAAAAAAGAAAATGTGAAATTGCAAAGCGAGTTAATTCTAAAAAATCAAGAATTGATAAAAAATCAAACGAAATTAGAAAATTATGCAGAATTAGGAGAAATTTTCCAAAATATTGCTAATAATACAATCAATCAAACTCAAGAGTCTTTAATAAAGAAAAATCAAACAGTGCTAGAGCCTTTTAAAAAGGAATTATATGAATTTAAAGAAAAGGTAGAACAACTCAAAAATAAAGGTATAGAAAATACAACCGCTTTAAAAGAAAAGATTGATACTTTGACGAAAAATAGTGATATGCTTCAATTTAAAGCAGAAGAACTCACAAATTCTTTGAAAGCAAATGCTAAAGAACGTGGATTATTTGGCGAAATGGTGTTAGAACAGGTTTTAGCAAGTTCAGGATTAATAAACAAAAAAGATAATCCTGAAAAAGGTAGTTATATAACGCAAAAAGGCTTTAAAGATTTGAATAATCCGACTGCAAATTCGCTCACTCCTGATGCTATTGTTTATTTTCCGGAAAACTCCAGACACTTGGTGATAGATGCGAAGTGTCCTTTGAATTATTTTCAAAATTACATTAATACAGAAGACGTTGAACAAAAAGAGCAATATTTGAAAGAGTTTTTCAATGCCTTGAGCAGAATGTTAGAGGATTTGAGTTCAAAATACAATAATTTAGAAGGATTAAACACGCCGGAGTTTAAGTTTATGTTTATCCCAATCGAGGCTTGTCTTACATACATATATGACAGAGTCGATATAATTACAAAAGCAACTCAATGTAACATTGTGATAGTAGGTCCTTCGACTTTGTTAGCTACTTTAAAAGTAATTCGTCAGGCATGGGACGACAAAAATATATCTGAGAATATAAAAGAAATTCAAAAGGGTGCAATCTCCCTTTATGATAAATTCTGTATTTTTATTTCAAAACTCGAAAATGTCGGAAAAAGTTTTACGAATGTCCAAAAGGATTTCGAAAATTTATTCACAACTATTCAAGGTAAGGACGGTTTAATAAGCCGATTTGAAAAATTTAAACAACTTGGGATAAATCCTAAAAAGCAAATTGACAGCAAATATTTAAACAACGAAACTACTGAGTTGGTTGTCGCTGAAATTGAATAAAAAATTAATCTTTTTTACCAAAAAAGTTCAAAAGCGTAATTCCTGCAAAGACACCTAATCCGGCAAGACCTGCGTTTTTAATTCTTTTTGCGTTTTCTACGCCGCAGCTTTTTATAATTTCTTTTCTAGCCGACATGAAGGTGTTACTTTTACGCAGCCATTGACGGCATTTAATCCTCATTCCTATCCAATCTTTTCGGATAGAATTAATAATTCGACCCCAAGCATTGTCAGGTGCAGATTTCGCAGTTTTCACAAATCTATCGGTATTCGTCGCAAAAGCAGCTGTACCGGCGGCAATGCCGGTAGCTAAAAGTTTGACCGGTGTAGATACTGGTTTTCGGTCTTTTTCATGCACGACAAAAATCGGTCTGACACTATTATTGCTTCTACAAAAATAATCTGACATTAACTAACCTTTTACCTTATATATATTTAAAGTATTTTAGCAAAAAAAAATGTTGCTTATGGTAATTATTGTTACGACATGTTTACATGTAAATATATTTTACAGAGTTAACTAGCACAAAAAAAAATTCACATGTTTATATTATCATGTAGGATGTAGCGCTCTGAGGTGTTGCATTATTTCAAGGAGGTATACTATGAGAATAACATCAATAAACGCTGTTTCAGCAAATAATAAAAATAATAATAAGCAAAATTTTGGCAGTATCAAAGGGCTCAATACACTAAATAAAGAAGCTCTGGACTTGTTTAATGGTTATGTACTAAGACGAGTAGGTGGAGATATCGTCGGGAATGAATTAGTGCGTGCAGTTGAAAATAGTGAAGGTATTCACTTAGTGGTAAGAGAATGCCCAAAATCTACAAAAAATACTTTTTTGTCCATGGCTGTGACTTTTGACAAAGCAACTTTTTCACTTAAAAATGGTTTTTTGCAACGCAATAAATCATCTCAAAGAACGCAGATAGGCGATGCTTTTCTAGGAGTGGAAGATGGTAAATTAGTTGAACTTACGCCAAAAGAATTTGAAAGGTTAATACAAGAACAAAAAAATGCTGCAGCACCAAGAAATAGTAAAAAATCTATTAAAACACCTACTACACCTCTAGGTATGGTTTGTTCTAAAAGTTTTGTAGATACAGAAAATCCTAATCATTCTGTTGCCGAAAATATGATGCGACAATTCATTGATGGCGTTAATACAGTTTTCCCGGAATTAAAACATGCTGCGGTATCTACAATACAACGTCTTGGTAGATAAAAAATTAAAATTAAAAAGCAGAAATCCATTTAGGGTTTCTGCTTTTCAGTGTGTGTGCATAAGTAAGTAAGTTTTATTTTTTAGTTTTTATAATTTCTTTGTTGCTGTTTATATGATATAGATAGGTTTCTTGATTTTCGTTCATGTAATCACAATATTCTTGAGGATTAGTAGCCGGATCAGGAGCGCCTGTCGAGACTTCTAAGTGACTTAAATCTTGATGTAGTTGGACGGCGCCGTAATCACCTTCTGTCGCTGTTTCTGGATGTTTTTGTTCTTCTGCTCTTTCGGCACCTTGTGTTCCTTCAGATAATATTTCGGCTTCGCCTTTGGCTTCTAATGCGTTTGCTTTTACTTTTGCTGCCTGTTTTTCGCTAGCAATTTCAGCTTCAACTTGTGCGATAAGTTCTTGTGCTGCTTGTGAACCAGCCCATAATTTCCAAGGGGTTTCTTTCTTAGTTGCATTATTATCAATTTCTACACTTTTTGTGCCGTCTTCATTTGTAACTTGTCTCATAATGCTTGTGTAATGCGCATCATAGGCATTTCCGAACATCTTGTCAAGATAATCTTTTTTATCTAATCTTTGGTAACCGTTAAACGTACGTCCGTCAGAGTAAGTTACACCAAAGTTGTTTAAGGTTAAGTTCCCATTGATATCTACGCTACCGCTCTTGTTTATTAATGAGGAACTGTAATTTCCTGTTGAATCTTGGAATTTTGTTAAATCAATAGTTTTAGCACCAGCCATGGCTGCGGTCATGAAGCTTACTTGACCTCTTGTTTCAACTGTTTCAAGTACATTTAGCCCATTTAATTCTGTATTTTCGATTTTGCCGTTACCATCAGTGTCGAACATTATTAGTTCTTCCATACCTGTGATTTTACCATCGTTATCTAAATCGAATTTTTGTAGCTGTGATGCGTCTGTTATATTCAGGTTGGTTAATAATTCACTATTAAAATAATTTGCTATGTTTTCTGTTGTTATTTCGCTTAAAACTACTTCACGAGCGCCGATGAATTCATATCCTCCTGCATTGAAAATATTATCATTATTTGAGTCAGATACAAATGAGTAAGAAGTGTTACCGTTGTTCCAGCCAATAGGGTCGAATTCTTCAATATTAACATCAGGTTCGCCTTCGTCTACGACGCCGGTACCTCCACCAGTGCCTGTTCCGCCACCATTACCGTTAGTGCCATCATTAACTACATTTCCACCTGTGTTGCCGCCAACTGCGCCTGTGCCGTCTTCTGTGTCATTGGCTCCAACACCTGCAGAGTTAGCGCCCCAGTAAAATTGCATTTGAGTTTTAAATTCATTGTACCATGTTGCAGCTCCGCCATGACCTTTAGGTATAGTAAGTTTTCCGTTGTTAACATTGAATGATATAGCTGTTGTATCACCGTATAAGTAGCTTATTGCATAAGCTGCTTCTTTGTAACTGAAACCTTGGTCGAACATTTGTTTTAATATTGAATTTCCTTTGTTGCCACTGCCCAAAGCTTTATATAAATCTGCTGTGTATTGATTACTGTCAGAACAATTATCACCGCTGACTGAGCCTGTTACAACACCTTTTCCGTATTGAGTTTTTAAGCTTTCAACTAAATCTCTTTTGCCTGCGCTGTAAATAGGTACACCGCCTGTGTAGTTAAGATTTCCTGTTTGCGCATTTGTTTTAGTCACATTAGACATTGCTGTATATATATCAATTAATGTGTTATAACTACCAATTTCTGATTGATATGATGTAATTTGACTAGCTGAAGTTGCTATTTTTTGGTCTATAGAAGTAATTATATTTTGAGAAGCGAATAATACTCTTAATTTAGCCGCCAATTCTGCTTCCGGTAATGAGCAAAAACCTGTTTCGGCGCAAATTAAATTTGCCATTTTGTCAGGAACTTCATCTTCTGTAATTTTTCCGAGGACATAATCTCTCATTACTTCAGCTGTTATTGTTTCTACCATGTCTAATTTTTGTTGTGTAATTTCTTTGCTGATTTCTTCTATTGAATTTACCAAATTATTCATATTGGTCATTTCATCTTCTAAAAGACCTTGCTGTTTTGTTATTTCTTCGTATTCCTTTTTTAGCAAGTTTTCAACTTCTTCAATTTTTTCTTGTAAAGCTTTAATTTTGTCATCTAACGCTGATTTAGTTAACTGTGCGCCACTGTTGTTCATTACAACTAAGTCTTGTTCAGCTGTCAGCATTGAAAGCAATTCTTTCATATCATTTTGATTAACACTTGACTGATTAGACAATTGTTCAGCTATCTTTGTTACGCTAGTATCGAAAATTACAGGATTAATCGTTGTCATCACACACCTCATTTTTTACACATCTATATAAAGTTTTTTGGTTATATAAAATTTCAATATTTTTTATATAATTTACATTACTTAACATCTTTTTTTTTGAGTAATGTTACTTTTTGTTAAAAAAACAAGCCTAAATTCACCAATATAAGCAATTTTTAAGTATAAAAACCCTTTATTAGTTTAGAGAGTTATTAAGTCAAATTTTAGGATGAGTTTATGCCGAGAGTTTTAAACAGCAATTATAGCAGTCAAAAACGTTTAAATACGTCTGGTTCATCTGCAAAGAAAACCGACGATTCACGTTCTAGCTCTACTTTTGATTCCTCATCAACTCAATCTAAAAATTTAAACTCTACATCAGTAAGACATACACAATCTCAAACTTATGCGTATCGCACAGACACAAACAAAAGTAATTCTGGGAATAGTAGTACTCCGAACAATGTTGATAAGGAAGATGTCAAAGAAATAAAGGTGGCGCTGGATAAAATGAAAAATCCTTTTGCATTTTCTGTGGAAAACTATAAACAAGGGAAGATTGAAAAGCCTAAGTACGTAGATTTGTTTTTTGGACTGGTTGATAAAGCCGCAACTTGGTGTGGTAATAAACTCAACAATGTAATTGATTTCTTTAAGCAAGGCTCATGTGGCGATTGCGGATTCTTATCTGCGGCAAAAGCAGCTTTTAGTGCTCCCAAAGCAGGGCAAGCATCTGACGGGATGTCTGGACGTGAACGATTGAAGAAAACTATAAAAGATAATGGCGATGGAACCTACAACGTAACTTTTCTAGGAGATAAATCAAAAACATATCGAATTACACAACGAGATATAGCAAATACAGCAACAAAGCGCCGAGATAAAAACAGTGACCTTGAAATTGCTATTCTCAAAGCTGCAGTTACAAAAAGAACAGGCAAAACAGCATTGTTCAACCCCGGAAATATGTTAGCTTTATTCACAGGTAAAAAGGTAAAACAGTTAAGTATGGACTCGCTTGTTAAATCTGCTAGCGCAAGTAAGGATACAGCAAAAAACGGTGTTGTTAAATTAAAAAAATCCACATGTTTATGGAGAAATAATCACGAGTACCAAGTAGAAGGAATTGATTTAAACAGAAAAGCGCTTGTTCTTATTAATCCGCATAACACTTCAAAAAGGGAATATTTACCTTTTAGCTCCAGCATAACAGCAATTCACCAAGTTGCTTAAAAAACTAAAATTTAATTTTTCCAATTCCAAAAATCAGGATGGAGCATAGCTAAAAACGGAATTAATTCTAATCTTCCGATGACCATGTTAAAAATAAATAATAGTTTGGTTATTGGGTGAAGTGAGTTGAAATTATCAAAAGGACCGATTAAGCCAAATCCAGGACCTGTGTTAGTTATGGTTGTGAGTGAACCAGAAACACCGACTACTAAATTATTTTCTAAAATAGTTGCAATAAAGGCGATTATTGCAAAAATAGCAATAAAAAATATAATAAATGCCATAATTTGTTTTGATACGTCTTCAGGAAAGGTCATTTTATTAATTTTGATTGGAAGCACTGCGTTCGGGTGTAATATTTTTGCAATTTCTCGTTTCAAATATTTGAATAAAAATAAAATACGTACAGCCTTTATCCCTCCTGAGGCTGATCCGGCACATCCGCCCATAAACATTAAAATAAACAAAAATAATTTCGCATCTAAATTCCACAAAATATAGTTTTCAGAAACAAAACCAGAAGTAGAAATGATAGATGTGACTTGGAAAAAAGCTTCTCGCAAAGCATGTGTAATTCCATAATCATTTTTTAAAATCAATGTTAACATTATTAAAGCAGTAAAAGTAAACACAACACCGAGATAAAAACGCCATTCTTCGTCTTTAAAAAAAAGGGTTATATTCCTTTTAATTATAACTTTATATTGCAGTGAAAAGTTCATCGCTGCAAAAAACATAAATATTCCGATTACCCAAACAATAGCATCAGCGCCGTAGCCATATATGCTCAATGAATTAGGCGAAAAACCGCCGCCTGAAAGCGTAGAAAAAGAGTTGCAAACTGCATCAAAAAAAGGCATTTTTAGACAAGTTAAAATACAAATTTCAATGATTGTCAAAGCGATATATATTTTCCAAAGAGCATTTGCAGTATACCTAATGCGAGGAGTAATTTTTTCTTCGGTAGGTCCTGGAGCTTCTGCAAAAAACATTTGTCGTCCGGCTACAGCGAATTGAGGTAAAACAGCTATAAACATGACTATTATGCCCATACCACCAAGCCACTGACTAAAAGAGCGCCAAAAAAACATAGCTTTAGGATAAATTGAATAATCTGTCAAAATTGATGCGCCGGTGGTCGTTATTCCTGAAAAAGCTTCAAACAAAGCATTTATTGGTGCCAATCCAAAGAATAAATACGGAATTGTTGCTATTAGTCCGACAGATACCCACGATAAAGCAACAATAAACAACGCTTCTGTTTTTTTTATATCATTCAAATTTACAAAATTATTCGACTTTTTTGTCATTAAAAAACCAATAATTAATGAAATCAACGCTGACACAAAAAATGGGGTAATTGCACTATACTCTTTGCATATTAATGCGACGAAGCATGGTAGTAAAAAAACAACAGATATACTTTTTAGTATTAAACCAAGTGCATTTAATATATATATTAATCTCATAATAATTTACTCACTACGCTTTGAAAAAGTTTTTGATTTTCATCGAATTTTCGTTCGTCGTAAAGATTATCAAAAAGTCATTTTTTCTTATTTTAGTATCGCCTTTAGGAATAATAATTTGATTTCCTCTTTGAATAATAGAAACGATAGCTTTTACAGGCAAGTTTAATTCCATAATCGTCTTATTATTCAATCTTTCAGGAACGCACATTTCAATGATATCGCCCTGACCGCTTTCAACTGTGGCTAAAATTTCCAAATCTGTTTCGATAAAATCGTTGCGTATTTCTTTTATTGCAGCTTCTTTAGAGGATACCGCAACATCAATACCAACTTTTTCAAAAAGATTAACATTAGCAGATTTTGTGACTCTCGTGATAACTTTAGCTACACCGAGTTGTTTTGCTAAAAGAGAGCATAGCAAATTCTTTTCATCGTTATTAGTTACTGTAACGACTACATCGCAGTCACCAATTTCTTCTTGTTTCAACAATTCTATATCGGTGCCGTCACCTGAGAGGACGAGAGTTTTTTTCAATGTTTCAGTTAAATATTCACATCTTTTATAATCTTTTTCTATAATTTTTGTTTTTATATTTACATTTTCGAGTTGTTGAGCTAACATTAGTCCTACTCTACCGCCGCCTATTATCGTTACGCATTTTACACTTTCGTTCACTCTAAAAATGTGACCAGCTAATAAATCCAGCGAATTCACGGTACCCATGAAAATAACTTTATCGTTCAATTCTAAAGTGGTATCGCCATCAGGGATAAAAAGTCTGTCATTTCTAGTTATACCTACAATCAATGTATGCTCCGGGAATATACAATCCTTTATTTTTTTATTTAAAATTTGCGAGTTGTCTTTTATACGATATTCCAACAACTGTGCTTTACCTTGTGCAAAGTTCTCAACGTCGATGGCTGATGGTACCGTTATAATTCTATATATTTCTTGCATCAACAACTGTTCCGGCCATATTATATTGTCAAAATACAAACCTGCATGGTAGTCAGAACTTTTTATTAAAGAAAGTGATTCAATATATTCAGATTTACTTACAAAACACACGCAGCAACAATTCGGAGACACTGTTTTGACTGTTGAACATGCCACTATATTTGCCTCGTCCATAGTTGTACACGCAATGAATAAATCTGATTCCTTGATTTGTGCACTTTCTAAAACTTTAATATTAGAACCATTGCCATAGACAAAACTAATATCCAATTTATTAAATTCTTCAGTACGATTTTCTTCTTTATCTACGACTGTTATATCATGATCTTCAAAGAATTCTGTAGCTATCAGACAGCCCAACTCATTCGCACCAAAAATAGTAATTTTCATTTATATGTCACCTAATAATATTCTTTCTTTCGGTTTATAGATTATATTACAATTTAATAAAATAAACGCAACCTTTATTATTATACAAAAAACAGCAACGATAACCTACCGTTGCTATTTTTTGTATTAAATATTAAATATAATTAATATATTTCTACCGGTTTCATTTGTTTTATTTCTATTGACATAACCAATAATGAAAATCCAAAGAATAACATACTCACGCCAAGCAGTAGTCCTATTGAATATATTGACGATACAGGCAGAGACATCATCAATAAAAGCCCTAAAGATAAGCTTAAAAAACCACTAACCATAACTATTGTCCACGATTTTGTATAGTGAAATAATGAACTGAAAAACATTTTTGAAATCCCATCAAAACATAAATACGCAATCATCAAACACGAAAGCAATAGAATACTTTGCTCTTGAAATTGATACATCAAGAGTCCTACTAAAATGGAGAAAAGTGATGAAAAAAATGAAAGCGCAAAAGCTCTTATATCATGTCGTAACAAAAATGACCTTAACAACTGGACAAAGCCACCAAGACACAATAAAATTGCCAAAAACGTAGGGAATGCTAGCGTAACTGCAAATGGATTTAATAAACAAATTATTCCCAGTAATAAAAGTAAAATTCCTTCAACAAATAGAACCCACCATTGCCCTTTAATTTTCATAAAATTTCCTTTCTATTATTACAATGACAAATTCTATTATTGAAAAAATATAAATTCATAACATTAGACAATCGGAAAACCAAATTACTAATATTCAATTTTTACTAACTATCAAATTTTAAATAAAAAAAATGAGTAATAAATTACTCATTTAAAGGTTTTACACTAGCCGAAACATCAATAACATGTTTAGTATATATTTAATTTAAAAAAAATGCAAGCATTATTTTTGATTTTTTAAAATAATCACAATAAACCTTTTGTTGAGGGTATTTTGTCACGATTATCCGGATTTACAGCAGCAGCAATACCTAATGCACGAGCAAAAGACTTAAACACAGCCTCAATTACGTGATGAGTGTCAGCACCATCGAGTTGTTTTATGTGGATAGTCGCTTGCATTGATTGTGCAAGGCTCGAAAAGAAATGTGCTAACAAAACAGTCTCGAAATCTGATGTTTTTTCATCTTTGATGTTAACATCTATTTTGCAAAAAGTACGACCGCTTAAATCTATGACAGAAAGTATTAATGCCTCGTCCATCGGTAAAATAAAACTACCATAACGGTTTATGCCTTTTTTATCACACAGCGCTTCTTTGATTGCTTGTCCTAATGTAATGGCGACATCTTCTACTATATGATGGTTATCAAGGTCATGTGATTTAACGTCAACGCTCAAATCAAATCCTGAATGTGCTGCAAACTGTTCCAGCATGTGCGTAAAAAATTTTATACCGGTGTTTATTTCCTTTTCACCGTTTCCATCGAGATTTAACTCTACTTTTATTTCAGTTTCGTTCGTTTTTCTAAATTGTGAGTTCTTTCTCATTTTTATACTCCAATACTTTTAATATTTCATTCACATCATTGATTATAGCGCATGCTCCGTTTTCTTGCATTTTATTTTTCAAAAATGTTGTTTTATCTTGTCATCACTCGTATCACCGAGATAATAAATTTCGTCATAATTAACCTGCTCTTTAATCAGCTCAATCCCATCTGGCTCAGGTTTTTGCTCGTCACTCGAAAGATTATCCATTGTGACAACAGGATAAAAGTACTTGTTAAATCCCATATAAGCAAGTGTAAATTCTGCCTCAGCCATTGGTCTTCCGGTAAATACTGCCAAATTATACTTTTTTGATAAATTATCCAGTGTTTCAGTCTCTATCAAAGGTCGCTCACTTTTTATTAGGCCATTTCCGTTATCCCAATATATTTCCTGAAATTTATTTATTATTTTAGATTTTTCTACATCAATGCCTGCGTTTGCAAGTAAAAATTCTGTCAAATCCCAATCGTTGTTGAGCCCACCCTTATTTTTTGCTGACTGAATTTCGTCGAAGGAAATTTTATTTGACGTAAAAAATTCGTAAGTTTTTTTTATAGCTTCTCGATAAGAGTTTCTCGTATCAACCAAAACTCCGTCCATATCAAAAATTAATGTTGTGCGCTTGCTTTCTGAGAGAACTTTAACAATCCTCTCAACGCCTTTTTTAGGAGGGATTGTAATTCTAAAAACATTTTGCAAATAAGGTGAATTAGAAAATTTGCGAACTTTAATTGAATTTTTGAGAAATTCATTGTAAATAAATTCACTTTTTTTGCCAAAATCAACACACAAAAAGTTCGCTTTTGAAGGATAGACAACAAAACCTTCATCTTCAAATAATTGAGCAAGTTTGTTTTTGTTTAATTCAATTTGCGTGCATGTGTTTTTGAAAAAATCTTTGTCACCTAACGCTGCAACTGCAGCTTTCATAGCGAGTTTGTTTGTCGAATAAGGGCTTCTGACTTTCAGCAATTCCAATATATTTTTTGGGTTTGAAATAATATAGCCGATTCGCAAACCTGCGAGAGCAAAGTCTTTTGAAAACGACCGAGTAATGAAAACATTTTCATGTTCCTTTACCAAATTTGTGTTTAACTCGCCGCAATAATTGGCATAAGTTTCATCAATAACGACAAGTTTATCTTTCGTTTTTTCAAGTATTCTTTTCAAAACATCGAATTCAATCACATCTCCTGTTGGGTTGTTAGGCGTAGTTAAATGAACAATTTTTATATTTTCAAAGTCCTCTAACGCTTTTAAAAAATCTTTTTCAGGGAATTTCCATTTTTCTTTATAAGGTATTTCGATAAATTCAGCACCTGCCGTTTGAGCATAAATTTTGGGCATTGCAAAAGTAGGAACGACAGTCAGCACACTATCATTTGAGTCCAAATATGTGCTATAAATTACTGAAATCGCTTCATCTGCTCCGTTTGTGTTTATAAAATATTCAATAGGTAAATTATTCAATTCTGACAATTTTTTTAAAAGTTCACCATAAATCGGATAAAATTGTATCGAATGGTTTTCGACATCTTTCAGCGCTTCAAACACTTTAGGCGAAGGTCCAAAGCTATTTTCATTCCCATCAAGACGGAAATCATAATCCACCTCAAATAAAGGCACTTCATAAGGTAGCATATTTTGCACTGATTTTTTAGGTTTTATCATCATTGCGCCCCTTTTAGTTTACAAGCTTAAAAATTTCTACACATGTTTTTAAAAGCGGCTCAACATCGTTTAGTTGGAGCATATTAGCACCATCGCAAAGCGCTTTTTTAGGGTCTGGGTGCACTTCAAAGAACAATCCCTTTGCGCCTGCAGCACAAGCTGATTTAGCTAATAAAGGAACGAACTGCCTTTCTCCTGAGGAGCTATCGCCTGCGCCTCCTGGTAGCTGAACACTATGCGTTGCGTCAAATATAACAGGGTAGCCCATTTCTTGCATAATCTGTATTGCTCGCATATCAGATACCAAATTGTTGTAACCAAAACTCGTGCCTCTATCTGTTAAAATAATCTTGTCGTTGCCTGACTCTGAAACCTTAGCAGCTATCGCTTTCATTTGCAGAGGCGCTAAAAATTGTCCTTTTTTTATATTTACAATTTTACCTGTCTTTGCAGCAGATACGAGCAAATCTGTTTGTCTACACAAAAATGCAGGTATTTGTAAAATATCTGCGACTTCAGCTGCAATAGCAGCCTGCACAGCTTCATGAATATCAGTAACTATCGGCAAATCAAACTCTTTTTTTACTTCAGCTAAAAGTTGCAAACCTTTTTCCATACCTAACCCACGATATGATTTCAATGAGCTTCTGTTTGCCTTGTCAAAAGAAGATTTAAAAACATAATTTATATCTAACTTTTGAGTTAATTTTTTCATATATTCTGCAGATTTCATCAAAATATCACGAGATTCAATCGCACATGGCCCAGCCAAAAGTGTGAGTTTATTTGCGCCAATTTCAAACCCGCTCAAATTGATTGTTTTCATCTTTGTCATTTACTTCCCTCAAAAATACTATCTTACTGTGATTATATCAACAGTATAAATTAAAGTCATTATTTTTTCAGAAAATCATAATTAGGTACAACAAAAATATCATTATTAGCATCTTTATTTGTAAAGCCCAAGTAGTATCTCGCCGATTTATTTTTAGCACCTTCGTAGTAATAATTTTCAATAAATTTTTGGTAAGTGCGATTTCTGTCACCGGAATAATTCCCTAAAAGCTGTGTATATCGTTGCAATTCATCTTTGTCATTCCCTGCAGCATAAGCTTTTGTTTTTGCGTCTGTACCAGAAGGTCTGATTTCCACAAACTTATTTGCGAATTCTAAATAGGTGCCATCTCCGACAAATTTTATATCTTTTAAATTCTCAAAATTCAATGAATAAAACGTTGAGCCAAAAATTTCTTTTATATCATCAAGTGAGAGTAAGTTTTCTTTGTAAGCAAGCGCTAAAGTTAAATAGAACATGTCATTTTTCGTTCGACGCTTTTCGCCTTCGATTTTGGCAATTTTCATTTTTTCAATATCAGGTTCTGACTCATTGTAATAAGAAATGTCTGCTCTTATGTCATATTTTGCGATTATATGATTTTTGTTAAAAATTTCATTTAATTTATCCGCCAAGGAGAGTTTTGCTTTTTCCAGCTCTGCATAAAGTGCAGAAGTCACAAAAATAGCCTCTGTAGCACTTTTTTCCCTCATTGCAATAGCTTGTCGTCCATCAAACGACTCGATAAAATCCTCTGCACCGATAATCATGCCACCTGATTCTTCACCGCCAAAAAGCATTCTCGGATTTATTCCTAAATTTATGTCATTACCGAAAATATCAGTGATAATAACCTCTTTCTCAGGATTATCGATAATTTTCTTTTCAACTTTTTTCATAATATTTGCGATTTCTTTGAAACCAACCGGCACATTCACAACTTTCATATCGTTGGCTTTTGCCCACTCGTCCCAAGAACGTGCAGAAGCAGTCGTTTTGATAATAAATCGTGGGTGTTTACGCAAATTACCGCTTTTTTTTAGCTGTTGAAACCAAAAATCCATAATCAATAAAAAAGATTGATTTGCTGAGTAAATGGCTAAAATCCTATCTCCGTCTAGTTTTATATAATCAATTCCTAAGTCTTCGAGCTGTTTAGCTTTTCCTATGTTTTCTATTTGTGCAACTGAAAGTCTGTCATGGTCTGGGTCTGTGATTAATACCATCGTATTTATCGGATAATTAATAAGTTTTTTATCGTAGTGCATTGTCTGCATAACAGGAAACACTACCTTTCCATTAGTATCTACCGAAGTAGCATTCGCATCTACAGAATAATCATAAAAGCATTTATTTCTCTTGGAGTCGCAGTCAGCTTTCCCTATAGAATGAAAAAATGGGTCTTCTTCTGTATTCAGCCATTCATATTTGTCTGAAATATGAAACTGCTTTAATAATTTCGACAATGTTCGATATGCGCTGCCTCCGACATTTTCAATGACTATTTTGTTTTGAATTGTCTTTATTAAATTCAAATTCGTTTCATTGCCTACGCCGCTTTCTAGATATTCTTTGTATAAATCTATTCCGTCATTGATACGGCATAAGTAGTCATCAGTGATATTTACATCGTTGTTGGCAGCAATTTTTATATCATAAAACCCATTTTCTTCTGTCAGCGCAAAAATTTCATGAATTTTATTTACAAACTCCATCGATTCTTCAGGTAAGTATTGACTGCCTTGAGAATTCAAATCCTTAGTTGCATTTTTCACGCTGATGCCATGACTCGACGTAATATACTCTCCGCCTAATAAATCCAACTTAAAAGCTAAAAATGAAGCTAACCAAATAGGTATACTTTCTCGGTTGCAAGTGACGAGAGTCACTATATCTTGTGCAGCCTGCACTCTCGCAATTAAGTCTAAATATTTTTCAGAATTATAACGTACCTCTCTCGCTACAATTTTAACTAACTCTTTATCTTTGTACTTCTCCTTTGCGACTAACGCTTTCGCCAAAGTGGCTAGCAAAATGCCTACATAATTAATCGGGAAACGTGTATCATGGGGGTAAACTATATTCTGTGGACCTCTGACTCCTGCAGTTGAAACTTTAGCCTCTTTTTCGTAGTTTTCTAACCACTCTTTTAAGCCTAATCCTTCAGGATTGTTTTCTTTATCATAAGGATATAAATACTCTTTTTTCAGTCGAAACGTAAAAGCTTTTAGATTGTCGATGTCTATAACTTTTTTATTTTTAATATAATTAGGTGTTGTTGCTTCCACTGACTGAAAAAGCGCTTTTTCTAACTCACTTTTTACTAAATTCATTTCTAACATCAATTTTTTATCCTTATTTTAATCAACACTTGCAGAATTTTTTATTTTTTTGTAAAAAAGCAATAAACTTAACATTTCTTTACAATATAAAGGCGACTTCTCTTTTTTCCATTATAGACTGAAAATAAAAAAAATAAAGTCTCTTTTTTTCACCATTTTTTTATAAAAAAAGATAGGTTGAAGTTGTAAAGTTCAATTTTTAGGTTATCATAATTTTGTTGAGAGATTCGACCTTCTAAGTAAACTAGACGAGGATACCATGAAGCTAAAAAGATACAGAATATTTACCGGCGTATTAGTTTTTCTAATAGCATTCGGTACAAACATTAATTCGGCAGTTACACAAGCTAATCCTTCTGTAGCAGTCAGTAATACCACAAAAACTGTGCTTGTAGATGTTAAAATACCCAAAGTGGCATCTGTCCCTACTCCTAAGCCTTACGTTTCTAAGGCAAAATTTGAACCTACATCAAACAAAAAACCAGCTGTTTCTAAAATGACGGTTAAAGAGTACATTGTGAAACATTCATTGGACTTAGGTATTGATCCGGCTTTGGGCTTGACTATTGCGAAACTTGAGTCTAATTTCGATCACAATAAACGCAGCGCATACGGTGCAGTCGGTGTTTTTCAAATTCTTCCCTCAACTGCTCGTTCGATGGGCTATGACGCATATCACTTAAATGATAATATAAAAAGTGGTTTGACATATTACAAAAAGATGTACCAGAAATTCGGCTCTATGGATTTAGCGTTGGCTGCTTACAACGCTGGACCTGCTAATGTTTCTAAATATAAAGGTGTTCCTCCTTTCGCTGAAACGAAACGTTTTATTACAAAAATAAAAACAGAATATGAAGTACAAAAAACTAATCCTGATCCGGCTATTTTAAAATTGCAGAAAAAGGGTTAATTTAATCAATTATTTATCGAAAAAAACGCTATAAAAGCGTTTTTTTAGTGTTTGATTGTTATTTGTTATTATTTATTTTTTATCGACAACTTTTATCAAATGCCAACCGAATTGCGTTTGTACAGGCTCAGAAACTTCTCCTACAGGCAATTTGAACGCAGCTCTTTCAAATTCAGGTACCATTTGTCCACGTTCAAAATATCCTAAATTGCCGCCATTAGCTTTCGACGGACATTCTGAATATTTTTTCGCTAGTTCTTCAAAACTTTCGCCTTTGTCTATTCTGCTTTTTAATTCAATAGCTTGAGATTGAGTTTTGACCAGAATATGACTGGCATTCACAGATGTAACCGGTGGTTCATTAATTTTTTTAAAGTCTATCGGCTGTCCAAAAACTTCAACTTTTGCATCAGCAACTACGCTGAAAACTGATAATGCTAAAAATAAAATTAATAATTTGCATATATTCTTCATTTTTAATTCTCCTTTATTTCCCCACCTACAGAGTACTAAAAATTCTAGCATAAGGCAACAAATATTTAATTTAACTAAACGGCTATTTGTTTTCGCAATTCAGGTACTCTTTTATTTCTCTTATTTCATAAGTTAAGCGGTTTAGCTGACAAGCTATCGGGTCAGGAATACGATTATGCATAAGTTGACCGTCGACCACAAAATTTTGTTTAATGATACGTCCTGGAATGCCGACAACCGTCGAATTTTCAGGCACATCGTCAACAACGACAGAACCTGCGCCAATTCTAGAGTGAGCGCCGATTGTTATATTGCCTAAAACTTTTGCCCCTGCTCCAATCGTTACATTATTTTCTATAGTTGGGTGGCGTTTCCCTGTCTGATGCCCTGTACCACCTAATGTTACTCCTTGATAAATCAATACATCATCGCCAACAATTGTCGTTGCTCCTATCACTATTCCCATTCCGTGGTCAATAAAAACTCTGCGTCCAAATGTTGCACTCGGATGAATTTCTATACCTGTAAAAAATCTTGAACTTGCTGAAATACATCGTGGTAAAAATGGAATTTTCCAATATTTAAGTTTATGAGCAATTCTGTGCCAAAAAAGCGCATGTAAGCCAGGATAAAGCAAAATAACTTCTAATAAATTATCAGCAGCAGGGTCGTTTTCATAAATTGTATCTATATCTTCTTTTATTTGGGTTATAGCTTTGTTGAATAGTCTAAACATAAAACCTCTCAATTAAATAAATCTGTAGATATATAACGTTCGCCGTAATCGGGTAAAATAACGACGATAATTTTACCGAAATTATCAGGGAGTTTTGACAAATCCAGTGCGGCTCGCATTGCGGCGCCTCCTGAAATTCCACACAAAATACCTTCTTTGTTTGCTAAAAGTTTAGCCGTTTCAATTGAATTTGCAGTGGTAATTGGTAAGACCTCGTCCACGCATTGTAAATCGAGATTTTTAGGTATAAAATTTGCACCGATACCTTGAATACCATGTGCACCAGCGACATGTTTCGTTATCAAAGGACTTTCATTAGGTTCAACGCCATAAGCTTTTAACGATGGTTTATAACTTTTTAACGCTTTTGCACAGCCACTAAGGGTTCCGCCTGTACCAATGCCTGCGATAAATATATCTATTGTTCCGTCTGTGTCTTTAAAAATTTCTTTTGCAGTAGTTAATTCATGAATTTTTGGGTTCGCTGGATTAGAAAATTGCATTGGTATAAAGCTTTTTTCGTACGAGGAAGCTAATTCGTCCGCTTTTTGCACTGCACCTTGCATTCCAAACGCTTTATCCGTCAAAACCAACTCTGCTCCGTAGCCTTTTAGCATTTTTTTGCGTTCATTTGACATATTTTCAGGCATTGTTAAAATTAGTTTATAACCTTTGACTGCGCAGCACAATGCTAAACCTATTCCGGTGTTACCGCTCGTTGGCTCAATTATAACAGTGTCTTTGTCTATCAGTCCATCTTTTTCAGCGGCTTCAATCATTGCTAATGCAACTCTGTCTTTCACTGAATTTGCAGGATTAAAATACTCTAATTTCGCCAAAATCGTAGCGCCACCGTCGTTTATTTTGTTTATTTTTACTAGTGGCGTATTCCCTATCAATTCCGTTATATCATTATAAATTTTCATTTTCACCTATTTTACTTTCACGAATTTTCTTTTGCCTACTTGCAAAATTTTTTCAGTGGCATTTTTTTCTAGAATTAGCGTCATATCTGATATTTTTTCGTTGTCAATTTTCACTCCGCCTTGAGAAATCAGTCTTTTCGCCTCGCCTTTACTCGACGTCAATTGATGCTGTGTTAAAAAATCTAAAATATTTATATTGTCATTCAGTTCAATTACGTCGATATTGTCAGGCACACCTTTATTTTGCACCACATTCACAAAATTGTCTTGAGCTGCCTGTGCAGTTTGCTCGTCATAGTACATTTTCGTAATAGTAAAAGCTAGTGACATTTTTATATCACGAGGATTTTCGCCGGAGGCTAATTTCTTTTCTACCGTCTTTAAGTCCTCGTCAGTAATATCTGTCAACAACGCAAAATATTTAGCTATAAGCTCATCAGGTATTGACATGAGTTTGCCATACATATCATTAGGCGGTTCAGTTAAAGAAATACAGTGTTCAGGATAAGTCTTTGACATTTTAACAACGCCGTCAGTACCTTCTATCAATGGTAATAACATGACCATTTGCGGATGTTTTTTACCGTAAGCCAGTTGGATTTCACGTCCTAAAAGAACGTTAAATCTTTGGTCCGTACCCCCAAGCTCAATGTCACTATCTATAGCTACTGAATCGTACGCCTGCATAAGCGGATAGAAAAATTCATGAATAGCTATGGGCTTCGCTTCTTGATATCGTTTAGCGAAATCATCTCTCGTCATCATTTGAGCAACAGTAACTTGAGAAGACAATTTTAATAACTCAACTAGTTTCATAGGATGAAGCCAATCAGCATTATTCACCACCTCAGCCATAGAAACGTCAACTATTTTCGCCATTTGCTCTAAATAAGTTTTTGCATTTCTATCGACTTCTTCTTTAGTCAAGCTCGGTCTTGTTTCAGATTTTCCTGAGGGGTCACCGACCATTGCCGTTGCACCACCTACTATCAAAATAATTTTGTGACCCGCTTTTTGAAATTCGCAAAGTTTGCGCATTACAACGCTATGTCCTAAATGCAAATCAGGACGAGTCGGGTCCATTCCCAGTTTTACTCGTAGTGGTTTATTTTCTTTTTTAGCAATTTGCAATTTTTTTGCTAATTCCATAACTCCACCGGGCAAAACTTCTGTGCCTCTTGCTATTCTTTCTGCTAATTCAATAAATTCTTGTTCAATTTTTTCTGTTTCCATTTTTCCTCACTAATTATACAAAATTTTCTAAAAGTCTTTCTGCGTCTTTATCACCACGGCCTGAAATATTTACAATTACTATCTTGTCAGACGACAAAGTCGGCATAAGTTTTTCGAGATAAGCAACAGCATGTGATGACTCAATAGCCGGTACAATACCCTCGAGCTTCGATAACAAACCGAAAGCTTTTACTGCCTCATCATCGGTAATCGGATAGTACTGTGCACGACCGCTATCACGAAGATAACAATGTTCAGGCCCCACTCCGGGATAATCCAATCCTGCAGCTATACTGTACGAGTTCATTGGATTACCGTTTTCATCGTGAATTACGTATTGTATTTTGCCATGCATTTTTATTTTTTTACCCAATGTCAAACTGGCGCAATGCTTGTTTGTATTTAGTCCTAGTCCTGCAGCTTCCAGCCCTATTAAATTAACTTCTTCGTTTTCTATAAAATTATAAAATGCACCGGCAGCATTACTTCCGCCACCCACACAAGCTAAAACATAATCAGGCAAACGTCCTTCAGCTTCGAGAATTTGTTTTTTCATTTCTGCACTAATAATTGATTGAAAAAATCTAACCATCATCGGATAAGGGTGAGCGCCAACCGTTGAGCCGATAACGTAAAAAACTTCATCTGGGTGGTCAAGCCAATAATCGCTCGCCGCATCGCAGGCATCTTTAAGAGTTTTTGTGCCTGTTTCCACAGGAACAACTTTTGCGCCGAGCAATCTCATTCTGTCAACATTTGATTTTTGACGAAGCATATCTTTTGCACCCATAAAAACGTCACATTCCATATCCAAAAGTGCCGCAGCGGTAGCAGCAGCTACTCCATGCTGACCGGCGCCTGTTTCTGCTATTATTTTTTTCGCTCCGAGTTTTTTCGCTAAAAGCGTTTGTCCTATTACGTTGTTTATTTTATGAGAGCCGGTATGGTTCAAATCTTCACGCTTCAAATATATTTTCGCTGTTCCGTAATGTTTTGTGAGCTTTGAGGCAAAATACAGCGGAGTCGGACGACCGGAATAAGTCTTCAGCAAATCATAAACTTCATTTCTGAAATTTTCATCGTAAAAATACTTCTTAAAGGCAATTTCTAAATCTTTCAAAACTTTTTTGTGAGCCTCTGTGACAAAAATACCACCGAATTCACCGAAAAAACCATTCTCATCTGGCAATTTATATGTTTCGCTAATTTGATACATTTTATACTCCATTCTTTTTCTTAATACTACCAAAAAAAGTCTCTTTTTAACATAATTTTCTTTCATTTTTTGTAAATATTATTTTGTTTCTGATATAGTAAAGTAATTAGAAAAAATAGTTGGAGGATATTATGGAATTTTTACATGGACTAATTGCGCAAAATACAGTTGCTGCTTCTGCTGCAATATTGCTGATTTCCTATATTTTTATAGCGTGGGAAAAAGTGCCCAAAGTTACTGTTGCTTTGATAGGAGCCACTTTTACTCTGCTTTTGGGGCTCGTTGAACATGCAAAAACAGGCGATACTCTTAGTCCTCATTATTTTGTGAATTTTATTGATTTTAATGTAATTTTTCTTTTAATAAGTATGATGATGATAGTTCATATTACAGCAAGAAGCGGTGTTTTTAATTGGCTTGCAGTTGAAATCTTAAAACACACGAAAGGCAAACCGGTATTGATATTGTTAGCTTTAGGCGTTTTTACAGCTGTTGCTTCAGCATTTTTAGATAATGTTACAACTGTCATTCTTGTTATGCCTATTACGTTCAAAATAGCTGAAGAACTAGACCTCGATCCAATACCTTTTTTAATTACTGAAATTTTATCTTCAAATATAGGTGGTACAGCGACACTTATCGGTGACCCACCAAATATTATTATAGCTTCAAGAGCAGGTTTTTCATTCATGGATTTCGTTAATGAATTAACTGGTATCGTTTTAATCATACTGTTTGTTGCTTTAGCTTTGCTTGTTCTGTTTTTTAGAAAAAAATTGGTTTCAACCCCTGAACAAATGGCGCAAGTTACTAAAATCGACAATAGTCAAACAATTAAGGACAAAACTCTAATGGTACGTTCTTTGACAGTTTTGGCACTTGTTATTATCGGATTTGTTCTTCATGACAAATTGCACATTGCTTCATACTTAGTGGCGATGGCTGGCGCTAGTTTCTTGTTGCTGTTTGAAAAGCCAAAGACGGTTTTTCGTGATATAGAATGGAATACGATATTTTTCTTTGTTGGGCTATTTATAATTATCGGAGGGTTAGAAGCATCAGGTGCAATCAAGCTTATGGCTCAATGGATTTTAGAAGTGACAAACGGAAGTGAATCAGCTACTGCAATGATTATACTTTGGGCATCAGGAATTTTATCAGGATTTATCGACAATATTCCATATACAGCTACTATGGCACCAATGTTGTATGAAATTCAAACTGTCCAAGGAGTTGCGTATGCTCATCCGCTATGGTGGTGTTTGTCACTAGGAGCATGTCTAGGTGGAAATGCTACTATTATTGGTGCGGCTGCAAATGTTATTGTATCTGAAACAGCGGCTCACCATGGTCATTCAATTTCGTTCATGAGATTTTTAAAATACGGTATGTTTATCACTTTCGTGTCACTTGTACTGGCTTCTTGTTACATTTATATTAGGTTTTTACATTAATCTTTTTTTGATGTACTCTGTAAATATATAGTTTTAAGGATTTTATACAAAGGGATTATTTTGAGCGAGGACTATAAAACGAAATATAACAGCATTGTTATGTGTGTTGAAAATGATTTAAAAACATTGGATAAGTATTTATTTGATGTTTTTAATGATAATGAAACAGAGTTGTCGCCACAAATTAAAGAATATTTATTCTCTGGGTCAAAACGTGTTCGTTCTACGTTGATTTTTTTGTTTTCACGAGCAATTAAAAATGATGTAAGTCGTCATCAATATAATGTCGCAACCGCAATAGAGCTAATTCACAATGCTACTCTTATTCATGACGATGTAATTGACTCAGCTGATGTGCGTCGACAAATGCAAACTCTTAATAAAAAATTTGATGAAAGATTAGCTGTAATTGCCGGTGATTTTATGCTGACACTTGCGCTGAATAGTATTTTGAAATTAAATTCAACAAAAATTATCGGTTTATTTACAGAGTCGCTAAAAAAAATGTGCGTAGGTGAAATTTCGCAATATTTTACTAAATACAAAGTCAGCACGGTTGAAGAATATATTGAAAAATCTAAATCAAAAACGGCTCGTCTTTTTCATGTTGCGCTTTGCGCCGCTTTCATCGACACGAATGACGAATGTTTAATGAATGCTATCAAGGATTTTGCATTTAATTTTGGCATTGCTTTTCAAATCCGTGACGATTTAATTAATGTTTTAACCTTCCAGCATAAAAATAAAACTCTAGAGGATATCGACGAGGGGATTTATACAGCACCAATTATATTTGCCTGCAGTAAAAATCCTGCAATTATTGATGTAAGTGAACGTGAAAATTTGCAAAATAATATAAAAACGTCGGGTGCTATTGAGGATACAAAAAAATTGTTAGATGTTTATATTGAAAAAGCGCTTAATAGTCTTGCTTTTTTGAAGAATAGTACGTATAAAGAAGCTTTGATTTCTTTATGTAATTTGATGAGGTGTAATTAATATGAAAATTGATAAAATAAAGGTGAAAGCATTTTTTAAAGAAGTTGTAGAAACAGTCGGCTTCGTACTAATAATGTTGATAATAATCAAATTTTTCCTGTTTGAATTAAGGTGG
>CAZTVM010000009.1:0-31333 GCA_964617065.1 uncultured Muribaculaceae bacterium
ATCATGAAATTAATCAACCATTGATGATTATGAAGGCAAATTTGGATATGTTAAACCTTAGTCTTCCTGATGAAATAAAAAATGAAAAAATTAGCCGATATATTCAAAGAGTTGATGAATCTGTTGAAAGAATAAACGGAATGTTAGGGGCGATGGGTGTTGTTACTCAAAGAAAACCGGTAAGCTTTGATAATCAAACTGCAAATGGTGGAGCAACTACATTATCAGCATTTAATATATTAATCGCAAAATCATCTGTAAAAGGTTGTTCTGTTTGATTTGTGTAAATTCCTGTGTCTCGAATATTTATTTTATTATTTTTCAGGTAAATTTTCGTCTGAAAAATATTTTGTTTGTTCAATAATTCATTGATATCAATTGGTGTTATAAAATTGTTTTTATCTGTCAAAATTTGAGCAATTAAAGTTTGTTTGGTTTTATCACCGCTAAATAACAATTTCAACGGCATAATACCTTTTGCGTTTACAAATGGTGCAGCTTGCTCACCCAACAATGTTTTTGTATCTTTTGCGTAGAATTTACCGTTTGCGACAAAATTATACAGAGGGTCTTTTAGATGATTTTTGATATCGCCAGAAATATTAATAATTGAAAATGTGTTAATGAAAATTTTTGTCGGCAATACAGTAACAGCCTCCTCTTTTAAAAGAATCGTTAATTCTTTATCTAAAATTGTAGATTTTTGTTTAGGTAATGTAACCTTAAAATTTTTGTTGTTAATAGTGCCGATAACTGGTGCTTTTTGACCTGATTTTATATTCAGAGATAAATTTTCATTGCTTATAATCATGTTTGACGATTTTTCAGTCATTGCAAAATTACTAATATCTAATTTTGCTTCTGTATAAGGATTTTTCAACTTTCCGACGATTTTTGCGTCTAAAAACAAATTCCCTGAAAGCATGTTGTATTTCGATTTCAAATCACGTGGAGCAAAAGCCTTATAAAAACCTTTCAAAGGAATATCATCAGCATTAACAGTAATATTTACGTCAGATTTTTCGTCAATTTTTCCGTCAATACTGATTTTTTTGTTATGCACAAAAGCAGATGTGTCTGCAAAATTTAAAATATTATTATCTAAACATATATTTGCATTTATTTTATTTAGGCTCAAACCTTTATTTTTATTTACTAAAGCGCCGTTTTTTATAAGTATATTTCCGTTTGATTTCAAATGTTTGAAATTTGTTTTAACGGTAGTATCAATTTTCAAGTAACCAGAACTTTGCAGTGAAGCCAAGTCATTTCTAATGTGTAAAGTATCTAAAAAAGCTTTTGACAATTTTACGATATCTTTAAAAAATAGCTCTTTGGATAAAATATTCATATCTAAAGACGGTCGCTTGCCGTAATTAAATTTGCCGAGGAATTTAACGTCTTGTTTGTCTGTAATATGTAAAGTTGAGTCAGTAAAAACTCGAGTCCCACTAAATTTCGAATGGCTATAACTCATTGGCAACTGATAGTTCGACAAATTCATCGTTAAATTATCCACATTCAAATAGCCGTAGAGTTTACCATTTTCACGAATTTTTAATTTAATATCAAGATTTGCTTTTAAATCATAGTCACGAAATAGTTGCACAGGATTCATAAAAGGTACTTCTACGCAGTAAGGTGGGTCGTCTTCAGGATCATCTTCTTGCTTAGGTGGTAAGATTGAATTTATATCGAGATTGGCTACTATATTTTTTTGCTCATCACTATATAAATTAGCGAGTGTTCTTACCTTAATTTTGTCAACATTGTAATATATTAAGGCTTTTTCACCACTCAATTTCAAAAAATGCTTTGATTTTAAATCATTAATTTTAGCATCGTAGTTAAAAAGTGTTATAGCAGGTATTTTGACACGAACCCATGCAGGATTAAAAAACGAGTCTTTTGTCGCAACTTGATTTTCAGCATTTTTAAGCTTAATTTCATTTATACGTTCTTGAATAATTTTTATTGCAAAAAATTCTTTATTATTTGTGATATTCAAATTTGCACGAGGATTTTCGAGTTCAAAGCAAGAAATTTTAACTGTAAGTAGCAGCAAGCTCGGGAGAGAAACAGTAGTTTTCAAAGAATCAGCTGCGAAAACAGTTGACTTGTCAGGTAGTTTTACATCAACATTATTCGCTGTAAATCCGACACCCAGCAGCGGCGTTGTATAAAAAACAGGAGTATCAAAATTTAAAGTCAAATTGGTTTGTTCATTAACAATTTTTTGTATATCACTTTTATAGGTATTCAAATCGATTTTTTTAGGTAAAACTACCAAAAAGGAAATGTATAGTCCTAATATAACAAGAAAAGCAAGCACTACAAAACTAATAAATAATTTTTTCATTTTCAATATACCTCTAAACCAAATCTTTTAATTATATAAAGATTATACAGTAAAATAAATAAAAAATGTCACAAAATTTATTTTTTTATATAATATAATTAAGAAAAAGGAGTAAAACATGTACCAATTATACGTAGAAAGAGAAAGCGATTTTTCACCTCGCTTAATGGGCGAATTTAAAGAACTAAAAGAAGCTCAAGAAAAAGCAAGAGCAGCAAAAGAAAAAGACCCGACATGTAGTTACACAATTGAAGAAACAAACGGCGGAGTCAATAGCTATGGGGAGCTTCTCACCTCTGTTGTAGAACGTGGTTAAAATTATTTTAACTTTTTTGTGTTAAAATATCAGCTATGAAATATCAGGCTGAAATTATTGTAAAATTAAAAATGAATGTACGTGACGCAAAAGGACAGGCCGTTTCACTTACACTTGAAAATATTGAGTACGCAAAAAATGTTTCTTGTAGAGTCGGCTCATTTTATGAATTAAGCTTTAGCGCCGACAATATAGACTCTGCTAAGAAAATTGTCAATAAAACAGCAAAAAATATGCTATCAAACCCAATAATTGAAAATTACGAAATTATTTCAATCAAGCAGGCGTAATTATGTATAAAGCTGCGATAATTGTATTTCCCGGTACGAACTGTGAAATTGACACGATGCGAGCATGCCGATATTTCGGTTTCAATGTCGAATTAGTACAACATACTGAGAAATTTGAACGAGAATATGATGTTATTTTTTTGCCAGGTGGATTTTCTTATGGTGACTACATCAGTTCAGGACGATTGGCCAAATTTTCCGATGCTGTAAAAACTTTGCCAATCAAAAAAGCACTCATCGTAGGTATTTGTAATGGTTTTCAAATTCTTTGTGAAGCCGGATATCTCGAGGGGATTTTAACTTACAATAAAAAAATAAAATTTTTGAGTGAATATGCACAACTTAATTTTTTCGATAAAAAAATAACTTTGCCTATTGCTCACAGACAAGGAAATTACATAGCTAAAGACAAAAACACTTTAAAAAATAAAATTCTAATGACATACTGTGACAATAAAAACGGCTCAGACTATGATATAGCAGGTATTTATGATAAAAACAAACGAATAATGGGAATGATGCCACACCCTGAAAGAGCTGTTTTTTCTGAAACAGGTTGCACTGACGGTCGACAATTTTTCGAGTATATAAAAAATGAAATTAAATGATTTATTAAAAAAATTGAATATCACTAAATCAGATTATGATTACATTCATAAAGCCATAAAGCGTGAGCCTAACGAACTTGAGCTGTACTTATTTTCTGCAGCATACTCAGAGCATTGCGGATATAGACACTCAAAAAAGTATTTAGAACAACTTTACCGCAAAGGTGCAATTTTGACAGAGGAAAATGCCGGAGGAGTCGAAGTTGGAGAACATGTAATTTGTTTCAAAATGGAATCTCATAATCATCCGAGCGCAATAGAACCATATAACGGAGCAGCTACAGGCGTTGGAGGAATTATACGAGATATCCTTGCTATGAATGCAAGACCTATTGCGCTCACAAATACCCTAAAATTCGGCACTTTGGACTCTAAAAAGACAAAGTATTTATTTGAACATGTAGTAAAAGGTATTTCAGATTATGCGAACTGTATTGGTGTACCAACGATTACAGGCGAAACAGATTTCGATATAAAATACAAAGAAAACCCACTTGTAAACGTTATGGCATTAGGAATTGTCAAAAAAAATAAAATCACAACTTCAATTACAAAATCAAATCGTAAAGTCATATTAGCCGGCTCTCGGACGATCAAAGACGGAATAGGTGGGGCTGCTTTTGCCTCGAAAGAATTGGCTGATGACGAAATGGAAAATAATCGTTTTTCCATACAAATTGCTGACCCTTTTATGAAAAAGAAGCTTATTGAAGCGACATTAGAAATACTTACATCAGAGTTAGCAGATGCCTGCCAAGATTGCGGTGCAGCCGGCATTTTGTCTTCCACCGGTGAAATAGCACTAAAAAGTAACTGCGGGATACATTTGAACCTAGACAAAGTTCATCTGGGTGACGAGTCTATGACTTTAGCTGAAATTATGCTTTCGGAAACGCAAGAAAGAATGGTCTTTATTTGCGAAGAAAAAAATGTTGAAAAAATTTCTCAAATATTAAAAAAAAATGAACTTGAATTTTCAATTATTGGCGAAACAATAAAAGAAAAAACTTATAATCTATACGAAAATAATGAGTTAAAAGCCTCGTTGCCTACAAATGTATTGAGTTCTCCTCCATTTATAAAAACAAAAATAAAAAAACACATTTATTCTGAAATAAATTCTTACGACAGCAAAAAAATTAATAAAAAAAATATAGTGCGAAAAATTTACAATTTTATCGCTAATCCTAATTTTGCCTCAAAAGAGTGGGTGTATTCTCAATACGACTACACTGTGGGAAATCGAACCACTTTGGCACCGTCAAACGGCGGCTGTAGCGCAATTTGGCTATACGAAGAAAATTGTTTTTTAGCAATCGCTAACCACTCTAACCAGCTCGAAATAAAAATAAATCCATTTGAAGGTGCAATAAATTTGATTGCTGAAACAAGAAGAAAACTTATAGCAAAAGGTTTTACCCCCTTAGCTTTTACAAATTGTTTAAATTTTTCGACACCTGATAATCCTGCAATAATGGGAAGTTTTACTGAAACTGTGCGTGCGCTGGGCTATGTTGGACGAAAATTCAATCTTCCTGTAGTTTCAGGCAATGTTTCTTTTTATAATGAGTGCAATGGCATTCCTATTTATTCAACACCCATTGTTTCAATGATTGGTCTGTGCGATAAGCAAGAAAACATTTTGTATAATTACTTTCAAGAAAATGAAAAAATCTATTTGTTAGGTAAAAAAATAAAACAAAATTCAAAAATTGGGGGCTCATTATATTTTAAAGAAAGTTACAATGTTTTAGGCGATGAAATTGACAAAACAAACTTTGCCATCGAATTTGAAATCGAAAAAATATTAAAAAATTTAACTAATATTAACACATGCATGAACGTTTGCAAAGGTGGTTTATTAGGAACTTTATTTAAAGGTTTAACTAAAAATGAATTAGGCTTTACAGGCTCACTGATTGATATCGAAGATATAGAAAAATCACTTTTTGGCGAAATTCAATCACGATATTTGATTAGCACTTTCAATTCGATAGATGAATTTGAAAACGATGATTATTGCTGCAAATTTTTAGGAACTACCAACAAAAAAAATATCGAATTTGATGAAATAATAATTGACAAGACAAAAGCCTACAAACTTTACAATACAGCTCTGTGTGACATTATGGACAAATAGACTCCCAGTCGATGTCGTCCTCGTCTTCTTCGCCTGGTTCTTTTATGTCATCACCATCTTCAATCATAATCTGCAAAATCAAACGCAACTGTTTTTTGTAGTTCAATCGTGCAATTTCCTGAGTCGGTGCACAATACGCAAAACTAGGAATTTCTTTGATTTCGATATAATGGTAGAGCTTTCCATTAAAATCTAAATCAGTGCCTTCAATAAGCGTCCAGTCCAAATTCAAATAATATTCAATATCTTTTTTTTCATTATTCTTCATAAAGTGATTTTTCATCCAGTGGTTGCTTTATCATAACACCTTCGCCACCAATAACATCAGCTTGTTTGCCATCTAAATACAAATATATTTTTTTATTAGGCGCATTTGCGATTGCCGTCTTTACCAATTGTTGCACACGACTGTATAAACTGTCTGTACCGCCACCGTATTGAAAATTTGAACTCAAATTTATAATTACCTTAGTGGCTGTTTCTTCAACTGAAAGCAATTTTGTACCTCTTGGAATTTCGGTGTAAAGTTTTTTAGTATTTTCTTGCGAATTTGGACCACCCAACAATTCGGTTATAGCAAATTCAATTTTGCTACTTTTTTCAGGGACTTCTCGTTGAACTTTTTTAAAAACATTTTGTCCATCTTCACGCACTAACAAAAAATAAACAATTGCATATTCCTTAGGTTTAACGTCATCAGACTTAGGTTCAATAGGCTCGTCATTCGTAACTTCTTCTACTTCCGTTTTTAATTCTTTGTCAGGCGACAAAAAATTATCAACTATATTGACTTTCAGCCAAAAAGCGATTGCTACAACTATTAAAATAGATATAATTTTTGATAATACGTTCATAAAACTCCTTTACCGTGTTTGCGTCACGCTGTAGTTTTTAGGCACAATATAAGTACCTGCTAATTTAATTCTACCATCTTTTATGTTAACTTGGTTTAGTTTCATAATATGCTCAGTATTTTTAGCGACTTGCAGTCTTTGCATAAACGGATTAATTTTATTAAGAATAGAAATAACAGCGTTTGGAGCCAAAGTGCCTGTATTATTCACTTTAGCATCGGCGAAGGCTAATTTGCCATTTTCAACTTTTAACCCCATTTCACAAACAATATTTTGTCTAATAGATGCCAAAAAGATTGGCATTAAAACACTAAATGAACATTTTATTTTATCATTTACTACTTCCATTTTAGCATTTTCTATTTTTAATAAATTAAATCCAGCGACATTTACATTTAACGCATTTACAAATTTTTGAAATTCACTTTCAGTCAATGTTTTTTGCAGATCATCATTTGTAATAGTAGCCTCATAATCCATCAAAAAGTCTTCGACTATTTTAGCTTCTTGCTTTTTGTCGAAAATAATTTGATTATAAGAACACGCAGTTCTTGCTGAAAAATCAGAAACATAAAAACCTTCCATTTTTACGCTATCAGCTGAAACAGCCAGTGATTTAAATTTACCATCTTTTAAATCGCCGATGCTGTAAGGCACAAAATTTACTTTAAATTTTGAATTAGTAGTGTTTTTCAAATCTTTTTTAATAATTCCCTCTACGATTTGCGAAGATATAAAATTAGCACCTGTTATGTTGCTAAAAAATACACTGGCTCCACCTTTTATTGGATACGGTTCAGATTTACATGTCCACATTTCTTCTGCATTTGCGCTTGTTCCTAAAAATATAAGCGCCAATATTATTAAAAATTTTTTTTCCATTATATAAACACTTTCTTTACACTTATTACATTATTTTTCGCTAAAGCCACTGCCACCAACGAATTTTCCCTTGTTAAAATAATAATCTCATCATCAACACCGGCTAAGTCGTTCTGAATCATCTGACCATGACCGACTTTTGTAAACTCATCGTCGCTCAGTTCCTTATTTTTATATGATAAAACATAAAAAGGATTTATCAAATTATTTTTTGCGTCTTGTATAGACTGAATTTCAGAGAGTTTAACAGCTTTATCAATTTGAAAATTGCCGGCTTTCGTCCTGACTAGACCTGTCATAACTGCGCCACAATCTAAATTTTGCCCCAAATCATTTACAATTGAACGAATATAAGTGCCTTTTGAGCATGCTACGTAAATTTTCGCAGATTGAGTGCCAGCATCAAAATCCAACAATTTTATCTCACTTATAAATACTTTTCTTTTTTTTATATCTGTCGGCACTTCGCCTTTTCGAGCTAGCTCGTATAATCTTTTTCCATTGTGATGAACAGCCGAGAATGCTGGTGGAGTCTGCTCAATTTCTCCCACAAATACATTTAATGCTGTTTCAACATCTGATTTACAAACTTTTTTATCAGAAAATTTCACAACTTCGCCTTCAGTATCATACGTTTCAGAGACTTTGCCAAACTCAATGCTACAAATATATGCTTTATCATCAGCCAAGTATTCCAGCAGTCTGGTTGCCTTATCTATTGCAATAGGCAAAACTCCTTCTGCTAATGGGTCCAGAGTACCGGCATGACCGATTTGTTTGATTTTTAATATTTTTCTCAATCGAGCTATAACATCAAACGAAGTTATACCTGAAGGTTTATAGATATTCAAAAAGCCAAACATAAAACACCTTGCGAAACTAAATTTCACCACGAGAAATTTTGTTAATTAAATCAGTAACTTTCGTTCCTCTTTCCAACGAATCATCAGGTATAAAACGCAAGTCAGGGGTGACACGCAAACGAATTCTTTTGCCGACTTCATATCTAATTTTTGATTTATTTTCCTCTAAGGCATGAATTGTTTGCTCTTTTTTGTCTTCAGGCGCAAAAACAGAATAATAAACTTTTGCGAAAGAATTGTCATGCGACATTTCTACATCAGTAATCGATATGATACCAGATATGCGTGTATCTTTGATTTCTTTTTGAATAATATCAGCAATTTCTTTCATCAAAGTTTTTCTTACACGTTCATTTCTTAAAGTCATTGTCAAATCCTCTCAAGACTAATAAATTACACTAAGCTGACCTTTTCAACTTCTTCTGTAGTGAATATTTTGATAAGGTCACCTTCCTCAAGTTCGTTAAATTTAGCGAAAGAAATACCGCACTCAAAGCCTTGAGCCACTTCTTTTGCGTCATCTTTAAAACGTTTAAGTTGATCAACTTGACCACGAAAAATCTCAACACCACTACGTTCGACAACAGCAATTTTGCCACGAATAATCTTGCCCTCAGTCACATAGCAGCCGGCTATTTTCGTAGTTTTACCGACTGTAAACACTTGTCTTACTTCAGCTACGCCGAGTGAAATTTCCTTTATTTCGGGTTCTAATAGGCTCAACATCGTTTGTTCTAATTCTTCCAAAACTTGGTAAATAATGTTGTACTTTTTGATAACGACCTTTTCACGCTCAGCAGTTGCGATAGCGTTAGAATCTTCTTTTACTGTAAAGCCGAGAATAATAGCACCACTAGCTGAAGCAAGCATTACATCAGCCTCAGAGATATCGCCTACACCGACGTGTATAATTTTAGTGATAATTTCTTTTGATTCAAGTTGACGAACAGACTGCGCTACAGCTTCTGCTGCACCGTTTGTATTCGCTTTAATTATTAAATTCAAACGTTTAATTTCATTTTCACTATCACCCACAACTTCATTTCTTATGTGAGATGGTTTCATAGTTTCAAGTCTAGTGTTACGTTCTTTTTCTTTACGTTCTTGAACAATGGTTTTCATCAATTTATCATTTTTAACGACTTCAAAATAATCGCCGGCTTGCGGCACTTCTGCAAGACCTAAAATTTCTACAGGAGTAGAAGGTCCTGCTTTTTTAACTCTTTCACCTGAGTCTGAAAGCAGCGCTCTGACTCTACCACCGACTGTACCAACTACAACACAATCACTTGTTTTCAATGTCCCATTCTGCACTAACATTGTTGCAACAGGTCCTTTGCCTTTATCAAGATTTGCTTCAATAATAACTCCACTAGCTGGCGCCGACGGATTAGCTTTCAAGTCTTTCATTTCTGCTAAAAGCAAAATATATTCTAATAATTCATCGATACCCGTGCCTTGTAAGGCGCTGACATTTTGACAAATTGTATCGCCACCCCAAGCTTCAGGAACTAATTCATGTTCTGTTAATTGTTGTAAAATTCTATCTGGATTAGCATCAGGCTTATCAATTTTGTTTACTGCGACGATTATAGGTACTTCTGCTGCCTTGGCATGATGAATAGCTTCAATAGTTTGAGGCATAATACCATCGTCAGCCGCAACTACTAATATAGCTATATCAGTCGCTTTGGCACCTCTCGCCCTCATTTCAGTAAAAGCTGCGTGACCAGGGGTATCAATAAAGACGATTTTTTTGTCTTTATTATTATCTAAAAAAACTGTGTAAGCACCAATGGATTGGGTAATTCCACCAACCTCAGTCGCTACTATTTTATGTTTAGCTGCCCTGATAGAGTCTAGCAATGTTGTTTTACCATGGTCAACGTGTCCCATAATACTAACGACAGGTGCTCGTCTTTTTAACAACCTTTTGTCAACATTAGCAAGAGCTTTCGCTTTTTCTTCTTTTTCGATTTCTTCTTCTATGAAAGTTTCAACATCTTCATTTAAAACTTCCAATTCGAAGCTTTCGCAAACTTTTGTAGCTGTTTTCAAATCTATGACCTGATTGACCGTAGCCAAAATACCTTCCATCATCAAAAATTTAACGATTTCAGAAGGTGACTTAGCAATTTTTGTAGCCAATTCTCCGACGGTGATTGCTTCATTTAAAATTACCTGCGTAATAACTTTTTCTTCTTCGTCTTTTCTGTCTTTCTTTTTGTGCTTTTGAGCAGCAGCTTTTTCAAGACTTATTCTTTCTTGACGGTCTTCTTTACTTTGGTAAGCATTTTTATCCTTACCTTTGACGGTTTTACCTTTTTTCTTAGCACCACCTGCTTTATTGTCGTACATATCTTGTGTTATTATTGTACGTTTTATGGGCTTTTTATATGCAGGATCCTCAGTTTTGGGTGCAACAGTTTTTTTTGCTGCGGCATCAGGGGCTTCTACAGGTTTTCTTTTTATAACTTTTACTTGAGGCAACTCAGCTCGTCTGGGTGGGCGTATTTCCTGAGTTTCCTTTTCTTTTCTTTGATTTTGATAACCGCCTTGATTGTCAATAATCCGTCTTTCCAAGGGCTTACGCACTTCTTGAGGAGCAGCGACCTTTTCAGCTTTTTCCTGTAATTTGGACTTTATAGGTTCTTCTTTTTTAACTATTTTTATTTCAGGACGTTTAATCACCTTGACTTGGGGCGAAAAATCTTCTTTTACTGTCGATGAATCTTTTTCTGGTTCAGTAGCTGGCGTTTCTTCAACGGGTTTAGCCTTTTTGACGATAAATGCTTTCGGTTTTTTTGGGGCTCCAGAGGCTTCTTCGCTTATTATTTGTCTTATTTTGTTGGCTTGCGACTCTGTAATCACACTTGAATGTGATTTTATTTTTAAGTTTAATTTTGTGTTGAGTTTTTCGATTAGATCTTTATTTGAAAGATTTAATTCTTTCGCTAAATCATAAACTCTAAGGTTATCTAACGTCATTATTAATTTTTTGCTCCAAATTAAATTAGTCCTACTATATTTTTAGCACAATAATACTTTCAAGTACAGCCCTGATTTTTTCTAGTTCATTTTTTGCGTTTTTATCTACTTTATTTTTTAAAAATCTAAGAAATGTTGTTTTCTTAAAAGCTTTCTCTACACAGCTTTTATCGGGACAAATGTAAATTGAACGTCCGAAGGTAAAATTGTCAGGGTTAATTACTAATTTTTTAGTCTTGTAATCTGCTGTTATTTTTATTAAGTCATCTCTATTTTTTATTTGTTGACAACTACAGCATTTTCTTTCTATTGTTTTTTTATTTTCCTGCAAAAAGTTATTCTCCTACTTTTATTTTGGCTATATCATTTATGTATTTTTTGCCTTGAAATCTAATTAGCTCAGCATTTTCATAGAGTTTATCTCTCGCATGAGCAAGTGTAGAGGCTCTTGATGTCAATATCAGTACTCGTTTCCCTGTGACAACATGTTCCAAATATTCATTTTTTTTGGCGTTATAAAAAGAAACACTAACACCATCATCTAGGTCATTTAGCCCCTCAATGACTGAATTTTTTATATTTAGTTTGTCATAATTAGGCGCACTCATCACCATCGATACAGCAGAGCCCTTCAATGTGAGTATTTTGCCGTAATCATCTGCCAATGAGCCAACTATTGCTGCGTTCATAAGATTGAGTAAATTTACATTTAACAGTGCCATCATGCACTGAAATTCAGGTTCATTTATACAAGAATTGTATTCTAAAGCATACAAATTTTCTTTTGCATCAATTTTAAAATCAACGCCTAAAATACCCAAATAGGGATTGTCATTTTGTGCTAATTCTTTCAACGCAGGATATATAAGCCTATTTAATATTTTGTTTTGCATTTGTTCATCAATTTTTGATGCAGGTGCGTATGCGCCCATGCCTGATGTTATTGCGCCACCATTAAATTCGAGCGAATATTTGTAAGGAACACAAGCCATTAGCGGTACAGCGTTATAGCCGTCAGTAATTACGTAAAATGAATACTCTTGTCCCTCTATATAATCTTCGATAATTATTTTTTTATTCTGATATATAAAAGCTAACTCTACTTCTCTTTTAGCTTGATGGAAAGTATGACACACCACACTCGGTGTACTGTCTAAATGTGAATCACGTTTTATAACTAAAGGGTAATTAGAATTTCTGACATAATCTATAGCCAAATTTTCTTTATCAAGAACTGCAAATTTTGCTGTAGGTATTTTAGTTTTATACATAAATTTTTTACATATTGCTTTAGACGCTATTATTCTTGTACTTTCTTTTGTAGGTGCAAAAATCATAATATCACTATTATTGAACGCTTCAGTTATGCCATTATTTATAGCTTTTTCGTCAAAAGTAATTGTCAAATTGATTTCATTAACTTTCGCAAATTCCAAAATTTCATCAATTTTATCAGCGGCTATATCAATACAATTCGCTATTTCTTTTATTGCCTCGTTTCCGGGTGCGACAAAAATCATATCTAAATTCGGCAATTTTTTTAATTCTTTTGCCAATGTGTATTCTCTAGAACCTGAACCTACTATTAATACTCGCATTTTACCTTGCCTTTCTTACTTGTGTAATTATACAACAAAACATGCTATTTGTCTTTCATAGTTGTAAGTGCTACATTTAATAAAAACAGGAAGAAATTTTGGACGCTTTAGTAATTTTTCTAGTATGCACACTTTCAGGCACTTTGACCGGAATGCTTAGTATTGGCGGAGGACTCGTCATAGTCCCTATGTTTTTGACAGTACTGCCTTTTGTCGGTGTAAATTTAAGTATACATCAAATTATAGGTGTAAGTGCTTCTTGTATTCTAATAAATAGCTTGGTTTGCGTTTTTTACCGTCGAAAAGAAAAATTTTTGCCCAAACCATTAGTTATAAAACTTTCAATTGCAATAGCTATAGGAACATTATGTAGCACATACCTAACCTCATTTGCTACTAAAGAATTTCTTTTATGGGTTTACATTTTTGTCGCAGTTATATCATTAGCGCTAATGTGGAACGATGTTTCGACGAAAGCAAAATACAAAAAATTTGAATGGCTGCTATATCCGATATTTGCGTTTATAGGCGCATTATGTGCATCAATAGGAATTGGTGGTGCAACGATTTTTGTTGCTGCACTAAAAATTTTTACAGATAAAAACTCAAAAGAATTATTACCTACCTTGACGCTATTTGTTCTTGTAGCGGCTGTTTTTACGGTAAGTGGTAAAATTATTTTAGGGTTTGTATCATGGCGAATTATACCGATTGCTTTTTGCGCAAGCATACTCGGCACAAAAATAGGAATTATTTTATCACGAAAACTCACCCCAATCGTGATAAATAGACTTATGTGCTCAATTTTGATACTTTCACTTTTACGGATTATAGCGGAATTGTTCGCATAACACCGTCTGAACGTAAGCTTTTTCTTACTTGATTTCAAGTTTTTTTGTACGATAATTGAACATGACGAATGTGTTAATATTTTTTAACTTTTGTCGGAATTATAAATCTTATTAAAAACAGTGAAGGAGATTACAATGACTGCATTGACAGAGAGTAAGATTGATTATAAAAAACTGGATGAAATTATTTCACAATATTCAGCAAAAAAATCATATCTTATAGCTATTTTGCAAAAAGTGCAAGAAATCTACAGATACTTGCCTGAAAAAGCTTTGACCTATATCGGAACAAAAATCGAAGGTCTATCACCTGCTACAGTTTATGGTGTAGCGACATTTTATGCCCAATTTTCGCTGGAGCCGAAAGGCAAACACGAAATAAAATTATGCGATGGAACAGCTTGCCACGTCAGAGGGTCTTTACCTGTTTTGACTGCTATCCAAGCAAAATTAGGTCTTTCAGACGAAAAAACAACTACTGATAATGGTATGTTTTCTTGCGAGACAGTTCGTTGTCTAGGTGCATGTGCATTAGCGCCTGTCGTGGTTATAGATGGCAAGGTCTATCCTCATATGACGACCGATGCTGTGAAAATCATTTTAGATACTATTATCGACAAAGAGAAAGAGGTATAGTATGGCTTCATTAATAGAAAATATACAAGAAAAACAAAAACTTGCTCAAGAAAAAATTAAAACACAAGGCTTACGTGTTTTGGTTTGCGCAGGTACAGGTTGCGTCGCTAACGGCGCAATGGACATAATTGAAAAATTTGAAGAACTCGGTGCTACTGCAGGTGTGTTGAGCACAGGTGACAAAATGAATGTCATTCCTACGGGTTGCCATGGTTTCTGCGAACAAGGTGTTTTGGTCAATATACCACAACTCAACACTAACTATGTAAAAGTTAAACTTGCCGACGTTGAAGAAATTGTAAACGCACTGAAAGAAGGTAAAGTCGTTGAAAGATTACTTTATGTCGACCCTAAAACAAATCAAAAAATTCAAAAAAAAGAAGATATTAATTTTTATGCAAAACAAACAAGAGCATCAATGGCTAATTGCGGGAACATAAACGCTGAATCATTGACAGAATGCGTTGCCGCCAAAGGTTATGAAGCACTTGCAAAAGTTCTTGATAAAAAAGACAGCGAATGGGTAATCAAAGAAATTGAGAACTCAGGACTTCGTGGCAGAGGTGGCGGAGGATTTCCAACAGGACGTAAATGGAGATTTACAGCAGCAGCCCAAGGCGACAAAAAATACGTAGTTTGTAACGCCGACGAAGGTGACCCAGGTGCTTTTATGGATTGCGGAATAATGGAAGGCGACCCAAATAAACTGCTGGAAGGCATGATTATAGCAGGTTACGCTATTGGAGCTGATGAAGCATATATTTACGTGCGTGCAGAATACCCTCTAGCAATTAAACGTCTTAGAATTGCTATTAAACAAGCTGAAGAAGCAGGTTTTCTAGGAACTAACATTATGGGCAGCGGGTTTGACTTCAAAATTAATATTAAAGAAGGTGCCGGCGCATTTGTTTGTGGGGAAGAAACAGCATTAATTGCCTCTATCGAAGGTGAACGAGGCATGCCACGTTCAAAACCACCATTCCCTGCTAATAAAGGACTTTTCAGCAAGCCTACACTGATAAACAATGTAGAAACATACGCAAATGTTCCAGTTGTTATTTTGAAAGGTGCTGACTGGTTTAGCTCATTAGGTACTGAAAAATCAAAAGGGACAAAGACTTTCTCTCTAACAGGTGAAGTTAATAACACAGGTTTGGTAGAAATTCCTATGGGAACAACTTTAAGAGAAATTATTTACGATATCGGCGGCGGCATAAGAAACGGCAAAAAATTCAAAGCTGCTCAAACAGGTGGCCCTTCCGGCGGTTGCTTAACAGAAGAACACTTAGATTTACCAGTCGATTACGACAACTTAATTAAAGCAGGCGCAATGGTCGGCTCGGGTGGACTCGTTGTTATGAACGAAGACACTTGCATCGTTGAAGTTGCTCGCTTTTTCTTGAGTTTCACACAAAGCGAGTCATGCGGTAAATGTGTTCCTTGTCGTGAAGGTACTAAAAACTTGTTGAAAATTCTGGAAAAAATTGTTTCAGGTAAAGGCGAAATGGAAGATTTGGATAAGTTGGAAGAATTAGCTTACGCAGTTAAAGACGGTTCACTTTGTGGTCTCGGAAAAACAGCACCTAATCCTGTATTGTCTACTTTGAAATATTTTAGAGATGAATATATAGCTCATATAAAAGACAAAAAATGTCCTGCAGGAGTTTGTACTGCGTTGAAAACGATACAAATAAAAGCTGATGAGTGTAAAGGTTGTACAAAATGTGCCAGAACTTGTCCTGTAGGTGCTATCTCAGGAAATGTCAAGGAAGCACATAAAATCGACCAGACAAAATGTATAAAATGCGGTGCTTGTTTGGATGCTTGTCCATTCAAAGCTATCGAGCAAGTATAGTGAGGTTATTATGACAAATACATTATTTATAAACGGAAAAGAAATAGAATATACTAACGAACCTAATATTTTGGAAGTTATAAGAAAAGCGGGCGTAAACGTACCTACATTTTGCTATCGCCCTGACCTTACGCCATTCGGCGCATGCAGAATGTGCGTAGTTGAAATTGAAGGTCGTGGTATTCAATCATCATGTACAATGCCACCGGAACCGGGACTGAAAATAGATACAAATTCTGCTCGTGTCAGACGTATTCGCAAAACAGTTTTGGAGTTGTTGCTCGCTAATCATGACAGAGAATGCACAACCTGTGAAAAATCAGGTTCATGCGAACTTCAAAAATATTCTGAAGAATACGGTATTAGAGAAATTAAATACCCAACAAAGGACAACTACTTACCTGTAGATAGTTTCAGCCCTTCGTTGGTTCGTGACCCGAATAAGTGCATTTTGTGCGGTGCTTGCGTCAGAGCATGCGCTGAACATCAAGGTCATGGCGTTTTAGGATTTGCTAATCGTGGCTCAGATACTGTTGTTCAACCAATGGCAGGCAAAGATTTAGCTGAAGTCGATTGTGTATACTGCGGTCAATGCGCTGCAGTTTGTCCGACTGGCGCTATTACAATTCGTTCAAATCGTGAACAACTATGGGACGATATCACCAACAAAGATAAAAAAGTTGTTGCTCAATTTGCGCCTTCTGTTCGTGTAGCTATTGGCGAAATGTTTGGTTTGAGACCTGGTGAAAACTCCGACCAACTTATTGTTGCAGCTTTAAAAGCTATTGGCTTTGATTTAGTGTTTGATACAAATTTCACTGCTGACTTGACGATTATGGAAGAAGGAACGGAACTTATCAACAGACTCACTAATGGTGGAGTTTTGCCGATGTTCACTTCATGCTGCCCAGGTTGGGTAAGATATCTAGAAACACAACACCCTGATATGTTGGCTAATTTATCAACATGCCGCTCACCTCAAGGCATGATGGGTGCAATTATCAGAGATATTATCCCTAAAGAATACGCTCAATACGGTTATACTGACGAAAATATAGTTAGTGTATCAATTATGCCTTGTACAGCTAAAAAAGCAGAGGCTATTCGTAGAGAGTTTATGATGAAAAACGGTAAACATGAAATTGATTACGTTTTGACAACTCAAGAACTCGGCAAAATGATTAAAGAAGCAGGTATTGACTTCAAATCATTGACACCACAGCAAGCTGACTCACCATTTGGGCTGTTCTCAGGTGCCGGTACAATTTTTGGAGCATCAGGCGGTGTTGCTGAAGCTGCATTACGTACTGCTTATGAATTAGTTACAGGCAAAACCCTTGAAAATGTTGACATCAAAGAAACTCGTGGACTGAACAAAGAAAAAATTGTTGAAGTCGATTTGAACGGTACAAAGGTGACGACAAAAATCGTTAATACTCTTAAAGAAGCCGAAAAATGTATTCAAGAAATAAAAAATGGCAATGCTAACTATCAATTCTTGGAAGTAATGGCTTGTCCGGGAGGCTGCATTAACGGTGGAGGTCAACCGCTAAGTTGTGACGATAGCAAAATTAAGTACGACCGTGCAGAAGGACTTTATGAAGATGATAGAAATTGCAAATATCGTAAATCTCATGAAAATCCAGATATTAAAAAACTTTATGAAAAATATTACGAAAAGCCAAATTCTCATAAATCTCATGAATTGTTGCATACAACATATAGCGACAAATTCACAGGCTCTTATAAGGATTTGAAATAATTTTTCTTAAAAATATAAAAGACTCTGAAATTTAGATTTCAGAGTCTTTTTAATATAAAATTTCGTAAATTAAGAAGTTGGCATAGTGAAAGAATGAGCTTTCATTAAGTTTATCAAAGCATTCGTATATTCAGTAGTAGATTCCGTTTTACTTAGCGTATCGTAATCTATATTTGATATCCATTGCCCCATAGTGTAGGCGTATTGATTAAAGATATTTGTAGCAAAGACACCTGCCTCAGAGGTAGGATTACCACTCGTAGAAATTTGACTAAAATCTACGTTATTCACGGTGTAATACGTATTACCCCATCTAGAACTAAAAGCGTCTTGAGATAAATCGTAGGTTGTCGAACCCGGTGCAATACCTTCAGCGTCTTGGTTGGCGACAAATTGTAAACTGTCTTTACCCCACAGTGCATAGTTAAAGTTAGTAGAATTGTCACCTGTACCTATTCCAGCTTCTTCAGCAATTTCTTTTGTATTGGTCAAAGTACCTGTTCCGTTTGTCCAGTCAACTTCAAGAGCATCAGTGCTATCGTTGCTACCATATAAAAATACACCCGGCTCATCGTTAGATTGAACGTACATATTATCGTTGACATAATTGCCGCCAGCGGCTTGGTTAACACTATTTATAAGACCATCAGCTGAACCATACGTCATTATCATCCAGTTTTGCATATTGGTTGCAGAATAGCCGGTTGATTGTCGTCTCTCCGCTTGTATCGCAGCATCTGCGCCGAGGCTAAATGTTATACCTGATACACTACTCATTTTTTTCTCCTTGTGATTATATATATGTGTATATACTAATAAAGTGTTGCGATATATAAAAATTGCATATTATTTTCAATATATTAAGTTTTTGTTACAAATTTTTTTTATTAGTAATACTTTTATTTAGTCTTTTTTATATTTTTCATTAAAATAATATTTTAATTAGTTAGTAAAGATTTGTAACAAATATGGTTTAAATGCTAAAGTTTTGTGTAGATATGCCGTAAAACAGTTTAACGAAATAAGGAGAAAACACTCAAATGGGTATGTCCGCTTCACAAGCAAGATTTTTAGGTTTAACTGCTCGTAAAAGCAATGTCGAATACGAAGGACAGCAGGTTAATCAACAGCGCACAGCGTTGAGTAACCAATCAGCAACCTATTATAATCAAATGTTAGCATTAAAAGTGCCTACACCTCCTGACGTTACAAATTTTTACAATGACAAATACACTTTCAAAGATGGCGACAAAGATTTTGAAATTATCAGCGGATTAGGTTCCAGTTCTAGTTGTATTGCAAAAGAAACAACATTAGAATATGATACCGGGTGCCAACCTACGAATAACGGCTTACCGTCGACTATTTCATTGAGTGATAATTTATTGTATCTAAATGGAAAACTTTTAAATCAAACAAAACAAGAAACATCAAGCGAGCAAATACGTAAAATATTAAACAAAGGTGTTGCGACTGATGAGCCGGCTTTTGTATGCAAAGTTTCCAGCAATGATTCAGGATATACAAAGGTCGCCAGTGATGACATTTTAGCTGACACGACTAAAAATAAATATATGAATAAACTGGCGGAATTCGGATTAAATGATGTAGCTGATGGAAATTTCATAGCCAATTTGAATAATAATGTACCTACATATTATGTATCAACAGATGACAGCGGTAAAAAAAATTACACTAAAGTTACAGATATCAACTACGAAGAATGTTTAGCTCAAATGGCTACTGACGAAACTGCGAAATTCGCACAAGAAGTACGTAATAGCTCTAACAAGCCAGTTAAAGTAAAAGCTGAACAAAATTTTTGTGACAATTCATCAGGCATTGAGTTTTTTACTGCAGATTCTACTATGAGTAAAATCACTTATTCTGCAAATACTGCAAATGACACTACAAGTGAAAAATATGTTGCGACTGCTAAATCGACGAAGTCCGGAATACAATCTATAGAAAATTATGGTACTAAATTAGCTGATGGTGATTTAATTTGTTTCACCACAGTTACCGATGATGATGGAAATGAAACATACAAAAGAATTGAGACAAAAGAAGAACTTGATGCATTAGATTTGAATGCAAAAGTGTATCAAGTTGCGACAAAAAGTGACAATTCTGTCATGATACCTGTAGGAAAAGATTTAACCAACACTGATTTCGCTGATATTTCTACTTATTTAAAGAATGTTGAAGAAACAGTGGTCGATGCAGGTGCACAATATATAACCTTAACCCAAGAACTTTGGAATGAAGCGAAAGACGCAGGCAATGAATCTTTAATGGATTATTACATTGCTAATTTAGATTACACAGAAGATAGTGAAAATGCAGCAAAAAACACTTTATACTACTATGTAAACGATGGCGTTACGACTTTCGTTCAAGGTAGTTACTTAGATGATTTTGTGAATGGTGTAGATTATTATCAAACGACCATCGCTCAAGAATTTTATGAACGTGAGTATGATGTTTACGACAATATTACTTTCACAAATTGTATCTGGGACAAAGATAATGCAACAGGTCGTTACATCAGATTAAATGCCGTTTCACAAGAAACAGGTAAATCTTATTTTTACAATTTAACTTACAGTCGTGAAAAAGATGATGATGCGTATGACCAAGCAATGATGGAATACGAATACAAAACATCTCAATACGACAAGGCAGTTGCTGATATAAATGCAAAAACTGCATCAATTCAAGAAAAAGATAAGACACTTGAATTGCGTTTAAAACAGCTCGATACAGAACAAAAAGCAATCCAAAATGAAATGGAAGCTGTGAAAAAGGTCATTGAAAAGAACGTTGAGGATACGTTCAAGACCTTCGCTTAGTTTACTAACCCATTATGAGAATATCTTTTATGAAACTTCTTCTTATACTGTAGCTAACAGATAAGGAGATTTTTTTTATGAAAGATTACATTAATGATTTACGTTCTCAAACTGCAGCTGCTGAAGATTTTTTTGCTGCAAAAGTCGCTTTTACGGTGGGACCTGTTGAACTAAAAAAAATGCTAAATGACAACAAAGTTATATTAATCGATGTAAGAGAGGAAGCTGACTACAAAAAAGGTCATATTCCTAATGCAGTGTCAATACCTAAAAACCAATTAGGTGAATATTTAACAGATTTGTCGAGAAATAATCTTCACGTAGTTTATTGCTACAATCCATATTGCCACTTAGCTGCGAAAGCTGCTTTATTCTTATCACGAAACGGATTTTCAGTAATTGAGTTATGCGGTGGCTATGATGTTTGGGTCAATTCTTTTAATTATGATATAGAAGCCGGTTAAATTACCTCTTTCTCCATAAATTTCGCCAACTAGCGAAACAGGCAAAAATAACATATTAGTTCAGGCATGAGAACTTAGCGTTGCCATTTTCTTGTAACTGCAAGCAAATGGTAGAAAAACTCGTGACGTCATGCTGAAAGCTGTTTCAGCATGACAACTTTCGAGACGCTTTATTTTTTCTAGCTATTCAGCTTTTTTTGGAATCAGCGCCAATAAGCTTTCTAGTGCATCTGATTTTAATTGGACATGTTCACCTTCTCCTTTAACCAGTCCATAAAAAGTTGCCATTACGCACTGTTTCATGTAGTCTTCGTCATAACTCGGCGATTTTGGGTCTTGTTGTTGTATTAAATAAGCTATCTGTATGTACATACTTATAGCATCATTTTTCCCATTGCCCTCAGGCATGCCCTTTATAGAATTTGGATAGCTCTCTGCATTGACGAAGAAAGGTTTACGACAAGTTTCATAATCCACATTCAATTTTTCATTTTGAACATGAATAATCTCGCCGACAAACCCATGCGCCGGATTAACGACAGTATGAACCTGATAAACTGTCCCGTCATCAGCTTTATAAGGCTGTTCAGATGAAACTTCATCTATAAAACCTTGTCTAGTTGCGATTTCAGTAGGCGCATCAGACGAAGCAGCTTCTCGTTCAGCTTTACGTGCTGCAAGTAAGCTGTGCATTTCTGTACTAGCTACAGCTTTTGAAGTAAAGAAAAACTCTCGCACTTTTGTTTCGTGAGAATTTTTACTATACAACTTCTGGCAATTGACTGCTTTATTTTGTGTACTTGCTGAGCTATAAAGCTCAGTATAATATTCAGAGGATGCTTTTTTAGTAACAGCAAAAGATAAATTAAACCTATTCAATTCGTCCTCTGTAATGTAACGATTGCCATCAAGATTTAGAGCCTGTGCGCTCCAAAAAAGGTTATCCATCTTTGTATTTTTGGCTTTACCACTTTCAATAAATTCTGTTATCGATAAAAGCCCATCTTGGTTAGTGTCAAAATCATTTAGTAATGCTGCCAACTGATTATGTGTAAATGATCGCATTTTAGTGCGCCACCCATCATAGACTTCAGATCTATCTTTATCTTTATCTTCAATTTCAATTTCCGGGAGTGTCGGAGTCTTAGTTCTATCACTAGCATCCGATGAGCTTAGCGCTTCAGATGGTATTTCAACCAAACTTCCGCCATATTTTGAAGTTAAACGATAATATTTTGTTTCACCACCTTTAGTGATTTTCATTATATCACCGCCTGCACCTGCGTCAAAAGACTCAGCAAAAGAAGGTGCAACTTTTTTTTTATCATCTATAGGCGTAACACCGTCGTCTACATTTTCAGCAGTACGTTTTGTATTAACTAGATTTTCACTGTTTTTGCCATTATCTAGCAGCTCAATGGTATACTCACTGTCACCACTTCCGTATGTTCTTTTTTGTGCTAATTTATAACTCGTGCCTTCGTAGGTAAAAACCGAGTCACCTTCTATTGTTTTTTTGCCAGGACAATCAACCGTTCTATAAGTAGTATCAACTCTTGGGCTTGGAGCGCCTGCGGTACGTAATGTACCGACTTGAACAATCTTAAAATCCCCCATGGACTATTCCCCATCTTCCTTATATCCTATAACTCTATAAAAACATTTTGCAATTAAAAATTGCTTTTTGAAATTCTTAAAGCTTATAAAAAGTTAACAATTATTACTAAAAATTATAGATTTCAATATCGTTTTCAGTCAGAATATCAGTGGACATTAATGTTAAATACTCATTGTAATTATAGATTTTATTTTTGTCGGTTGTAGGATGAGCAATAACTTCAACCAAAGAGGCTTCCGGAGCTTTTTTTATGCCACACAAGATTGTGTTTTTGTCCATAAACCCGGTGTATTCAATGCCTACGAAGCAATCATTCGTAATTAAGTCATACTTTTGAGCTATAGGCTTATTAATCAACGAAAAACTGTTAAGCAAAAAAAGTTTTATTAGATTAATAGGATATTTGCTAGAAAAATATTTTTTCAAATCGAACACAAAATAAGGATGTTCAAATTGAGTACGGATATAAGGAATGTCATATTCTTTAGCAAGCTTGCAAGTTAATTCAAATATTTTCGGGATTGCATGAGTATGAACGTGCGAATCGATGTGCTGAATTTTTGTATATTTCAAGACAGTTTCAATTTGTGAGCGAAACTCTGACTCCAATTCAAGCATAAAAGTTTTCGAATAAGATTTTCTAATCAAATCTAAATACCCATTATTAAACTTGCCATCACAATCGTACAATAAAGATTTGTTTTGCCGTTTTTTCTGAATAGATTGAAATTCAATTATATCTAGATGTACGCCAATATTCACGTCATTTATTTCTGACAACATTTCAGCAGCGCCGAGAAAACACGGAGCAGTCGGCATTATACTCGTAGCAGTAATAATTCCTTGCAAAAAACATTCTTTTATTGCGTCGTTAGTGCCTTCACTTATACCAAAATCGTCAGCATTAAAAATAAGTTGTTTTTTAGTACCCATTCATTTATAATCCTCATAGACTGATTTAATTTTAACACAAGGAAAATTATCCGTGAAACAAGAAAAATTAGCATTCGTTGTACCTTGTTACAACGAGCAAAAAACATTGACTAACAATATCGAACGTTTTATCAGCATTTTAAAAAAAACAATTTCAGAACATAATTTGTCGCAAAACAGTTTTATTTGCTTTGTCGATGATGGTAGTACGGACAAGTCTTGGGACATAATTGAAACAGCACATAAAAAATATCCAAACTTTATCAAAGGGATTAAATTTACACGAAATTTCGGAAATCAAAACGCTATTCTTGCAGGATTAGAGTACGTCAATTCCAAAAATATAGATTGCGTGATAACAATAGACGCAGATTTGCAACAAGACGAAAATAAAATCGGTGAATTTATTGAAAAATACAAAAGCGGAGCCGAAATAGTTTGTGGCATCAGAAACAATAGAAAAAATGACAATATCATCAAAAAATTGTCATCAATTTGCTTTTACAAAACTATGGAATTACTCGGCGCCAGATTAATCCCTAATCACTCTGAATACAGACTAATGAGTAAAAATGCGCTCAACACAATATATTTGTACCAAGAAAGAAACTTGTTTTTACGAGGTGTTTGTTTTGATACAGGATTAAAATGCGATTATGTATACTTTGATGTAAAAAAACGTGAGTTTGATAAATCAAAATTTTCATTTATTGCATTGTTGAGATTAGCAGCATGGGGTATAACATCTTTTAGCGTTCGCCCACTAAGATTGATTTTTTATGTCGGTATATTTATTTCTTGTATGAGTTTTGTATTTGCATTTTACGAACTATACAGTGAATTAAAAGGAATGCAAGGCTTTGAAGGACTACGTTATTACGAAATATTCGAAATGTTTTTAGCTGGTATTCAAATTTTAGCTATCGGGATTATCGGCGAATACATCGGACAAATTCTGCAAGAAGTCAAAAACCGCCCTCGCCACATTGTTGAAAAAAAATTAGATTAAGCTATTGTCCCTTTAGCAAACTGTACTTTCTTCCGGTATAGATTACTTCGTACTTGTTTTCAGGTGTTTTAATTTTCTCTAAATTCTTATTTTTTACAACAACTAAAATATCTTTGTCCGCAAAGATATCATCAGTATTAGGAAATTCGTTTTCTATAATATATTTTACGTCTTTTATCCCATAATAATTCAATGAAAATCTCTTACCTGTGTTAAGCGTTACCATTTTTGTGTAGTTATTATCTTTTGAATAATTTGCGAATTTAATCAAATCGTTTTGCCCAAATTTGTAATCGAGTTTAAAAATTTCACTCGTGCTAAACGCTGAAAGTAAAACAATAAAAGCAACATAAGATGTAAAGACACCTAATCGTTTGTTATTTTTGGCACAAATTATCCCCGACAAGCTCGTCACAAAAAATGTAAAAATTACCATCGTTTTTACATCAGCTAAATCATTGTAGAGCTGAGAAGGTAAGAAAAATTTCATAAATAAAGCTGTAACCGCTGCAATAAGACATAGTCCATTCCAAATATAAACTGAGATAGCAATAGCCCTTGAGTGAGAATTATTTTCAATATATTGATACCAAATCCAACCGACTAAACATGCTGTAAAAAAGTAAACAGGAATTAGATAAGTTATTAATTTCGTGCTTGATGACGAAAAAAACAAAAAAGTAAAAACGAAACTAATAGCATTGAATATTAAAAACTTTTGAGGTGATGTTAGATTTTCAAAAACAAACTTATTTTTTATTAAATGCATCATTGACCTGAATTTCGTACTCAAAACAGCAATAGCTGAAAATGTCCATGGCAAAAGCCCCCATAACAAAACTAGAAAGTAATAATAAAACGGTTCAGCTCGTCCAATGAGTGACGAGTTCATAAATCTATTCAAATGGTGTTTTATTACATATTCGTTAAAAAACAATGGGTCATGAATATTGAACATCAATATGTGCCACGGCAAAACCACAATTAAGAAAATTAATACGCCAGGAAAAATATATTGCAAACGAAACATTTCTTTAAATTTTTTGCCGACAAGCGAGATAAAAAATACAGTACCGAACGGTATAATAAAACCAGGAATACCTTTAGACATAACTGCAAGACCTGAAAAAAGATAAAATAGCCACCAACAATATTTTTTGTTTTTATCTGCAACAAAATAAGTTAAAAATGCAAAATAAACAGAAAAACCTATGCACATAGCGAGTAAAATGTCTAAAATTGCGTATTTAGAGAGGATTGTAAACTCAACACTTGTCGCTAAAACCAACGCTGAAATTATACCATATTTTCTTGAAACTATTTTTCTTCCGACAAAATATAACAAAAAAGAAGACAACATTCCATACAAAGCTACAGGGAAACGAGCAGTAAACTCATTAACCACACCAAATAATTTAAACGAGAAACATTCGCCCCAAAAGTATAATGGAGGCTTCTCAAAAAAATAATCACCATTCAAATATAACGTCAAAAAATCTTTCGAATGGAACATATCTCTTGACATTAAGACATACCTCGTTTCATCTATGTCCATCAAAGGATAGTTCCCTATGCCAAAGAAAAATATGAAATAAAAAACAACTAACAGCCCAACAATAGTTGCTACTTCCGGATGTTTTTTTATAAATTCAATTTTCATATTGTAAAACAACTCCACCCATTCTGCGACAAGCTAATATTATCATAAACAAAAATCAATAAGTGAGAGTAAAATTTTGTATACTCAATTAAACATCAAAAATTATAAGATATTTCACCAATGACTTTGAGTATGTAGTCAGCAAAGCCTTGATAGTAATAGTTTTTAAGTTCATCAGTATACAGGTTTGGAGTCATAATAGTCGTCCTAAACAGCATTATCGGAGTAGCACCACTTTGCCATTCGTTCACATCTAAATTTAAGTCATTTAACGCTTCATTTACTGAATTTTTGTATGTTGCAAAATCAAAAATTGTACAAGCGACCATGTAATTATGTTCACTGAGAGGCTTATGAGGATGAAAAATTATTTTTTCCTTTATTGCATTATTAAAATCATTGAAAACTTTTAATGATGTATTGCCTTCTATATTGAAAGCGTAAAGCAAAATATCAATATCCGGCGAATTAAAAAACTTAACACTGATTTTTTTACCGTTAATAGTAGTAGGAAAAGTTTTTTCAAATTTTGACATTAAATAGTGCGCATCACAAATTGGATTTTTTAGTAATTGACCATAGCCATGAATGTTTAGTGGCAAAATTTTATGCGCAAGCCAACAAGCAGATGCAGCTGCGCCTGACTTTGAACCTTCCAAAATATATTCACCAAAATATAAATCATCATCTTCCGGTGTTGTCGTATTAGAAATATAAGGTGCTTTTACTACGGTTGCACGCTTAGTAACTTTGTTTTTGTAAATTACAGCACCAGCTGAATAAGGTACGTAGCCAAGTTTATGAGGGTCTACCGTTACTGAATCAGCTTCCGATAAAGCAGAAAAAGCGCTGTAAATTTCTTTTGAAGGCCATAAACCGTCTAATTCTTTTTTAACTTCTTCATATTTGAGCATATTGTTGTTCTCATCTAAAAATAATGATTTTACATACCCACCGTAAGCAGCGTCGACATGTATAAAAAATGAGGCATTGTACTCACGTTCATACCAAGCCCTTGTTTCAACGATTTTGTCTAAGTAATCAATTGAAGAAGACTCGGTAGTTCCAATCATAGCTACAACAGCAACGACAGGTTCTCTTTTTTTTGCGCAAATTTCTAATTTTTTTCTCAAATCTAAAATTTCCATTCTGAAATTTTTATCGACATCAACCAAAACTGTATTTTTACGTCCAAACCCCAATATTTCCGCAGCTTTAGGCCAAGAGTAATGTTTCGTTGCTGAAACTAGAATTTTTCCATCATAAAAATTTTTCATACCATAATGCGAAATATTTTTATCATTATTAAAGACTTCTTCATAAATATTTATATCCCAGTCCATATTAAAAAAGTCAAATGTCAACTGCCTCAAAGTTTCAGGTGGCATACTCAATAATACATAATCGTCTAAATCTTTAATATCAACGATAGCTCCGTTCAATAATTTTAAACAAAAACTTTTATTGTATTTGTAAGAAATGTCTTTAGCAATAAGAGGGAAATATTTTATATTACGTGCAACCCAAAGTGCTTCAATATTCGCAACAGTGCCCCCACCCGTCAAATGACCCCATGCAATTTTTTCGTCAAAACCAATCATTTTGGCTAATTCTTGAGCAATTTCATACTCCATCTCAATAGTTATTGGAGAACCCTCATAACATACATTGTTCAAGTTATACAAAAGAGTAGCAAAATTCGCAATTAAACTAGGCATTAACCGCTCCGCCTGCATGTGACCTAAATATCTCGCCGAATGAAAAGGCGTAGATTCATGCAACCTATTTAGCATTTCACCAAAATATTTGTGAAAGCGCTCCTGACTTAATTTATACGTCGGTGCCGTTTTATCGACTCCTGATTGCAAACTAAAATCTTCAGAATGAAAACTATTTCTCCAATTGATAAAATCATCAAAACTTTTATTCAAAATTTCTTTAAATTCATCAGCATTATCTGAATTAAAAGAAAATAAATATGGTTTTATATCAATATTTTTGTTCGTCATAATTAATCCTTTTAGCACAATTTTAAAACAAAATTGTAAAAAAGTATAATAAAAAAGCTACTTTCGAATTTGAAAGTAGCTTTTTATATTTGTATAAACAAAATGTTTTATTTTTTTTGAGGTGCAGCCCCGGGAATAGCTTGCCAATTAGCAGCCATGATTTTTTTGAAAGATTTTAAAGCAGTATCTTCCAGCTCACCGAGTTCGTCAGCAGCCATAATCAACTCACGCAATGGGAGCAATGCACGTTGGTCACGTAAAACTCCTAAAGCGGCAGCAGCACCGGCCCTGACTAAATCATTTTCTTGCGTATTTTTCATGACATCAATCAATGCAGGAACAGCTTTTTTCTCACCGAGTTTTCCTAACGACGTAACAGCATATATTCTCACGTTAACCCATTCGTCGTTCAACATAAGAATAATTTTATCAACAGCCTTAGGATTACCAATTTCACCTAAAGCACGAGTAGCATCACATCTGACATTAACTTTTTCGTTATCAAGCGTTTCCATAAGTGCATCAGTAGCTAAGTCACCGACTTCAATTAAAGCCTCTGTAGCAGTGATACAAACTTGAGAATTTTCATCATTTAAAGCTTCAACAAGAGGTTCTACGACTTCTTGACCACCTAAACGACCTAAAGCACGAGCTGCACGCACACGAACATCGACATTTCTGTCTTCACGTAACGACTCAATCAACGGCATAGTAGCATTCACATCGCCTAACTCGCCTAAAGCACGAGCTGCATACAAACGAACTGAACCGTTTTTGTCATTTTTTAGTACATCAATAAGTGGTTCAACTGCTTTTGAATCACCCATTTCACCAAAAATACGAGCTGCGTTGTAACGCACTTTTTCTGAATTGCTTTTACGTAAATCATCCAGCAACTCTGTAAATGATTTTTTTTGTTGTTTTTTTCTTGAATTTACACTAATTACCATGTATGTCTTTCCTCCGACATTTTCCTTCACACTTCTATGAATATATAAACAATTTGAGAGTTAAATTATTGCCTTTTTTATTTTTGTTTTTAATATTTAGTTACATTTGATAAAGGGTAAAAAGAACACTTATTTAATCTCGTTATTCAAATTATAACATTTTTTTTTGTCTTTTGCTATCCTTTAGTTATAATTTTACTATTAACAGCGTAGTTGTTTTTTTAAAAATATGTTTTGTTTTTTATTTAGCGTGCAATCCAAATGTTTACAAAACTTAATATTTTTTACATGAATTTTACTAACCGAAATTTAACTTTTAGCGTATAATTTAAAAAGAGGTAGCAGGGTAGTTTTTGTTACAAAATAGGATTGATTATAGAGATGTTGAAGTATAAACGCATATTATTAAAAGTTAGTGGAGAAGCGCTATTAGGCGACCAAGAATTTGGTATAGCGCAACAGCCGGTAGAAATGATAGCAAACGAAATAAAAATAGCGCATGATTCCGGAGCTCAAATTGCTGTAGTTGTCGGCGGTGGCAATATTTTCAGAGGAATGAAAAACAGCGCAAAGCTCGGTATGGACCAAGCAAGTGGTGATTATGTCGGAATGTTAGCAACTGTTATGAACGCTATTGCGTTGCAAAGTGCATTGAGAAAAATAGATGTATCTTGTAGAGTTCAGTCGGCGATTACTATGAATAAAATCGCAGAGCCGTACGTCCGTTTTAGGGCTATTAGGCATCTCGAAAAAGGGCGAGTAGTCATTTTTGCTGCAGGTACAGGTAATCCATTTTTCACTACTGACACCGCAGCTGCTTTGAGAGCGGCTGAAATAGACGCAGAAGCTATGCTCATGGCTAAAAACGGAGTTGACGGTGTTTACTCTGATGACCCTCGCACTAATTCTTCTGCTACTAAATATGACAATATTACTTATGATGATATAATAAAGAACGGATTAAAAGTTATAGACACTGCGTCGTGTGCCTTATGTCAGCAAAATAAAATTCCTATTTTGGTTTTTGATTTTGCGCAAAAAGGTAACATTCAAATGATTTTAGAAGGTAAAAAAATAGGGACATATATAGGAGAATAAAAAGTGGCTGTTCAAGAATTATTTAAAAATGGTGAAGAAAAGATGGATAAAGCTGTCTTACAGATGAAAAAAGAATTCGGTGCAATTCGTACAGGTCGTGCGAATCCTCTTATTTTGGAAAAAGTTGTTGTAGAATACTACGGAGCGCCAACACCTTTGAGACAACTTTCACAAGTCACAGTCCAAGATGGTCAAACTCTCGTCATTACACCATTTGACAAATCTATTATGAAAGACATCGAAAAAGCTATTATTAAAGCTGAAATCGGTGTTGCGCCTAACAATGATGGAATTTGTATTCGTTTAACATTCCCACCATTGACTGCTGATAGAAGAAAAGAACTTTCTAAAGATGTCAAAAAAATAGGTGAAGATTCTAAAGTTGCGGTGAGAAATATTCGTAGAGATATGACAGATGACTTAAAAAAGCTTGAAAAATCTGAAAACCTTTCAGAAGACATGGTCAAGGACAACCAAACTAAAATTCAAAATTTGACTGACAAATTTATAAAAAATATTGATACACTCGTATCTGAAAAAGAAAAAGAGGTTTTGACAGTATAATGACTTCATTTGACAAGCTTAGTAATAAAGCAAAAAGACTAATAACAGGACTACTCATTGCAGCTGTAGGCATTACGTGCTTTGGGGTCGGTGGAGTGCCATTGTTTTTACTCGTTGCTTTCTTTATTATAGCCTGCTCTGTTGAACTGGTTAAAATACTCAAAAACAAAGGGT
>CAZTVM010000010.1:0-25665 GCA_964617065.1 uncultured Muribaculaceae bacterium
CTTTTTGGGTACTTTTTCTGCAATGAGAAAAAGTGCCTGCTACAAAAAATAAACAATAATTTTTGTTGGGCAGGTATGCCCAACCGACAAAGCCAAAAATAAACACAATTTTTGTTAGGCAAGTATGCCCAACCGACAAGCCAAAAACAAACACAATTTTTGTTGGGCAAGTACGCCCAACCGACATACCCAAGTTCAGGAGCTTCTCGACTGATTAACAACAAACATAACAAAAAAATAGTCACCTTTTAGGCAACTATTTTTTTTATATTATTCTTGTGTAGTTAATTTACGATTTGACATGTGCTTGTGTATATGCATCAAGCGCTTCAGTTAAAGCCCTCAAATCCTTTGCACTTAGATTTCTCGCCTCTCCTGTTAAAAATGCCTTTGCTGCTTCTACATTATCAGCTGTGATACTAAAGTTTCCATCATCACCCTTTAAAGCATTTAAACCTTTTTGAGCTGTAGAGTCTACACTGGACAAGAATTTACCATTATCATCATAGATATTGATTTTACCATCTCTTGCATCCATTTTTCCCCAGGTACCCTCTGGTAGTTGCCCTGCTACTTCTTCACTTTCAGCTTCGTCAAGTCCAGCAATATCTCCAGATGTCTTGTTTTTCAACATTTCTTTAGCGACATCATCACCATTTTCATCTACCGTTTTGAGTTCTTTGTAAGTACCGTCCTCGTTTTTAGCATAAATAGTATGCGTTCCATCACCATTATCGACGTATTCACTTGATATCTTGTTACCATGTCTATCTGTTGTTGTAGACTCATGATTGTATTTATCCGGCTTTGAACCTGCAGCAGGCTCATGAGCAACACCAGTCTGCTCTGATTCCGTTTCTGACGGTGTTTCTCCTGCGGCACTGCCTGTTTCTACAGGGGCGCTTGAACCTGCGCTTGAACCTGAGCCTGTAGCAGCAGGTGTAGTTCCGCTACCTGCAAACGGATTTAACAATTTTTGGAGTGTTTTACCTTCTGCATTATTCATATCAATTTTTGTATATGGTAATAATTTACCTTGATTTTCAGGTTTACTATAGAACTCATCGTACTCAGCTTGAGTTGGTGGCTTATAGTATTCTGTTTTGCCGTCTGCGCCGGGTTGTGCAACCACATCACCCAAAGCTGTCCTTATTTTTGATTTATCATCATCTGAGAATTTATCTTGTTCAGCTAATTTATCCCAACCTGTTTTTCCGTCTTTATCTTCTGCCGACAATTCTTCTCTAGCAGCTTTATCACCGTAGTCAACACCTTCTGTTCTAGAGTTGTAACCTTGTTTTTTCAAATCAGCATCTTCAACAGCTGTGCTTGCTTTGATATCAGTTTTTTCATCGCCATCTTCTTCATTATCGATGATACCTGTTTGACCAGCTGCAACTTTCTCTGAAGTGCCGTGCTTCATTTCGCCGAATACACTAGTCGCAGTCGCACTAGTCAATACTGCACCTCTTTTCTTTGGCTGTTCAGTTTCAGCAGTTGTTGTTTCCGGCTTACCGTTAACTGGGTTGAACCTTGTCTGTGTTCCGTTAGATACTCCTGATGTTGTAGTCATAATCCTTTTACCCCTCTATTCATATTTCTTCTGTCACTCTTTTATTTCAAATGATATTAAAAACACGTATATACAAATAACAATATACTCTTGTTTTTATAAAAACAATTTTGGTTAAAAAATTGCTATTTATTAAGGATTGTTGTTAATAAAAGTTAACATTAAATAATTGGCTTGATTATTCTAAATTTTAATCTGTGAATACGTCCATATTTACGCCTAATGAGATATTGAGCAAATAATATGATTGTAGCTGGAGATTCTAAACAATTACCACCATCCTCTTGGTTTAAAAAAGACATTGATATATCTGTTGAGTTTGAAGACGAAAATATTGATACGGAAGAGATAAAAACAAAAGATTTGGAAAGTCTTTTAGACCAATGTGTTGTCGCAGCATACCCTCAATGTCCTTTAAAATGGCATTACAGAAGTAGACATGAACATTTAATCGCTTTTTCAAACAAGTATTTATATAATAATTCTTTATATACATTTTCTTCGCCGGATAGTGTAAACGAGAATTTAGGTGTTCAATTTGTAGAAGTCAAAACACTGCAAGAAAAAATAAATAACAAAAGAATTGAAGAAGCAAAACAAATTGCAAAGGCGGTCATTGAAAATACTAAAAAACATAAGGACAAGTAATTTTATATCTTTCGTATAGAGATGTGACTAATCAACGCAGTTTATAAATACGATAAAAATTAGATTTTGCAACTAGAGATACTTATAGTGTATCTTTCTTTTTGGATTTGCGCATTTCCATGATTTTATAAAAGTCAGGAGTAAGAGTAATTTCAAAATGAAATCTTGAACCTCTTGAGACTTGTTCGTGATTATTATTAATCATAGGGAAGCCCCAGTACAAGCGACCTGTCAAATCTCCAGGCAAAGATATTCTTAGTCCTAAGCCTCCACCAAGCAGGTAGTCATTACTGTTTACACTTTGAGCGCCTGGTCCATTCCCTTTAAAAGGAAATATTCCGGCATGGTCAACAAAAACAGCACCTTTTATCCATTTCCCAATAAAAGGAATAATTCGAGGTTTATCGTTTTTTTTGTCGAGAGTTATTTCACTCGGTGCAATCGGGAAAATAAGTTCCGCACTAATTACATAGCCGGATTTACCTATTAAAAGACCTTCTGAATAGCCTCTTACAGAAGAAATACCGCCAGCTTGCATTTGGTCGACATAAGGAATTACGTCTGTAGGCACAACTTGATAATTTGTTCTGAATTGTCCTATAATTCCGTGAGAAAAATCATGTAGTCGAACTAAGCTTCCTTCATATTTGAAATATTTAGATTCTTTCTGAATCAACGGCAATGCGTGGTAAAAGCTTTGTGTAGCGTACCATATGCCTCTTTTGGAATTGTATTTTCCAGCTAAGGTTGCTTGCGCAGCGCTTATTTTGTCTGTATATAAATCTGTACCATCAAAAGATGTCGTTGCTTGTTTATAGTTGGCTGAAACAATTCCAGTTAATTCAAAAGCCGGTTTACGAATTAACGGATGAGAATAATAAAGCGAATAATTTTGAGAACGACTTTTAATATTAAACATTGAAAAGTCGCCTGAAGTAATATCAGCAAAACTTGACGAATAGGTCAAACCAACTCTGCCGTCGTATTTGTTCACAGGTATGCTGTAATCAGCAAAAGGTGTAATAGAGCTTTTACTTGCATAAGCGCCTAATGCAAATCTATCTCTATAGCCAAATAAACTATCACTTTGCAACGCCAATCCGCCTCTTAATTTACCGATTGTCTTTCGACCTGCATTGTCAAAGTATGTAGTCAAATGAAAAGGAAAAGTTTCTTCGGCTTCAAATTTTATGTCAGTTGAGTGGTTTTCTGTACCGGGATATAGACTGCCTTTAATTTTAATTCCTTCATTGTATCTGTTAAAATTAAGAATATCTTTTTCAAGTTGTAATATATCAAAAATTGCACCTTTTTTTTGAGTCAATCGTTGGGTTATGTATTTGCTTTTAGTCCAGCGATTTCCGCTTACAGTAATATTTCCTACCTTACCTTCAACTAAATCAATATTGATATTACCGTTGTCTACGAGTTGAGGCACTAAAAAAGCACGTGCCGTAACATATCCTTTTTCAGCGTATGCTTTGTTAATACTCGTAACCAATTGCTCTAAACGAGGCATAAACACATTTTGACCTTCAATTTGTTTCGCAAATTCGTTCAATTCTTCTTCCGTAAAAATTGAAGACTCAGTGAAGTTTATTTTATTGACATAAACACCTTCAGTTTCATATTCTGATACTTTAGCTTTTATCGGCGTTTTTGTTTCTGACTCCTGTTCATCTCTTATTTCGTCATTTTTTTTTGAATCGTCTTTTTTCAATTGTTGATATTTTTTGTAGTCTTCTCGTTCTTTTTTAAGCATTTGCTCCTGCTTAAGCATGTCCATAGAATGAGTATTGATTGCGCCCGCATCATAATTACCGGGATTAACGGTAGGTACGGCTGATACTCCGTTTATTTGCAATAAAACAACAGCATAAACAACGATAGTACGCTAAAATATTATTTTTAATCTTTTTCATAAAAAGTCTCACTTTTCCCCTTTAGGTTGAGAATACCATGAATAAAAATATTTACCTTTAAAATGTAAATATTCATTAATTTTTAATAATAAATTTTAACATTTATCGAAAAACATATAGCGAATTGTATATTGGGGAAACATAATATGTTATTAAATAATTATGAGGTTAGTATGAAAATGATATTGAGAAAATTGCTCGGGTTATTTCTATGTATATTATTTACGTTGCAACAGTTTATATTACCGGTTGCAGCTTCTGACATAACCGGGGTCGTTTCAACTCCAGGTTCAGGTGGCAACAGCGTTTACAACATAGACCCTTCGTTCAAAAGTGGGGCGACAGGATTTCGACAATATACAAATTTTAATCTTACTCAAGGTGATATAGCTAATCTTATTTTTAAATACGGAGCGGAAAATGTTTCACGTTTTGTAAACCTTGTAGATAACGGTGTGAATATAAACGGATTGTTAAACACAATGTGAGATGGGTCATTTTACGACGGTCATGCAATTTTTGTATCTCCGAACGGTATGGTTGTTGGTGCTTCAGGTGTTTTAAACGTTGGTTCTCTTACTGCATTAACGCCACATTCTGAAGCGTATAATACATTCAAAAACACGACAACGAATTGGAATGGGGCTGCAATACAACCTGAAGAAAATGCAATTACAACGGCATTAGGTGCATTAAAAACCTCATCGACCGGGAATATAAATATACAAGGCAAAGTTTTTTCACGTGGTGATGTTAATTTGCATGCAAAAAATATTAATATCGGAAATGCTGATACTTCAAAAAAGACAGGAGTTTTTGCAGGAGTAAGTAATTTTGACGGTACTGCAGAGACTTCAAACATTACTACTGAAAGTCAGGCAGAAATGCTGTTTAATGCGTTGGTGAGTAATAATGTTACGAGCGGAAAGACATTCGGACTGAATAACGGAAAAATAGCAATATTGGCTAAAGGCGGTGTTATTGCTGTCGCAAAAGATGCAGAAGATACATCTTCAAAAACTTGGAGTGAATATTTGGAAGATGCAGGCGAAACAGCAGTCGATATTCTCGGATTGGAAAACTCACTTATACTCGGTTCATTGTTGAGTGGTGCCTCAGTTCAGGATATAGATGAAGGTGCAGCGACTGTCAATATTCAAAACGCAGTGCTGGCAGCTCGGGGCATAGATATAACTGCACAAAGCGATGTTTTGTTTACAGCGACAGCAGGCTCTGTAGCCTCAGTCCTCGATTTGTTGGTCGGTGATGATAATGTTACATTTACAGATTTTGGAACACAATTTTTTGGAGATGACGGATTTGACAATTTTGTCGGAGCCAGAGCAAAGGCTGAGGTCAATATAAACGAAGGAGCTGTATTAAAAGCAACAAATGACATCAATTTGGCATCAACTGCAGTAGCTACGACGAATATAAAAACGCCAAAAGTGTACAGAATGAATCTTTCTTCGATAAATGGCGACCCTGATGAAATATTTTATGCGGTCGGTGCAAAAACTGTTTCAAATGTAAATATAAACAGTGGTGCAAAAGTTGAAGCCTTGGGTAATTTGGAACTCTCTGCATTATCTAAGAATAGTGCAATAATAAAAATGAATAATACAGGTGCATTGAAAGAATTGGATATATTACCGAATTTGCAACTTTCAGTTATTAATTATACAAATCAAGCAGATACTAATGCGGTGATACATTCAGGAGGTGTTATTAAGGCAGCAAATGTAAATACTCAAGCAGTGAATTTTACAAATGAGCTAATAAATATCAAAAATGTCGCTACATATAGTCCTATAAAGTATGTTGGCACATTTTCCGCAGCGGCTAGTGTTTTGATGAAACATGATGCAATAAATACAAATGCAATTGTAGATACAACAATAAACACAATAGGAGATGTAGATGTAACAGCGCAAAATCTATTTATAAGTTCTTCTACAACTGCTGCGACTGCGCAACAGCTAAAAGAAGAAAAGGCGACTAAAACAGCAAATTCATCAAAAGCATTGACTCCAGTTAAATCGCTATCAAACAAGGTAAAATTGCTAAAAAATCCAACGTTAACCGATATCGGAATACAAGGCGATGAAAACAATATAGAATTAAGCGGCGCAGTGCTGATAAATAATGAAAACATTACGGCAAATGCTGAAATAGGCTCAAATGCTAAAATAATGACCGCTGATAAAGTCAATGTAAATGCAAATAATGTCAATTTAACTATAAATAAAGCAATTGCAGCATCTGGCAAAGCTGAAACTGCTTCTGCCGGTGGTGCGGTGGTTGTCAACAATCAGAATACAAATTCTTATGCAAGAATAGCAGGTGCATTGAAAAATTCTACCGGAAAGGTTGTAACTGACGCAAACGGTGTTCCTGTAGCTTACTCTACGGTTAACGCAAGGAATGGTGTAACAGTGAATGCCACGACCGAATTACCGTTAAACGAGCAGACATTGCAGTTCGCATTTACGGTAGCAGATACAGCAACAGAAATATACTTCGGACTTTCCGGCGATACATCAGAACAAGGCGCTTGGGATTTGTCGAGCCTTTCGGGGATATCAGATTCATTGGGCGATGTTATTGCGAATGTCAAGCCTATTGCAATGGGAATTAAACAAATAGGGCTGACAAGAACATTAGGATTAGAAGGATTTTTGAATAATTACGCACAAAGTTCCGCAGGCTCAGGAAATAACGGAGTTGCGCTTGCCGGTTCCGTAGTCTATTCCGACATAGTAAATAATACGATTGCGGAAATTGGTGATTATGCTGAAATTACGTCTTCGCATGGGGATATAACTGTTAATGCCGCAAACGATATCATATACAATAACGCAGCAGGCACGATAAAATCATTGCTTAAGCCTTTGGGTGTCACAGGCGGATTGGCAGGCATAGGCGGTTCTATTTTAATTTCAAATAATACAGCCAATGCAAAAGCGTTAATAGGTGATAATGCAAAAATCACGGCACCTGAAGGCACTGTAGGACTATATTCAGGAAGTCAACAGATTTACGTGAATATTGGTGTAACAGGCGGATCAGCTCAAACTGTTGCAATTGATGGAACAGTTTTGGTTTCGGATACGGAAGGCGACACATTATCAAATGTAGGTAATTCGACAATAAACGCAAAAAATTTGACTGTATCTTCAGGTAAAGGCGCCAAAATGGCTCATTCCATAAAAGTTTGGGATCAATTTGAAACTTTGGGCACGCCCGATTCAAATACAGTAGATGCCTATTTAAGATATTTATCAAAAAAAGAGGCGAAAGATACAAAGCCTGATTTTGAATATTTGGAGCCTTCGGATAAATTATGGGCGAATGATGCAACACAAGAAGTCATAGATGCAGCGATAACAGCATGGCAAAATGCGCAAGAAACAATTTGGGATGCGCAGTATAAAATATCGGACGCAGAAAATGACGCAAATGCGACTATGACACCAATTCTTGAAAAAATTAATTCCAATCAAACAGCAATAGACGCAGTTGTCGACAAAATTAACGACAACAGAACATCTATGACTGATGCTGAATCTGTTACTTATGATGCAGATTTCGTGGCGTTAGCGACAAAAATTCAGGACGGTACTGCGACAGACGCAGATATAAGTACTTATAAAGCAAAATTGTACAGCGGCTTGAGTACAACAGAAAAAGAAACTTATGACAATCGTTCAAATACAGCACTTTATGCCGGATTAACTGACAGTCAGGCGGCGTTGTATATGGAATATAAGACGGCGGTTGCTGGAGAAACTGATTCTTCTACTGCACCGATAATTAAAGTGAAAACGCTCAATTCTGACGGATTGATAGATACGACTGAAGCTCGAGCAATAACGGACAAAGTTTCTGCTATAAATTTTGGCGGAGCTTTAGCAAAACAATCAGAAACTTATAAAGTTAAAGAAGGAGCACCTGCAGGAGCGAAAACGCCGACTTCTTCATCTGGGGTTGCGGTCGGAGCGACAGTTATTGTAAATCAGGTTGATCGTAATGTATTTTCGAATATTGCAGATGGTGCCTTAATAAATTTGTCAGATAATTTAAATGTTATTTCGGAAACGGAAACAAAAGGTATAAATGTAGCACTTGCAGGAGCTTTTGCAGGTGGTGTCAGTGTTCAAAAATCTAAGCAAGATGCAACAAATAATGGTAGTGGCAATCCTGCTGGGAATCAAAAAGCACAAAATGTCGGCGGATGGCAGACTATAATTCAAACAATTCTTTCTAAATTGGGAAGTAAAACTACAGAGCAGCAAGGTAATCCTTCATTTGTGGGAAACACAAATCCTAACACTTTGGACAAACATGGCAGACCAAAGTTAGTTGTTGGCGGAAAAGAATATGTAACCGATAAAAATAAACAGTACTATGACCCTTCAACGGGCAAAGTTTTAACGGACGCAAATGGCAAACCGGTTGCTTATCAAGGTTCTTTGGGCGAAAAATCTAATGCTGAACTGAATTCAGAATTGGAAAAAGCAAATCAATCACGAAACAGTATTTCAGTAGCTGCTGCAGGTGCGGTAAATGCGCAAATAAATAAAATTGCAGTCGAATCTAAAGTCGGAAATGCCGTTATAAATGTCGGTAAAGACGTTAATATAGCATCAAAACAAGAAACCAGATTTTTAAACATATCAGGTGGCGTTGCAAAAGCAGGCACAGTCGGCGCAGGAGCAGCTTTAAATTTATATATGAATGAGAGTTCGACAAATTCGATATTAGGTATTGATAATAATAATACGGATTTAATGCTAAAATTCACAGACATTAACGCTGACAATGGTAATAAGTTAAGTGTAACAGCCTCTGATTACGTAGAAAATATTGATGTTGCAACAGGTGTAGGAGTTACGGTCGCAAATCCAGACAGTAGTAAAAATACTGCAGTTGCTGTCGGTGGTTCTTTTAACGTAAGTATTTTAGAAAATGCTGTTAATGCTTCTATTAATGATGCGATAATAAGTAAAACATCAGACGTTAACACTATTGATATAGCGGTTACAGCGAATAATTACACTAAATTATACAAAGGAGCAGGCGGTCTGGGCGTAAGCGTACCGCAAGCAGACACGAGTTTCGCAATGGGCGCAGGATTGGCGAACAATGACAATTCTTTTGACAAAACAACTACAGCGACAATTAATAACAGTACTATTACACAAGCTAAATCGGTTAATGTTGAGGTAAACAATAAATATAAAGAAAAAACTGTTGACGGACAAACCGTAAAGGTGCCGGAAATCACCGAAGATGCTATTTCTGTAGCTGTAGCCGGTTCTGTAGTCACAGGAGCACAAGCTTCGTTTAATCTTCAAGGCGCATTTGGCGTCGATATTTATACAAATACGATAAAGGCTCAAATTAATAATTCAACATTGACTGTATCAAATGATATCAATGTAGCGTCCACAGATTATATTAGAGAAGTAAATGCGGACGGAGCGCTCGGAATAGGCATGAGTCCAAAAGGTGTAGGTGTCGGAATCGGTGTTATAGTTAATGTAATTGATAATAAAATTGATTCATCAATTAACGATACGACAATAACGAAAGCAGATAATATTAAAGTTGAGGTTACGGATAAAGAAGAATTATACTTGGTTGCTGTAAATATGGGTATCCAAACAGGAGGAACAAGTCCAGCGATTGATGTAAACGGTATTTCTAATATATCAATCAGTGAAATTTCATCTGGAATAACGGATTCCGAAATAGACGGAGTAACCGGAACAGTCGACGTATTGACGGATTACGAAGTTGATTCATTGATAGTGACAGCAGCAGGTGCAGTAGCAACAGGTGCGGCAATCGGTGCAAATGCCGTCGTAAATGTACTTTTAAATGACAATACAGCGAAAGTCGAAAATACTTCCATTAAAAACGGAACTGACGCAACAGGGAAATTGACAGTCAATGCGTCAAGTGCTGAAGATATGATAATAATTCCTGCATCAATCGCAGTATCCAATGGCAGTGTTTCAGTCGCCGGTAATATCACGTTCAACTATGTAATGAATGCGACAAAGGCATACATTGATAATTCTGGGAAAATAATATCCAGCAGAGGTGTTGAAGTTACAGCGAGTGACCTAACTACATCGAGGTCAAGAGGCGGGACGGTTTCTGTCAGCTCCTCTAGTGCTGCGGTTGGCGGTTCATTGGTCATTGACACTTATATGAAAGATGTTGAAGCATATATAGACAATGTTGTTATAGAAAAAGGCGGAGATATAGTTGTCAATGCTGTTGCTGAAAATACTTTTGGGGTCAAAAATCCTGCATCTATTTCAGCAAGTGGGTTGGCTTCGGCAATTTCAGGAAACGAAATTGATTTGACTAAGAATGCTGACGACACTGAAAATGAAAATCTTGGTTCAGAATATTTAGACATTTTTAATTGGGAAATGACTTTTGATGCAAGCGGTTCATCCAGTTCTGCAGCTGTTTCAGGGTCTTTATTATCTAAAATAGTAATTAATAATGTAGAAGCTTATATCGGTTCTGGAGTTGGTATAAATTCTGCCGCAGACATTTCTGTATCAGCTAAGAACGAAATGTCTGTTTCTGGTATAGTCGGTAACGTAACAGGTTCAGCAGGTTCTGCTGCCGTCGGCGGCTCCTTATTCAGCACAGTTAATGTATCTGATGTTTCTGCTCGTATTGACGACAATGTTAAAATTGGCTCATTGTCTGAGCGAGTTGGAGATATAAGTATTGAGGCAAAATCTATACAGAATTATTCCACGATAATGTTTGTAATTGGAGGGGCATCAAGTGCTGCAGTTAACGGTTCTTTAAATTCAAATGTAATTGTAAATCAAACTAATGCGTATATAGGCAAAAATACAGACATTTATGGAACTTCTTTGTCTGTAAATGCGAGTGACAAAACTAATATTCAATCATTAAATTTAGCTGTATCAGCAGGAGGTTCTGCAGGTGTCGGCGGAATAGCTTATGTGAATGTGCTCTCTACCGACATAAATTCTGAAATCGGTAAAAAAGATGATACTGAAATAACAGGAATTATTGATGTAACGAATTCTGTCGATGTGAAATCAGTTTCGCAGCAAGATTTTTCGGCGAACATGCTTTCAGTAGCAGGTAGCGGCAGTGCAAGTGTAACAGGAATAGCAATTGCAACTGGTATCGGAGTAAAAACGACAGCTACAGTTTCAAATGTTGATATATCGGCAGACAAAGTTAATGTTAATGCTGAAAATCAATATAATGATCCGACAAAAACTGCAAATTTGGTTGCATATCTTGCAGACAAGGGAGATAAAGCATCAAAAGCAGATGCTGATTCATCTGACGCAGAAATGGAAGCGGCGAGAATCACATCAGATGATTTTAACAATACATCACTTGTTCCTTTAACAACAGCGCTTAGCGTCGCAGGTTCAGGTGCTGTTGCAGTTACAGGAACTCTTGTTGTGAATGTTGTCTCAAGCACGGTTAATGCAGAAGTCTCAAATTCAATAATCAAAGCTGGCGAAGGCGGTTTAAATATAATTGCAGAAAACAGAGTTACAACTTATGATGTTTTGGCGGGAGTTGCAGGCGCAGGGAATGTATCAGTCGGCGCAACTGCGATAACGAATATAGCTGTGAACTCTACTAAAGCGCTTATGGACTTTGTAGACGTGAAGTCTGGTGATGTTTCGCTTTCTGCAAGTGATAAATTAAACTTAAACGGTATTTTATTCATGGGCTCTGGTGCAGGTACTGGCGCCGCTGTGTCAGCAATAGTGAATGTAAATACGATTGTAAATGATGTTATTGCAAAGATTACAGGAGGAACGGTTACAGACGGCGATGTCAATGTGACCGCAGTAAATGATGCTGATTTAACTACCGCAGGGGTTGTCGTTGCAGGAGTTGGAGTTGGCGCCGGCGTTTCACCGCTTGTGTTCTCGAATACAGTTGCGGGTTCAGAAGAAGCTACTATTTCTTCTTTAAAAATAAATAAAGGTTCTGCAAATGTATATGCTCAAAATGATGTGGACTTAAATGTTGCCATTATCGGCGGAAACCTTGCAGGAACTGGCGCTGCAGTCGGAGTATATGCACCGATTAATGTTGTTGTTAATGAAGTTAAAGCTTCAATTCAATCTTTAGAAGCTGATGAAAATGTTTCAAGTAGCGCCAAAGCAATTTCTAATGTTGATATTTGGGATATGGCTGCAGTTGTCGGTTTTTCAGGCGTAGGTGCTTCTGTTTCAGCGACGGCATTTGTTAATGTAATTGACAACGAGATTACCGCCGAAGTATTAAATTCTGAAATCACAGGCGGTGCTGTTTCAATAGTCGCAGACCAAAGCACATCAATGAGGGGTGGAGCCTTTGCTGCTAATGTTTCAGGCGTTGGTGCTGGTGTCGGAGCAAATATAGTAACAAATATTTTTAATGACACTGTCGCAGCATACAGCGAAAATTCTAATTACACAGACGCTGCATTGTCAGTTACTGCAGAGGCAGATGAAACTGTTGACATGATAGTTATACAGGCAAACGGTGCAGGCGAAGGTGCAGGTGTCAGTGGGTCTGCAATTATAAATACCGTAAGTAACGACTTAAAAGCGTATGTAGGCGGAGGAACTTTCAATAATACCGATGCGGCTAAAAATATAAGTGTAAATGCTACTCAGAACACGCAATTAACAAATTCGACAGGTCAGGCTTCTGTAGGAACGGCAGGTGTTGGCGCAGGCGCTATTGTTAATGTATTGAATAATAAAGATTTAGCTTATATTAAATCGACCGAGATAAACACAAAAGGAGATATTAACGTTAATGCAATATCTTCTGAGTCTATTAAAAACACAGTAATAGCTGCTTCCGGAGGAGCTTTTGCCGGCGGATTGCTTGTTGATGTAAATGTTATAGAAACAGAAACTTATGCATATATTAATTCAGGAAGCAAAAATATAACGGCAAAAAATATAAACGTAAAAGCAGCGGATACGTTGAGCACGAATAATTTAACTCAAATAGGTTCATTGGCTGCAGCTGCTGCATCAGCAGGAGTTACGATAAATGTAGTTAATAATGCGGTTAAGTCCGAAATTCTTTCGTCGGATGCAACTGGTGCCTTAACTACTGCAGTAATAAATGCAGAAAAAATAAAAGCAGATTCGTCTTCAACTACCGATATAGATGTAAGAACAGGTTCGTATTCTATCGGTATCGCCGGATTATCAGGTGCAATTGCTGTGACATCAGTCGGAGATAGATTTAAAAATCCGACAAGCGACCAGACTTATTTGAAAACCGATGATGATTCGAATGTTTTTGCTAAGACGCAGACTGCTGCAAACAATAAAAATACGACAACTTCATTAAACCCTGTTAAATCAAACATTCAAAAAGATAATAACGGCAACGTTATACAATATACTATCGATGATACCGACGAAAATAATAACCCTATCATTGCTTCTCAAATTACGGAAGATAATCTTTGGGCATCTGATAAATCATATACCCCACAAAGCATTTCCCTAATGAGTGGAGCAGGAACAGCAAAAGAAGGTACGATAGCAACAATAAAAGCGAATGTAACCTCTAAGGGAAGTATTGACGTTGTGTCAAAAAACACTTCCGATATTAACCAAAACAATGTATCAGCAGGTTTAGGCTATTTCGGCGGCGGTGGTGCAAATATTCTCGTTGCGAATTCAAATTATAATGTAGTTTCTGAAATTACAGGCAGTAATATTAATGCATCTGGAAATGATGTGACAGTGAAATCTGAAAGTAACGTAAAATCAAATTCCGAAGCTTTCGCAGCTGGAACAGGAGCTTATGCTTTAGCAGGTAATGTTGCGGTATTTAATAACGATTCAAAGACTTCTGCTATAGTCGAAAATTCAACAATAAAAGGTGTTGATAAATTGACTGTTTCTTCAATATCTACAGACAGCCTTAAATCTAAAGCTTTATCAGGTACTGTCGGCGGAGCTACTCTTGTTGTCAATGTTGTTGTTGCAGAAACGAACAATGAAGTTAAATCTAAAATTACGGGTAATGTTGATATAGAAGCAAAGGACGCAGAAATATCTTCGTCGGTAAAAAGTGATTTGAGTTCAGAACTTTTGGCGGTAAGTGTATCAGGTGCTACTGTGCAGGCAATTGTCAATAAGTCAATATCAAATGTCGTTTCTGAAGCTCTAATTGACGCTACAGGTTCATTAAAAATCGATAATAATCTTAATATTATATCCTATAACAACGGTATAAAGGCAAGTAATGCCTTTTATGCAGGAACATTGGCACTTTTTTCCGCAGGCGCTACGTATCAGGGAGCTTTTGTCAATTCGACATTTAATGCAGGTATCAATAATCCAAACCTTACAATAACAGCGTTGAACGGTGGTTTCGTCGATAATATCGTCATATCGGCTGGCGTGACATCAGACAAAACAACGGCAGGTACTCTTGCAACTGAAGTAACAACTAAAAATGCTTCTGCGACTTTACTGAGTGCCAGTGTAACCGATGAAAATGCGAAAATTAATTCAAAAAACAACGTGAAGGCTGTTGCAAAGACCTTGAAAGCAGAAAATCTCACTATTTCTTCAAAATCTCGTAAGACAGCATTGACAGGTTCAAACTCAGGCTCAATATCTACTGTCGAGATGAGTGCATTGTTAATGAAATCAGACATAAAAGGTTCTAATACGATTAATTTAGATGGAGATATCGCCGTTAATAATACTTTAACGGTTGCACTTCAAGACTATTCTCAAGCAAAAAGTAATATGATTGACGCAAGTTTGTCGATATTGGACGAAGTAATAAATGAAATAAAAACTAACGTTGATGTCGATACAACAATTAACTTGAACGGAAAAATTAACGCTAAAAATACAAATATAGCTGCAGAAGTTGAGAGAAGTTCATATTCAACTGCTGAACAAAAAAGTTTTGCGCTCGTGGAACTTGGCGCAACCGAGATGAATGCCGAGGTTTCAGGTGACTCCTATATCAATTATAACGCAACCTCAAAATCTGAAGGATTTGCGAATGAAATTGATATATTGTCAAAAGTCAAAAATACAGTCGAAGATTATATGAGCTCCGAGGAAGTCGCTTTGGATGCACTGGCACAAGAGGAAACCAAAAATAAGTTAAACACGACCAACAAAATAAAGTTGACAAACGCTGATATACAATCAAGCGGAAAATTTAAAGCGTCTGTTGAAAATGAAACAGGAACGGCGCTGACAAAAACGAGTTTGTTTAAAGGCTTTTTGGCAATAGTAGGTGGTAAAATAACTAACGACGTCAATGCCGAAGTCGGAGTAGAAACCTATAATGCGTCAATATCAGCCAAAAACATAGAAATAGCATCGTCAACAGATTTGAACACGATGGATTCTGTTATGAAATATGAGGATTCTACAAAATCCTTTGCAGTAAAAAGAGATGCAGTACTTAAAAATAATGTTTCGCAGGCTAATAATATAACGATAGGCGGTAATTCTCAATTTGAAACAATTGAAAATGTGGATATAGATTTGGTTAATTCTGCATCGTTTGACCAAGCTGTTAATATTCGCTCAAGAGGGTTTTCAGATGCAGGTGATATTACATCTCCATTAGTTGTTAAAAATGATAATGCAATTAACATTAAAGGCGGTTCAGATATAACTGCAGGTAATAGAATAGATATTGATTTTAATTCGAATAATACCTTGTCCTCAAACGCAAGTATCAATTCAAGCTCTTTTGCTGGAACACCGACTGCTGATTCTACAATTACATTATTTATAAATAATACGATTACAGAAGAAACAGGATCTGTTTTGCAAGCCGGGAATTCTGTCGACATAAGTTTTATGAAAGAGTCAAGAAATACTCTTATACAGTATTCATATACATGGGCACAAGCGGCAATAGCTACACCTGAAAGCAAAGGAGGAATTTTCTACAACAATAACAATACGATTGATGTGAACTCAGGTGCCTTGATATCATCGTTAAAGAACGTAACATTAGATTACGGCACAGGCTCTAATTATTTTAGTTCCACAAATGCTACAAAAGCCGTAAGCAGAATAGTATTAGGTATTCCTATTACTAAGACAGCGTCAGCTTCTGCGGTTATGACTACATACCAAAATAAACTGATAAATAACGGTACAATCGAAGCCGGTACAGGCGGACAAAAAAAATTGGTCATCGACCCTGACGGAAAAGTAAATGAAGCTGAATCCTCAGGATTTTTATCTGCCGAATATGTAAAGACAGACTCAGGAGTAATAAATCAAACCGAAAGAGCCGTTGCGGAAATTAATAATCAAATTGTTGATTTAACTGAAGAAATAGCTCAATACGATAATGCAATAGCTGCAAATAACAGCGATAAAGGTAAGTATGAAGCAATGGTCGCTTTAGCGGATTCAATATCAACAAAGTATTCATTCAAATTAGAAGACGTCATCAACTACATGAAATCGACAATAGGAACTGCAGCGATAAATGCAAGTGGATATGATCAATGGGAAACCGCAATAGGTGCTACAGGACCACATTCGCAAACCAAATATGAAACAAATGAAAAATTAGACAGTAGCTCATTCTTAGATTTGTGGGATGAAATCAAAGATATTACGAACGAAGCTGAGTTGAATGCCATTCTCGGTAACGGTACTCGTGATTCCGGAACTTTTACGTATGAAGCGGAAGCAACAATAACCTTATATCAATATAACAACGCTGACACTGAAATAATCTCACAAACATCTAGCACCGGAACTATTCAAAAAAATCTTGTTACTTCGCAAGTCAATGCGATAAAGGCTGCCTGGCAAGCAGAGCAGGACAAATTTTCAACTGTCGACTTAGGTCTTGGATTTATTCTTGACACGTATAATATTAATGGTGAAAACGTATGTATATTCAATACAAAAACAGATAAAGATGCAGCGCTTGCATCACTTGATAATATTAAATCGGTATACAATTCTTTTATAAGCAAACTTGAGTCGGAAAATCAGCGTTATACATCTCAAAAAACAGCGCTTTCAAATGATATTTTGTCTTTACAATCACAAATTACATCATTGAATGAAAATCCTTTACCGACGATTACGGTTGACAGACCTACTTATGTATTTGACAGTATAGGAGTAAAACCCGCTGTAATAGAGATTTCAGGACTGAGCACATTAGAAGGCGCAGGTCAATTCAAGACTTACGGTCGAGGATTAACGGTAGATAATTATTCAGATTACGATTTAATTTTCAATAATATAACTTTAGGTACATCGTCAGCCGATTTACTTATAAACGGAACTGCTTATAACGGTTCAAACGGTTCTATCGTTGGTTTCACACCTTCTGTCGAACATTCGGTTAGGAGAACTTACGACTCGACTGGCGACGAGAATATTCATATAAGTACCTATTTTGACCATAATAATCCGCTTGACGCAAAGACTGATGCAGCAGATATTAAATTTTTGGGAGATATTCGCAACACAATTTCAGGAAGACATATTGATGTGTTTAATGACAGTGGCGATATAACTTTTGATGGTGTAGTAAATACATCAATCAAAAATATAATAGCGTCGCAAGGAAACATCTCGTTCAATTCTTTAATCGGATCCATCGCAATTCAGTCGGGAGGGAACGTAATCGCAGGGCAAGATATTTTAATTAATGCAAACTCTATAACTAATAATGGTACTGTCAAAGCCGGTAATTTAAACAGAAATATCACGATTGACAATGATTTATATAACTTACTTACTTTAGACTCAAAAGCTGTCAATAATATGCCAAAGACTCTGGGTTCGACCTATTTAAACGAAACGAACAATATTAAAGCAATAAAAGACGCCGACGGTAACATACATCTATACAATACAGACGCTACCTCCGGTACGATTACGCTCAATGCAAATACAAAGAGCGGAAATGGAACATATACATATTCAGACGGTTACGGAAACGTAAATATTATAAATAATACTGACCATAAATTAGTTGTTCACAACTTGAATAATAATTATGAGCTCGGAGAGATGAAGGGTGCCGACGGAACAAAAATTTCAAATGCAGCCGCAATCACAAATATTACTTCAAATAATGCAGATTTAGAATTCGTTGAATTATTATCTTCCGCTAACAAAGGCATTTCAGATACAGGCGCAGGTTTAACAAGTATTACTGCTAAATCGATTAACTTGGCGCAATCTGCTCAGTTCGATTTAACAGGTACATCAGGATTGACCTCTACAAACGGTATGACAATAGCAGGGGCATTTAATAACAGAAAGGGCAGTTCGAAATTTTCGAATACGACAACAAAAAACTTAAATATAGCTTCGACAGCTAAAATTACAACCGTCGGGAACTTAGAAATAAACAATGCCGGCTCGGGTGCTTTGACAGTAGCTAACGGCTCGTCTACCGAGAACTCTGGAATAAAATTATTACTCAAAAATACCGGCAACGGTGGACTGAATGCTGCCGGCTCTGTGAAAAACGACGGTGGACTTTTATCGCTGGAAAACACCGCAGGAACAGCAGAAGTTGCGACGACAGGTCTTTTGGAAAATAAAAATGGTAATTTAGAAGTTGTTAAGTCAGGTGATGGTGGAGTTGTGATAGCAGGAACTGTTCAAAATAATGACGGAAAACTCGAAATTACGAACGCAGAAACAGGTCTTAACGGCATAACAATTTCAGGAAATGTCCTTAATATAAAAGGCGTGACCGACATAGTTAATAATGCTCCATCGGCAACTGCAGGTATAGTCCTTACCGAAAGTGGTAGAATATCAAATACAAACGGCGATATAAATACAAAAAATATCGGCGGCAAAGGTACCAATATTGAAGGATTAATTACAGCTCAAGCCGGCAATATTAACATAACAAACGCAAATTCTGATATAATAATAGGTGAAAATAATAACTCTGCTAATTCAAACGGAGTAATTTCCGCTTATATTAATGCTGTAAAAGATAATGTAAATATTAATCAAACAAACGGAGATATTTTAAACGGAGTTACATTGACCGGTTCGAGTTATTATGACCTCGGAACGCCTGATTATGCATACAAAACATTAATCGCTGCAGGTAATAACCTCGACATCGCAGTAATCGACGGCAATGTCGGATATACAGATAATGTAAACCCTGGTTTTGGTGTCAATGCATCGACGAGAGATTACACGGATTCAGTTAATGTGAATATAGGTAATCGAATTAATGTAAGTGCATTAAATTCCAATACTGCAAATAATGACGGCAGACTTATTAACTTACGCAGCAGATTTTCTGATATGAAAGTCGGACTTGTAGAAGCTGCAGGAGATATTATTTTGACGTCAGCAGACTGGAAGCAAAATGACAATGTTAACGGCGGAGTCGGCGAATATTATGTTGGTTATTCGATATTGAACGACACTAATAACGGAGTCGAAAATGTTAAAGGTAAAAATATTTCAATAATATCAAGTGACAAAATAGGTAGCTCTTTCGCTAAACTTAATGTCTATCAGGATATAGCGGAAGGCGAAAATCGCTGGGTTAGCTACGAAGCAGAAAATGACATAAATACTAACGATTTAAGTCCTATAGCAACGAATATTTGGCAAATGATATCAAAACGAGGTTCAATAGAAACTATACTTGGCGGTATGTCTGGCACAAATATTATTCGCTCGATTACCGCAGGAGATCATTTGCACATAGTAAACAAAGGCAAAAATCTTACTATTTATGATTTAGGTATAGAAATTAATATGGCTGGAATAGATGAGGATATGCTTTATCCTCATGACCGAATTGCGTTGGTCGGCGACAACAGAAATGTAATTCCCAAATCTGTAACCCTTGAAGTGCTTGATATGGAAGGAGGCGCAGACGCAAATTCAACATTGAATGTTTATAATGCTTATCTGAAAGGTCGTGATGCAAACGATACAACTGTATCAGATTTGACAATACTCGGAGTTCCACAGTTAGCCTCAGACGTTACGATAAAGGCTGACAATGTAATCGCACATTCCGGCAATGCTTCAAGCTCAACTGTTCAAACTATAAATCGTCTAACAAAAGACACAGAAGGCTATAATTACAACGCAGCAACCGGTAGAAACTATTATAATAATCCTTTTGCCGCTACACATCCTGAAAATGAACAGCAGCTTACGGCCACCGGTTTCAATTCGTTCGGAGAAGGTGATGCGATAACCTTCGACATCAGAGGCGTTAATCCTGACATTGTCTCAAAATACGGTGATGCAACAAAACGTGCCTACTATGCTCAAGATATAATTACAACATTAGAAGTATTTTCAAATCCGTTGGCGATTAAAGAGCCGAACTATAAAGCAAAAGATGTGACATTAACATTAAATATGGATGAAAATCCATCAGGTAATTTAAACAGAGGTTTGACAATAGACAGACTGCTCGTCGACGATACATATATACAAACTGAAGACTTAAACTTAAATGTAGTTGATGCAACGGTAAATAATTACGGCGAATTTATCAATGGGAACAGAGGCGGAACTGCCTATTCGCACCCTGGTCGTACATATCGTTATAGAACAATAGTAGACAACTTATACAGACGAGAATTGTTGTTAGACACATACGTGACTTTGCAGTTGTATACACAAAAAACAGGCTCGTTCGGACTAACGCTGGGGGACGTGATAGTTATGCAGACGATGGCGCCTCCTGTTCATTATAATCCTTATGAAGTAACAAATTTACCGAGAAATGAGAACAGTTTCTATAGATTAACTTATAAAGATGATAAAATTCAAAATACAACTACGACTCCTGAATTTAAGGATTTCGATAAATCGACTAACTCAAAGACAAGACGAGAGTCCTTACGTTTCGAAGATTCTGGAATAAGAGTCAATTCCGAACGAACTGCAGATATATCGATATACAATATTTCTAAAACCGGTATGGAAATAGATAATGCTGATAATGTTCAAGTAGGTGAAAAAATCAAGTTAAAACTGCAAATAAATGACGACTTATCGGAAATAGATGCAAAAGTAATGAGAAAAAGCCCAGACGGAAAAATAGGCGTTCAGTTTATTAATCTTGATAAAGCAACTGCGAATAAATTGTTATTTTTGAACATGAAAGCCGAAAAAAATCGTTCAGGACAAATTTCACAAAGATAACGTTAGAAAATACTTTTCATCGTTGTGAAAACTAAATTAACATAATAATAAAACCGACGCTATATTATATAGGGTCGGTTTTATAAAATTTCTTTAAATGGAGCACGAGAGTTACCTAAGTTAGAACTCGCACAATTTATTTATAAACTAAAAGAAGTTGTAAATAAAGAATTTTGTTTAAAAATTGAAGTTATATGAAGCCGCATAAAAAAACACCAGCCATTCTGACGAGTGTATGTGAGCTGCCACATAAGAAAGAATTAGTAAAGAAGCTAGGAAATTTTAGTATATTTACCTTGCTTATTTCTAATAAGCGTTTCTTTTCTATTTTTATCTTTTACAAAGCTGATATGAAGGCAGTTGCTGTCTTGTTCCCATATCAACTGGTCGTATTCTAAGCCTGATTTTCTTATGAAATTAAAGGCTTCTTCTTGTGTCATTCCTGCTATTTTAATATCTGCTGCTTGTCCTTTTAAATGTTGTGAGGTCTTAGAAGGCTTATATCCAAGCTGATTAAGTTTATCCCATAAAGCAGAAGACCTAAAACCGTTTATTACTGTTATCGCTCTTTTTACTTTGTCCCTTAATGGCTGCAATAGGTAAAATATCAATTCTTTTATATTGTCTAAAGAATTTATATCAGGCATATTGTTTATATTATGAGCAACTGCTGCATCTGAATGAAGCAATTCGTTAATTTTAAAATTTAATTTCATTATTGCCCCCTTTTAATTAAATACTCTTTTAATTCGTTCACTCCATCATTAACTTCTTTTAACCCTGAGTAAACTCTATTTTGAAATTCTTTATATGCATTTATTTCAACATATTTGTTTTGATATTTTTCTTCGATATTATCAAGAATTTCCCTATGTTTTTTTCAAGTTGTTCCGGAGTTACAAAAATTTTATGCTGCCACATAAACATAAGAACTACAATAATAATCGGTGCGTATTCCATGAATTTTTCCATCTCTTTTTTCCTACCCTTCTGTGCTTAAAATACCTTTTACTTCAATGTAATTCTGAAAGTGTACAGGAGTTATACAATAAGCAGGCAAACTTCTTATATCCCCATCCCATAAGGCTGACCGATATATGTTTCAAGACTTTCAAGATTTATATCAAGAGGATATGCCTTAAATTCATTCAATTTATTTTGTTCTACTTCTTTCCAAATATTAACTTTATAATGTCAGACACCGGAAGGAATTCCAAATTCTTTATAACCTCTTGCGTGGGCTTCAAAAACCCACCATTTTTTAAAGCAATTTGCAAAAGCAAGTGTGTGCGTGGGTATCTCTGTTGAAGTTGGAGCATAGCATTTTGAATACTTACAAATTTTTTCTGCAATCAAGCTATCTCTTCCATATTGTAAACCTAAATATATACGATTTTCGTCAAGATTATTAAAATCAATCACTCTTTAATCCCCCTCGTGTCTTTTTGTATAAGTCTTTGATTTTTTCTTTAATTGAGATTGCAATTTTTTATTTAATTTCTTTTCAACAGAAACAGCTTTTTTTGCAATTTATTGCTTAACATCATCGGATAATGCAGGCAAACCTTGAGAGGATGCATAAGCACCTACCGCATTTATTACTGCTAAATTCATTGCCATCCTTAAATCATCTGCATTTTTTAATTCATCAAATCTTTTAAGAACATTGTCCGCAATAAAATCTTCAATCTTTTCCTCTCGAAAATCATCAATTTTAATATAAATTATTTTCGCTATTTTTTTTGTTTTTGGAAAAAATTCCATATTACCCCCTTTCTATAACCCTGTAAAATCAGCTGCCAATTGTGTAAAACACTCTTGAACAAAGACAGCAAAAATTGGCTAAGTTCAAGAAGTAATCGCAACACTAACACCTAGGTTATAGTAAAATCAAAACAAAAAGGAGTTAGTAAAATGAAAACCAATAGCCATCTAAGTTCTATCGAACGAGATAAGATTACAGTATTGCAAGGCGAGGGCTTATCCACAAGAAAAATAGCCAAAGAATTAGGAAGAAGTCCTAGTACAATATCAAGAGAATTAAATAGAGAAGAAGCAGTATATTTTCGAGGGAAATATATAGGTTCTCAAACACATAGAAATGTAGAATCAGGGTGGAGAAGTTCTCATAAACGACCAAATACTTTTCTAAATCAAAAAAATGTCAAAAATTTTATAGAGTTTCTATTACGCTACAAACATTATTCTCCTGCCATAATTTGTAATTTGTTAAAAAACAGATTTGGAGAAACAGTATCAGTTGAAACCCTCTATATATACATTTATTCTCCTAAAAGAAATTTATCACAATATTTATTACGCAGAAAATATGGTCGTAAGCACAAACAAGTACGATTTATTAAGCAAGGAACTGGAAAGAATATCCCTAATAGAGTAGATATTGATTTCAGGGAAGAAGTTGCAAATAAAAGATTAGAATTTGGTCATTTTGAAGCGGATAGTGTAGTATCTTGTAAAAAACGAGGTAAACAAAAAAGTTGTTTAACAGTGTTGATTGATAGACAAAGCCGAAAAACAATAATTAGAAAAACGGCTTCAAAAACATCTCAATCAACAGCTAAATCGATAATCCACGCTCTGAAACCGTATAAAAATACGGTTAAGAGTATAACATATGATAACGGTTGTGAGTTTAGTAAACATGAAAAAATTAACAAAACGCTTAACGTTAAATCGTATTTTTGTAAGCCATATCATAGCTGGAGAAAGGTTCTGTGGAAAATATCAATGGATCAATTAGAAGATTCTTCCCAAAAGGAACAAACTTTGATACAACTAAACACAAGGATATTAAAAAAGTGGAAAACTGGATTAACAATCGCCCAATGAAAGTCTTGGGTTTTAAAACACAAAATGAAAAATTCAATGAATTAAAACTTGCAAGCTAGATGTTGCGTTCAACAGAAAAATTCAGCCAAATAGTATATTAAGAAATATTAAAAGTTGAAATCTTTCTTATTAAAGGTTGTCCATAAAATTTTGAAAAAAATAATTATTTTTTTAGAGAATAATTAAAGTTTTTTATTATTCTGCCGTAATAATAAAAATGTTGTAGCATTATAGGGTATTTTTATGGGTTCATTAATAAATAGTAATTTAACTAATAATCAGCAGCAAGCTGTCATAGCTAATAGTAAACCCCAAGCTGAAGATGTTGAAGAAATTGATGAGAATGGAAAGGGTGTAACGGCTGAATCTGCGAATGTTAAAGCTGGGCAAGAACAAACTGTAGTGGACATTAAAGAGCCGGTGGAACAGTCTGCAGATACGCTCATTGGGAACATAAACTTAGCTTTGCAATCATTAAACGGTGTTAATGTCGGAACAAGTGTTTTAAAAGGCAAAACAAATGAAGAAATTTTAGAATTTGTTAATGAAAAAAATCTTATTGATGAAAATGGTGAAAAAATCAGCCTTTTAGATTTATTAAACAGCGATGTTAATGGTACAAATATTTTAGATATTGACAAAAATGGTAAAGTTGAACTTGAAGACTTAAAACAATTAGCTGAAAAAATCACACAAAGTAGCATGAGCGTAGAATATGCAAATTTTTTCAAAAATATCGGTGATGCAATGGACGCAACGTTAGTGCAGGATATACAAAACAGCCTTGATAAATACGATTTTAACAATGACAAAAATATTGATGTTAATGATTACAATATCCTTTTACAAAAGGCTCAAGATGAAATACTCAGTGACGCTAGTTTGAGTAAATATGATATTGATAAAAATGGGAAAGTAGATTCTGAAGATTTAGCTGCTTTTAGAGGTTTAGAAGAATATGGTTTGAATAGAGCGGCAGAATTAGAAAAAATAGTTGAAGTTAAAGGAATAGTCGAAAGCAAGTATGTACTGATTGAACGTGAAGAATGTATTGAAACAATTAAAAGATTTCAAACTTATCAAGATGAAGTAAAACTAGCTCATGAAAACTGGGAAACAAGCAGAGATAAAGTAATCAATGCAGAAAAAGAATTAGAAAACTTAGAAGCCCAAAAACAAAGACAAATAGAAACCAGACCAATCAGCACGTATGTGTCAATTATGAACAACTATTTAAAGTTAGCCGAAAAGTATCCAAAAATAAAAATTTATAAGCAGCTTGCTGAAACTTGGCAAAAGAATATAAATAAAAAATTGGGCAATTTACCTGCTAAAATAGAAAAAGCTAAAACAGCTGTAGAAACTGCAAAAGCAGAGTTAGATACTGCACAACAACAGTGGGAAGACAGCCATATTGAGATGGGCGAGGAGATTGCTAATCTTTACGGTAGTC
>CAZTVM010000010.1:25675-31207 GCA_964617065.1 uncultured Muribaculaceae bacterium
TACAATTATTTGAGGTCGATAAATAGCCACAACGCAGTTACTCATCGTCTTGAAAAAGCAAAATTCGAATTGCCTAGATTACAGGCCCAGGCTGATGCAACTTCCCAAAGTGTTAAAGATAAGGTTGAAATTGTTCAGCAAAAACGAAGTGAAATCAATGCTGTTAATCGTAAATTAACTCAAGCAGAAAATGATTTAGCAAATTACAACAAACAATTAGGGACTCAAAATTCTTACCAAGACTCACCTGTTTTATGTTCAGATGGAGTGTACCGTATTAGCAAAGAGCGTACAGTGTTTGAACTAAAAAAAGAATTAGCAACATTAGAAGAAGAATTAGCTGCATTAAACCCTGCACCGGTTGATGAATATAAAAAATTACTCAGTTCAATAGAATCAGCAAGCGAACGCATTGAAGATGGAGTTAACGATTCTACAGAATATGTAAATAGCGAAAAGAATAACTTACTTAAAAAATATGGTATAAATGTTGATGAAACGGTAGCTGCGCAAAAAGCAGGTGCAGTGGTATTAGAAGCTAATATAGCTGCAAGTGCAAAATTAAGCTTAGCAAATTTTGAAGCAGCAAACGCAATAGATTATGATGACCCAACGATGTACAAAACTATTGACTTGAATGCTGATGGGATTATAGACCAAAAAGATGCGGACTTGATGAACAGTTATGCAGAACTATATCTTTCTGACCAAAATAGTGATGGAGCGGTTAATATGGCTGATTTCGTTGCATTCGCACAGCAATTCAATAAATCAGCGAATGAATCAGCAGAAGCTGCGAGAGCGGATCTCAATAATAACGGTAGAATAGATATGGGTGACTTTATCGCTTTTGCAACAAATTTTAATAAAAATGTAGATTACAAAGATACTTATAATATCGTCACAGAGGACAATGCAGAAGGAACTGATAATGTCGATGGTAATATTAATAATTTAAAGAATTTAAACCCGAGAGATAGAGCGGCTGTAGCAAATTTGGTTGGCTTAATTAACACATTACAAGTTTATAAAAATACAGAAGAAAAGAACGTAAATATAGAATTTGTACAAGAATTTTTAAATTATTTGACAGATGTCGGTACACATGAACGTAACAAATTACACCTCGAAAAAGTAAACACAAGTGATATGATGCAATTTAGTCCACTGATAATGGATTCATTCAAAGCATTATTGGAAAAATTAAAAGGTGAAAACAGTGCTTTCGATTTTTCAGACAGCGATATACAAAAACTTAACGAATTAGTTGATAGTGAAGCGTTTAAGAAATTTAATGAATTGTTCCCTGATAACGAAATGATAAATGATTTAAGCTCAATACAAGAAGATATTGCGTTTAGTGAAAAACTTGCAGAGTTTAATGATTATGAGCCAGAAAATGCCAATGCTACAGAATTATCAGAAAAACTTTCAGTTCTTGAAAATTTTGATGTAACTACGGCTCAGCAAACAAAATTAGATACTGCAATCAGTAATTACATAGATGCAATAACCTCATCAGTAGAAAATAATTACGGTAATTATACGAATGAAAATATAGAACAGTTCAGTTCAATCCTGCGAAATGAAAACTTTACAGACATGATGTCTTCCAATCAAGAAAAAGTTGAGCAATTAGTTTCTAAAATTGAGTCATACATAGGTTACAATGAGGCAAAGGCTCGTTTAACTTCAGGTGATAATACATCAATAGATATTAATCAAATACTTGAATATACAATGTCTTTGTCGGATTTAACCTTTAATGATGCGCTTAAAGCTGATTGTAACGAAACACTTCGTCTTATAAGTAATAAAATAGAGCCGATTACTGCAGGTTTTGAAGCAGTAAACAGTGTATTGGTGACAGAAGGCTTTGGAGATTTAGATCAGACAATCGTCAGTAATTTCAAAGCAGCAATACAAAAAGCTGTCGAATTAATTTTTGCACAAAGTGACGATGGACAAGTTTATAGAAATGAAAACGGTAAAACGCAATATTACGCTGATAATACAAAATTTGTGAAGTATAGTTACGATGACACAAACAATTTGAGAATGGTCGAAGTATATGAAAATTTAAGCAATGAAAATTCTCAGGTTGACAGAAAAATAGATGTTCAATACGATGAAAACGGTTTGAATTCTTGCAGCGAAAAATTCGTAGAAACCACAACAGCCACTGACAAATACGCTGACACAAGTAATATAGAGGGAAAATATAAAAAAGTAGACATCTCGTCAGAATTCGATATAGGTGAAGGCGGAGAAAGCCTCGAAGCACTGGACAAAAATCGTGACAGTTTTATTACGATAGCTGATTTAAAACAAGCTATAACTAACAATGAAAGTGAAGAAACTATTGAAACAATATTAGCAAACATAAACAAAAATACTGCGGGCATGGCTAATTTGGATTTAAACAAAGACGGTTTAGTAAATGGGGCTGATACTGCTATTTACGACTCAGTGAAGAATTTTGAAGATAATTTAGCAGATGTTGAAACATTAAGCGACTTACGTACATTGTGTTCATCAGTAGACAATTTGGACAAATTTGCTGATGATAATTTAGCTAAAATGAATGAAAAAGCAGAAATTTTGCTAAATGAAGTTGATGTAAATTCACTAGACAGCGATACTTTAGAAATTATTACGAATTTGGGTCAAATTACAGCATTTAATGAAAGTGTCAAAACAAAAATTAATGAATTAAGCAATACGCTTTCATCAAATATAACTATAAACAACAATGCCAATGAATTTTTATCGCAATATACAGACAAAGAAAGTTTTGGGATAGAAGATTTGAAGGCATTTGATAGTTGGTTGAACGAAAATAAAGTAGCAGAAGTCCAAAAAACCAAATTTGTAAATTTGGCTGAAAAAATGTTGGATAGCATGATATCTATCACGAGTGGCAGCATTGCAACATATTTGCCTGTTTCAAGTAACGATTTAAGCGAGTTAAAAAATCTTTGTACGTTAAGTAACTCAATTATCGGCAAAATTGAAATTTTTGTCGATAATAATGATGAACTTGCTGCAAAAATCGAAGATATAACATCAGAAAATGTTAAATCTGTTGCGCAGTTGTATAAAGATGAAGTCGCAGGTTTAGAAATATTATCTAAGATTGCTGATGTTTTAAAGCAAGCAGAAACTGATTATGGCAAAGTAAATGATCTCGAACAATTAAAAAATGAAGTATTATGTTTACCGTTTAACTATTTTGGTAAGAAGCCTGAGAATAATGACTATTACAAAACTCAAATAGCGCAACTTCTGCGTAGTGTTTCGGCTGACACTATCAGTAAATGGAAGAACGCTTTGGGTATAAATCAAAGGAATGCCTTAAATGCAAATTCCTTTATTGGTGAGTCAATTATAAATATTTATTCTTCCAGCCAAAAATGTTGCGTAATAAACTTAACCAATATAAACAAGCTAATAGCATCAGAAGCTGAAAGAATAGGTGAGATCTGTTTTAATGATGATAGTGCTATCACTTACGAAAAGGGTAACCATGTAATTAATAACAAAAGTGTTATTGATCATGTTTACACAATAAATGCTCCTGCATTTTCAGAGGAAAATAACGGTAAGACTGTAAACGTAAGCAATCAAACTTATACAACATTTATAGACTCAACGAATAGTAATAATTACTATTTAGAAAATAATAAAAAATTGATAGTTACATCGAAAGATGAAAATGGAAATGAAGTAAAAACTATTTACCAAGACATGAATGGAAACGGTCAAATAAACACCGTTACAGTTTTAACTTACAATGCTGACGGAAGTGTAAAACTAGAAAATATTGAAAAAGAAGAAGCTACAGATGTAAAGAAAACTGTAGATAATGCAGATGGAAAATACAAAGCTGTTTTAGATACATTTGATACTTTTTTGGATACGTCAGAAATTGCAGAAAAGAATGAAGAAATCAGTTCAGACCAAAATAATGATGATGTAATTTCATTAAATGATCTATCTAAATTGCTTTTCAGTGAAGATTGCACAGGTGATAAATTACAAAATATACTCAAGAATATTAACAAAAATATTTCATCAAATTTCAATTATGACTTAAACAATGATAATAAAATAGATGAAGCTGACGAAAAAATATTCAAAGATATAAATAATTTTGATTTGACAGACTGTTATGCGAACTATGAAGGTGCTACTGATATCGAAAAATTATGTAATTATCTTGCAGATATAAATATTAACAAGTGGAGTGATGAAGATTCGGCAAAAATTGCAGATAATTTAGCTACAAAGGTAAGTGAATTATTGTCAAATACTACATATATACTTGACGACATCAATAGAATTTTATCAGATGAAACATTGAATTCTATACCAGAGGTACAAAAAACGCAAATAACAGAAAAACTACAAAGTTTGGAAAAAGAAATAAAATTGCCTATATTTATAAACGAAAATGCAGAGTTTCTCAATAAATTGAACAACCCAAGCGCTGAAGATTTGTGTTTACAGACATTAATTGACTACAATAATTTCTTGGCTGATGGTAATTTGGTAGCTGATGATGAAGATATCAAAAACGAAATCAAAAATGCTTTAAACACTTTTGACGCTCAGTTCAGAGAATACGTCAACGAAAATAAACATTTAGCATTGAGCAATTCATACGTAACATATTCGGACATAATCTCAGGAAATAATAATATTCGTTTAGCTGATGATGGCAGCACTGAAGTAACAAATAACATAGATTTGTATTGCAATTGGCATTCGCCACAAGGCGATAATTTCCTTTCGCAAATAAATGCGGTAGTTAGTGGTGCAATAGGTCAAGTAACGACTACAATTGAAGGAGGTTATAGACGATACGACAACATGTCACCTGACAAACTTGTTTATGCTTTCAATACAGAGATGAATACTGTTGTAGTCTATTCAAACGACGAAAATGGAAACACCATAATTACTTGTGGAGCGCCAGATAAGCAATTTGAGTTGGTATACAATTCTGATGGTATATTAACAAAATATACAGATTTAGCTACAATTTCTGAGTTAGTAGAAAGTGATTTTACGGTTGAAGATGGTAAATTCAGATATGTAAATACAGCATTAGAAAGCATTGAGTCTGATATATCTGAATTTGAAGGAATTAATATTGTTCAATTTGATACGAATAACGATGGCAAAATAGACGTGAACGATATTGTTATGTATCTTAGCCGACTGTATAATGTGGAATCAGCAGAAACAGTTATCAAACTGATAAAACAAGTTGGCACTGATATAAATAAATTGAACAATGTCGATCTAAACAGAGATAATATATTGAATGACTATGATGTTGATTTATTTAACGCTATTAAAAACTTTGGTACAAATCTGGCTGAAAAAACTTCACTGAGCGATGTTTGTACCTACATTAAAAATGTACAATTCGGCAAGTGGCACAGTGAAAACGTAAAAGAAAATCTTGAAACTCTAACAATTAAAATCAATGACATTATCGAAAATGGAAATGCTGATATAACCAAT
>CAZTVM010000011.1:0-28760 GCA_964617065.1 uncultured Muribaculaceae bacterium
TTATCTTCTCTTAATTTTTTTAAATTAAATAAAAGTACACCGGAATTAAAATAATTTTGGTTTTTAGAAATAGCAGCTCCTAAAATTTCAGTTGTTGCAGTTGTGTAATATTCAGAAATATCAATATTAAAAAAATCTGATAAATCTTTTTGTACTATTATATCGTTGTCTAAATATAAAACTTTATCTAAAAAATATAATATGTTAGAAATGTCAAATTTTAATAAAGCTGCACTTGTTATTCTTCCAAATAAAAGTGGTAGATTGTCATATTGATTTTTTTCAATATCAAAGAAAAATATTTTAAAAAAGTCATCTGATAGAGACATTAATTTATTTTTATTTTCGGAAGAAACATTGTGACAAATTAAATAAATGTTATAAGTCGTATTAATAATTTTATTCATTTTTATTGAAGTAAGAGCAACACCTGTTGGTAAAGAATAATTTTCATCTAAAATCATACAAATATTAGTCATTAAAATAGCCTTTCATAATTTATATACATATAAACTGTATCATAATATAACAAATAAATATACATACCCAAATTTAGCAATTTTTTTGGGAAAAATGTTTTTATTAATTTGTAAGGTTAGCAATGAAAGGTAGAACTATGTCTTTATCTCCTCAACAGGCTGCATTTGTGCCGAATAACAATATAAATGCGCAAAATTATGATAAGAATAGACAAGGACAAAGACCATCTTTACTTAAAGCTGCAGCTGTTTTGGGAGTCGGCGGTTTTGGTGTTGAATTTATAGGTAGAAACATTGCGGATAAAGTTACTTTATCAAAAAATAATGGCGATTTAAGTAAAACATTAGGACAATATACCTCAAAACTAGATAAGGCAGGTAATTTCATTACTCGTTGGTGGCATGGCGGTGGTGTAGAAAGGGCTAAAGGGCTGATTGAAAACGGTGGTAAAAAAATTCGATGGTGGGGCAATACAAAAGAAGCCCTTTGGGGAGGTGTAATTATTGCAGCAGCAGCGGGTGTTGCAGGATTTTTAGGTAATATGCTTTCTCAAAAAGATTAGCCAATCTCAAAACTGTTTGTAATTTGGTAAATATAAGAAAATAATTGTGCATAGTATTCAATATCAGCGTAGCCGTTAATAATAACGTCAGCTTGTTCTTTGTATGGTTGAACATACTTTTTTGCTGCTTCACAAACGTAATTCCAATGTTTCAAACCGTTTTCTTTTGTTTGATTACGACTTTTTGCACGTTTTAAAAATTGTTTTTTTTGTTCAATTTTATCAACATCTACGAATATTTTTATATCAAAAATATTTGGTATTTCATTGTACATTGTCGATAAACCTTCAACTATGATAATTTTTTGTGATTTAATTTCAATTTCTTCAGGTAGACTAATTCCTGTTCCGTTTATCAAATATTTTGGTGCTTTAATGTCTTGACCTGCTGAAAGTTTTTGTAAATCAGTGTAAAGCAAATCCAGTTGGAAATTTTCAGGTGCGTCTACATCATAACCGCTATCACGAAGATTATCAAAATTCTCATATTTTGATATTAAATGAGAAATATCATTAAAATAATTGTCTGCAGATAAAATTTCTATAGGCATATCATAAACATTAATTAATTCTCTCAATTTATCGCAAATAGTTGTTTTCCCGCTGGCAGATTCTCCTGTTATTCCGATTAAAATCTTTTTTTGTGGTTCAAGAATGAGCCTTTTCGCAAATTTCGAGATAATGTTATTGCGAATTTCTTTGAAAATAGGAGTTTGACTTTTTTTATCGTGTAGTAAAAGTTGTTTAAACTTAGCTTGTAAATAATATGATAAAAATTCACGTCCTGGCTTTGTGTCAAAGTTTGGCTTTGCAATTTTATTATGCGGTATTGAATTTTCTTTTTCTATTAATGTCAGCATAAATGTATAATACTTCTAAAAAAAATTTTTTGCCAAAAAAAATAATTTGTTTCTTAATATTTTTAATATTCGACTATTTGTTGTAAAATTATAAAATAAGGAAGTGAGTATACTATGCTAGAAGCTCTTGAAAAAAGCCAAATTAAAACAGAAAAAGAATATGAAATAAAAAGTTATGAAGTAAATGCAAACAATGAATTGAAGCCTTTTGTGTTGTTACATCATTTTGAAGATATCGCTTACCAAAATGCAGAAAACTATGGTTTTGGATATTCTTCTACTTATCCAAATGGGTATGGCTGGTTTTTATTAAAATATCATATAAAATTTTCGACTTTACCTCGTATTTGGGAAAAAATAAAAATAACAACTTTTCCCTGTAAATCGAACGGCGTTCAGTGTAGGCGTGATTTTGAAATTTTTGATTGTGAAGGAGTCAAAATAGGTTCGGCAGGTAGTAAGTGGGCATTAGTTGATATAAATGAAAAAAGGATTGTTAATCCACATAAAGTTTTGAAATTTCCTTTATTAGAAGATAATTATGCAATTAATACAACTTTTCCTAAAGTTGAAAAGCCTGAAAAATTTGATTACGAGCAAAATATAAAAATTAATTTTGAAGATATTGATATAAACAGGCATGTAAATAATGCCTATTATGTTACTTGGGCAACGCAAATTTTAGATTATGATTTTTTATTAAATAATTCTATAAAAGAAATGATTATATACTATAAAAAAGAAGCGCATTTTGGAATTGAAGTACTTTCAAAAGCACAATTTCATGCAGAAGAAAATGCCACAATTCATTCTTTACAAAATAAAAATACAGGTGAAGAATTAGCAGCTATGAAAATTTTTTGGCGAAAACATGAGTGATGCAACAATTAAGCTAGAGGATAACGTTGGATAAATCATTATCATTAATTTTATTGGTTATTTTTTACATTTTGGGATTGGTTGCTTATTTTTCCGGCTTATCTGTTTTTTTTGCAATAATTTTAGCTTTTGTTTTAATTTTTCTCGTTTTGAAAAATATTTGCTCGAGTAAATTAGTTGTTTTGTTTTATTTATTTTTTATTTTAGCTTTTATAAACTGTAATTTTCAGGTTAAAGCTGTCGATGATTTAGCGCTGCTAGCACCACAAAAAAATGCTGTGATATTGGGTACTATTTCTTCCAATTTGACAACTAATAATCCTGAAAAAACCAGATTTCATGTTAATGTGAAAAATATTCAAATTAAAGATGAAAAACCTAAAAATGTCGTAGCAAAAACAATTGTAACAATTAAGGACAACAAAAACAGGTATAATAAACTTGAAATTGGTGATGAAATTCAAATAAAAGGCGATTTGTATTTGCCAATTTCTGCGACAAATCCTTCGCAGTTTGATTATGCCAATTATTTAAAAACTAAAAATGTTTTTACGACTTTTTATGCAAAAGACGATTGTTTTAAAAGAATAGCCGGTCCTACTGAGTTAAAGTGGAAGTTTTTGCAAAAATTAAATATTTTGAAAACAAAAATTATTTTAAAACATTCAAAATATATTAAATCACCCAATATTGAAGTGCTAGGTGGTATAATTTTGGGTGATGACGCTATAAACCCTCCTGATGAAATAAAAACATCATTTATAAATTCAGGTTTGCTTCATATTTTAGCAGCTTCGGGCATGAATGTTGCTCTTATTTTCGGACTTTGGTATTTTCTTGCAATGAGATTAAGAATGAATTATCGGTTTTCAATTGCAGGTGGTATGATTTTAGTTTTGTTTTACACTTGTATGACTGGGTTTCCTCCATCTATTTTGCGGGCAGCTTTGATGTTGGAATTTGTGTTGTTTGGAAAATTAATTAATAGACAAGCTAATACAATTTCGTTATTGTTTTTTGTTGCATTGATACTGTTGTCAGCAAGACCGTCAATGATTAATGAAATTGGTTTCCAGTTATCTTTTGTAGTCACTTTTGGGCTTATTCTTATGTGTCCTGTTTTGTGTGATTTTTTCAACAAAAAAATTCCTGCTGCGATTTCGGACGTGATATGTATACCTCTTATTGCCCAAATTTGGGTAATTCCTATACAAATGTTTTATTTTAATACTTTTGCTACATATTCTTTATTTGCAAATATTGCGATAATGCCATTTTTGGCTGCAACAAGTTTTGTTGGCTTTGTCAGTTTTATTTTATCGCTTGTTCCTTTTATAGGTGACAAAGTTTGTTTTGTGTTCAGTTATATATTAAATTTTACGGTTTCAGCACTAGTGGCGATTTCGGACTTTTTTGCAACAATGCCGCATTCTTTGCTAATTACATTTAAGCCTGATATATCGCAAATTATTTTGTATTATGTTCTTTTGTTAATTCTTTTCTATTTGTTAAAGAATAAACTTCAAAATAAAAAGATTGTGATTGTATTTATTTCGCTGGTATTTTTGTTTTGTGTGAGTTTTTGCTCATTTCAGCGAAAGGGTAGTGAAATTATTTTCTTTGATGTTAAAAATGCTGATTTAATTTTATTAAAAAATCCGATGGGAGATTATTTTTTGATTGATACAGGGAAATTGCCTTTTAATTCAACCAATTCTCAAGCGAGAACTATAGCCGGAAAATATCTCAAAGATAGGGGTATAAAAAAGATAAATTCTTTAATTTTGACACATTATGATAGTGACCATGCCGGTGGTTTTTCTCATTTCGTTGAAGATTTTAAAATTGAGAATTTTATTTTAAATAAAATGAATGATAATTCTAATCTATACAAAGGTATTAATTATTATTTTGTAGAAAATCAAATTAATCCAATCTATGCTAAAAATAATGAGATTATTTATGAGGATAAGGGTTTTGCGTTAAAAACTTTTCAAAATATTGATAAAAAGGAACAAAGTGATAATGAAAATTCTGTCGTTACGCTTTTAACTGTGAAAGATAATAATATTTTATTTATGGGTGATGCAGGTGAATTTGCTTACAAAAACATAGAAAAATATTTGCCTAAAACGATAAATACAATAAAAATAGGTCATCATGGAGCTAAAAAAACTATAAATTTACAGATGATAAAAGATAAAAAGATAAAAAATGCTGTAATTTCTGTCGATTATGGAAGTTATTATCATCCGCATATTGAAACATTGACAGTTCTTGAAAAAAATAAAGTAAGAATCTTTCGCACTGATAGTGAAAATGCTGTGAAAATTTTTATCCCTGAAAATTCTAACGAAATGTTTTTTTATGGATTTGACACTAAAACAAAAAAATTTAGGTTATTATAATTTTATAAAAATAAAAATTCTGGGCAAATTTTTTTTTGTTGATGTTTTGTAGTTTTATGATTAGTTTTAAAAAATCGCTTGTAACATCTACGTTGGAAAAGGTTAGAAAACAAAAAAGCAAGGAAGCTTTGGTTTCAAGCTATTCCCCGATTGCTGTCGAAAAGAATAAATTAGGCAATAATTTTATGAAAAATGGACAATTTGAAAAAGCGATTGCCGCATTTGAAGAAACTATTGCGATGCAGCCTGACTACGAAGACGCATACTTGAATTTAGCGAAAGCGTACAAACATAAAAATAATTCTAAAAATGCTGTTTCTGCGTATGAAAAATATTTGGTTTTTAATCCTGAAAATACAGAAGCAATAACGGCTTTAGGTGAAATTTATAAAGAACAAGGATTTTATAACCAAGCTATAGCATTGTTTGAAAAATCAATTGCGTTGAAGCCAGATGATGATTTTGCAATTAGAAATTTAAAAGAATCTCAACATTATATAAAGGCTAATCGTAGTCCTCAAATTGCATATATAGAAAAACAGAATTTGATGAAAAATCAATTTGAAGTTGCTCAGGCGCTTGTGCAAAAATATTTTTCACAAGAATATTTTGATGATATGAAAAATGTTAAACTTGATTTTGCGCAAACGGCTTTTATGGGCGGATATTCAAACATTGCGCAATATGAGCATAATAAACGTACAATTTCTATTACAGACAAATATTTGTGGGCAAATCCTTCGATTATTGCGGCTTATTTGGCTCATGAGTATGTGCATGCGAAAGACAATGATTCTTATACATCAATTAGAGAAGAACAGGACGCTTTTAATGTGCAGGCTGATTTTTGGCAAAAAAACAACCAAGGCGTTTGTGACCCTGAATTAGATTACGTTGCGGAGCTTTATTCAAATGGTTCAAATGCACTTGAAGAGCGTGTCGCTGATATTTATCGGTCGAGAGATGTGGGTATTGATGAAACATCACCAAATCACCCTCCCCTTGAAAAAGGGCAAATATCTAATAAAATGCTTCATGGAAATGTTTTGCCTATAAAATCGTATGAAGTTATAGCGTAGAAATTTATAAAAAAAGAAGTCGAAAAAATTCGACTTCTTTTATCAGTATTAATAAATTGTTATTTATTCAGCAACAATTTCTTCAACTTCGGCTTTCACTTCAGTTTCAACTATACCAGCATCTTCTGCTTTAATTTGTTCAATTTTTTCAGCTTTAGCGGAAATTGCTTTATTTTCTCTTAATTGTTTACCTTCAATAGCAGCATCAGCAAGTTTTGAAGCAACAAGTTTAATTGCACGAATTGCGTCATCATTACCGGGGATAATGTAGTTGATACCTGAAGGATCGGCATTTGTATCAGCCAAACATATTACAGGAATATTTAGCTTATTGGCTTCTTGAATTGCAATAAATTCTTTCTTTTGGTCAACAATAAACAATAAATCTGGCAAACCACGCATATCTTTGATACCGCCTAAAGTTTTACTTAATTTTCCAAGTTTTCTCATTATTTGAGCAACTTCTTTTTTAGGTAATTTATCAACATGACCTGAATTAATAAAATCTTCCATTTCTCTTAACTTACTTACACGAGAACGGATAGTTTCGAAATTTGTGAGCATGCCACCCAACCAACGACGGTTAATGTAATAAATGCCTGCTCTTTGTGCTTCTTCCATTACTACGTCAGAGGCTTGTTTTTTTGTTCCGACAAAAACAATATTTCTGCCACGAGCAGCCATTTCTCTAACTATATCGTATGCTTCATCTAATTTTTGTGTTGTTTTTCTTAAATCTAAAACGTAAATTCCGTTTTTTGCACCGTAAATATACGGTTTCATTTTTGGGTTCCAACGTTGAGTTGGGTGACCAAAATGCATTCCTGCTTCTAAAAGTTCAATCATTGATGCTGTAGGCATCGGCTTTCTCCTTATCTTTTTATTTAGTAACATATATCTCAGGTTGTTCTCATCTTCTAAAAGACTAGGGCTATACCTATCAGATTTACCAAAGATACTGAAATCATTATATAACAAACAAAATAAAAGCAAACATGATTGTAACTAATTATGTAATATTTATTTTCAGTCTAATTTTTCTTTTATTTTAGAATAAACTTTTTTTTGTATAAAAAAATATGTTATACTAAAAAGTTGTAGATGGTAAAAGGAGAATATACATGCCGGATGATCAAAATTTGATTGCAACTGTTCCTCGCAGTGCTACCGAACAATTACAAATTGCAGTAAATGAATACAAGGGTAAAAAATATTTAGATTTGAGAATTTTTTATACTACAGACGATGGTGCAAGTTGGAATCCTACGAAAAAAGGTGTCACTGTTGCGCCTGAAAATTTGGAGTTGTTGAAAGAGTCTATTGAAAAAGCAATAGCTGAATTGTGTGAAAAAGAATAAAATTTATGAATAGTGAAATTTTAAATTCACAAAATAAAACTGGGGGCATATTGTTTAAATATGCCCAACTTATTGTAAATATTCCAAATTTAGGAGTAAAAACCTTCAGTTACAGTATTCCAGACGAATTACGACAGGTCATAAGAATTGGTCAACCTGTTTTAGTTTCTTTTGGGAATAAAGGGATTGTCAATGCCTTTGTTGTCGGTTTTTCAGACTATTTGCCGGAAGGAATAAAAGCTAAATCTATTTTGGAGGTGTTAGATGAAGATTCCTTGTTTAATATTGATTATTTGAATTTTTTACAATGGGTAGGAAATTATTATTGTTGTCCTTTGCAAACTGTTATTGAAACAGCTGTTCCTATGAAATTTATTAAACAATCAAAAAATATAGTTACTCTTTTAGATGTTGATTTTAATTTTGATTTTTCAAAAGAAGAACGCTTAATAATTGATGTTTTGAAAAAAAATTCCAACATAATTACTACTAATTTACAAAAAAAGGTTAAAATTGTTTCTTCTAAATTTTATTCTGCGTTGCATAAGCTTAAAAATAAGGGTTATATAAAAGTAGAAAGTGAATTTAAAGAAACATCTCAGAAAACAAAATTTGATAAATTTATCAAATTAATATCTAAAAATACGGATAATAAAAGATTTTCAGCTATTTTAGAAGAACTTGAAAAATATGATGAAATTGAGTTAATAAAATTTGAAAAAGCAATTCATACGACGAGAAAAACTCTTTTGAAACTTGTGGAAGAAGGTTTTGCGGAGATATTTGAAAAACAAAATTACAGAAATCCTTTAGAAATATATGACATAAGTGAATTGGAAAAATTCCCTGAGCTATCTTTTGAGCAAGAACAGGCTTTTATTTCCATAAAAAATAAAATTGATGAAAAAAAATTAGAACCTGTGCTTTTGCATGGAGTTACAGCATCAGGTAAAACGGAGGTTTATTTTAAAGCTATACAGTATATTTTAGAGCAAGGTAAGAATGTTTTGTTTTTAGCGCCTGAAATAGCTCTTGCTTCAGAATTGACGAGGCGTTTAGCCAGACGTTTTGGTACTGAAAAAGTGGCGATTTGGCACAGTAGTATTACTGATGGAGAAAAATTTGATATTTGGCAGAAATTAAAAAAAGATGAAATAAAAATTCTCGCAGGAGCTCGTTCAGCTGTTTTTGCGCCATTAAAAAATATCGGATTGGTTATTATTGATGAAGAACATGAAAATACATACAAACAAAGTACTCCTGCACCGAGGTATAATACGAAAACTGTTGCTGAGAAATTGGCGATTTTGCATAACGCAAATTTAATACTCGGAAGCGCTACACCTGATGTAAGTTCGTATTATAATGCTTTAAACACTAACAATTTGCTTACGCTAAAAAAGCGATATAATGATGTGTCCATGGCAAAAGTGGTTATGATTGACATGCGAATGGAAAAATCAAATGGTAATTATGGGCTTTTTTCCAGAACACTTGAAATTGCGATTAACAAAAATTTGGAAGAAAAAAAGCAAACGATACTTTTAGTTAACCGACGAGGATTTGCGACTTCAACGCAATGTGAAGGCTGCGGAGAAGTTATTAAATGCCCTAATTGTGCAATTCCAATGATATGGCATGCTTCGCAAAATATTTTGAAATGCCACTATTGTGATTATACTTCATCTATGCCTGATATTTGTCCGAAATGTGGCTCAAAGGCTCTTAAAATGACAGGTGTAGGCATAGAGAAAGTTGAAACAATTGCTAAAAAAATATTCCCTACTGCTAAAATCGCTAGGTTGGATTCTGATGTCATTTCACAAAAAAATTCTTGTGCGAATATTTTAAATCAATTTAGTAAAGGGGAAATTGATGTTTTATTGGGCACTCAAATGGTCGCAAAAGGTTTAGATAATCCTAATGTAACTATAGTCGGTGTTATAAATGCTGATTTAAGTTTTAATTTTCCTGATTTTCGTTCATCAGAAAGAGGATTTCAACTCCTGACGCAAGTTGCAGGACGAGCAGGACGAGGTGAATTTTCGGGGAAAGTCTATTTTCAGACCCAAAATCCTGAGTTTTATGTATTGGAAACAGCAAGAAATCAAGATTATAGTTCTTTTTACAAATCTGAAATTGAGGCTCGTGAATTTTTTGATTATCCCCCTTTTTCGCAAATTATCACACTTGTACTATCGGCTTCTGAAAGTTGGAGAGCTAAAAAATGTGCAACAGAAATTGCGGAAAAATTACGTGAAATAATTGAAAAAAAAGGTATAAGCGAGTATATTATTGTGCTTGGTGCTTCTCCTTGTATCCTTGAGCGAATTCGAGGTGAATATCGTTTTCAGGTTATTATAAAAAATAAATTATCTGAAAAAGGTCATCATTTTATAACTTCTTTTATAAAAAAAATTGTTTTGCCAAATGACTTGAAAATGGTTGTAGATATTGAACCTTTGGACATTTTATAATTTTAAGCAAAAAAAATCTTAGTACAAAATTGGCACTAAGACTAAATACACTAACTTTTCTGAGGGGAACACGAGAATGTTTTAAACTTTTTTATTGAACTATTCAGTTCTATTTTTTATTTTTAATTTTTAACTAAACTTCTTTACTAATTATCAACTAATTCTAAATGAAAATCCTATCTTTCCTGAGCTAAGTATTTGTTTTATCTTCCTTACATTTATATAAAGTATTTTTAAAAAGGAAAATTGCTTAAGTATAAATTTTTGTAACATTTGTTACAAAACAACGCAACTACCTTTTTTTTAAATTCCTTTTGTTATACAATTATTCGGTGTTTTATTTATGAGGTTTATGTGTAATGAGGGTAAATTCTTTAAGTGGTTATTCGCAAAATAATTTTGTAAACAATAGTTCTGCGAAAAAAACAAATCAAGATAACTCTAATCCGGCTTTTAAATGTTGGATGAAAGTTCATCAACCGGGGGATTTTAAGAAAGTTTTTGCGAATGCTCTTTTTTCTTGGTATTGGAAATTAGAAGAAGTGTGTAAAGCGCCAAATAAAAAATTGGGGACAAATTCTTTTGTTTCAGTTGCGCAAAAGCCTCAAACAGGAACTTGGTTGTATGCGGATATACATCCTTTTTATGTGGGTTGGTTTGAGATGTATGTTAAAAAAAGGGGCTTTAAAGCCTTGTATTCTAGTGAAAAAGAAGCTATTGAAGCTTCCAAATATATTGAACCTCCGTCTGAGCCTGTTTATCCAATGTTTTAACGTATAGTTGTCGGATTGTTATTTGTTATTTTAGGATAAATAAATTTTTTGGTGTTTGTCCCTATTGTGGTAGGGGCATTTTTTATTTGTATAGGTAATTGCGTAGTATAAGATTTCTTTGTTTTTTCTTGTAAATTTTTTTTATCATTTATAATTTTTTTTTGTATATTTGCGCCAAGATAATTTCTTACAAACGGAGTAATAATGTTGCTTGCAAGTGCACCCATACCTATAGAAACCAAAGTAAGGACAGGTGCTGCGTATTGTTTAGGGTCTTTACCTATAAATTTTATTTGTCCTTTGTCTATCATTTTTGCAACTTTTTGTTTAGCTAAGAAAGTAACACTTAAAAAGGTTGCAATATTTACTATTCCGTCAAATGCTTCTTGTGGAATAAGGAAACTTTTTTCTTTTTGGGGTATTTTGTCGTTGCATAAAATAGCAGCAATTTGTCCGAGTGAACTTAAAAACCAACCTATTGCGCTCGTCACTATAAGCATGTTGGCTTGATTTTTGTAGTTGTTGCTACTTAATTTTCGGAGCATGCTTAACAATTTACTCATTTTGTACCTCATTTGATTTAGATTTGTTTTTAAAGTTGTTCATACAAATGGGCTTGATATTTTTATTTAAGTAATTTGTGAAAATTTTTGTAAGAGGAGCGTCAATAATAAAGTTTGTAAATAATCCTGTTGCTGTTCCTATTATTGTACCTACAGTATTCGCATAACTATTGATATTTCTGTGTTTTTCATTAGAAAAATCTATTTTATCCCAAAAATTTTTGCCTGGGAAATTTAGTACCTCCTTATTGTCACCTATTTGGCGCCAAAAAATCGGATTTTTTTTCACAGCTTTTATACTGTAGTGACGAATTGCCACTCCGACAGTTGTTCCTACAACTATTTTAGCGATAGTTCTCATTACTGATGTCCAACGTGTTTCTTCGTCAACTCTCTTGTTGTGTAAATCGATGAGTGGTTGAGAAATGATTGCTGTTACACCTGCTACAAGCCGTTGCGTGTCAGACGAAACATGCTTATTGACATAATCAAGAAATCGATAAGTTTTAGGGGATTGAATTTTAATAACCATTTTTCAATTCACCTTGCGAACTGTTTTATACAGTTCTGTTGTTATAACATTCATATAAAGCAGCTGAAAAAATATTATTGCTTGAAATACTTAAAAAATAGGTTAATAATCTTAAAAATTATATAAATGAAATAAATTTTTAAGTTCAAAATAATAATTTTGATTTAAAAGATTAAAAAATCTTTCAGTTGTAGCTGGTGCAACATTAGCAGCCAAAGTTTTGTCGATAAAAAAACTTTCAATAAACCTTGCGAACAGTTCAGTCGGTTGAGCGTAATATTTTTTGTATTTATTCATTCGTCTTGAAATTGCTGCCCTTTTACGTTTTAGTGAAGTCATTTGTAAATATAAGACAAACGGTTCTGACATTGTAGGGAAATCTTTTCTTATATTTTCCAGACAATAAATTTCTTCTCGTCGTAGAAATGGTGTTATAAATTTTACTTTGTCGTAACGCAAAAAATATTTCGCTTTGGAATTACGAATATATTTGTTAAATTCTTTAAATTCGTTGGTTTGCGTAAATTTTGGATAAAATTGTTTTATTTGGTTTTCTTTCATCTTAATTTCTGCAATTAGTTCTTTTTTGCGAATTTTGAAAATTTCCATAGAAGCATTTTTATCTACATGCAATGTGAGTTCTAAAAGTTCTTTTTCAATAATATTGATTTCATTTGTCTGAAATAAAACCTCTAAATGTCCATGAGTTTTCGACATGTCAGGTTCAATTTTTGAGTGAATGTAATGCGCAAATTCATGTGCTAAAACTGCTATTTTACGGTCATTTTCAACTCTTTTAGAAATATCTATTCGGTTGTTTCTAAAAATTCCTTGATGACCTCGTGCTTTCGTGTGCATATTTACGTCCAAACCTAAATTTGTCAAAAATTTAATAAATTCTTTTTTGTCAGGAGTTTTGTTTTCGTATGCTGCAACTGTTTCAATCATTTTGTTTCGTCTTTAATCCATTTCATATATTTGTCGTAACCTTTTGTGATTGGCAAAAAAATAATTTCAGGTAAAGTATACTCATGCAACTCTAAAATATTATTTTTTACTTGTTCAAAAAGACTTTCACGTGTTTTTATAATTAACAAATATTCGCTTTCATCAAAAATCTTGTCTTCGTAAGAATAAATCGAAGAAGCTACATCAATGACATTAACACATGCGGCTAATTTCTTTTCGATTAGATTTTTGGCAATTTCTTTTGCATTTTTTTTCTTGTTAGTTGTACATAAAATAATTCCATTTGTCATAAAAACTCCTCATTAAAAAATTTTCATTGGATTTAAGATGCAATCTTCATCAAAAAGTTTTTTTATTGATTTCATATATTCTAATGCAATTAGGTCAACTGCGCCTTTAACATAGGCACTTTTTTCACTGCCTATTCCGTGTTCTCCAGATATTGTCCCACCTAAACTTATAGCTAATTTGAATAGTTCATCTTTAGCTTTTTTGAAATTTTCCCTGTCAATAGGGTTTCGTAAATCTAAAGCGACATTCGGGTGTATGTTTCCATCACCGGCATGCCCCATAATACAAGCGGCGAGATTATACCTGTTGAATATTTCTCTAATACCTATAACAAGCTTAGGAATGAGCGTTCTGGGTACGACAACATCTTCTGTGAGGACATCAGGCGCAATTTTTGCACAAGATGCAAAAGCTGATCGTCTGGCTGTCCAAATTTTTTCGGCTTCTTCTTCAGTCTTTGCTGTTTTTACAATGGTAGAGCCGTATTTTTTACAAATTTCAGTAACTTTTTCTTGTTGCAAGTCAATATCTGCGTAAAACCCATCAACTTCAATTAAAAGAGCAGCTTCTTTGTCTATACAAAGTCCGCTAGGGTAAAAATTTTCGATAGTTTCTAAAGTTTTTTGGTCAAGAAGGTCGATAACAGATGGTGTGAGCTTGTTTTCAATAATACCACCGACAGCGTTTGCGCAATCTTCAAGTGTTTCAAAATAAGCCAAAGAAACTCTTTTTGTTTCAGGTTGTGAAATCAGCCGTATTGTTGCTTCTGTAACGATACCTAAAGTCCCTTCAGAACCGACAAATAATTGTGTCAAATTGTAGCCCACAACATTTTTTGCGGTTTGAGCACCTGTGTGCATTATATCTCCGTTGGCTAAAACTACCTCTAAGTCTATAATATAATCTTTTGTTGTTCCGTATTTAAAGGTATGGGGCCCTCCTGAAGAAAGTCCAATACTGCCTCCGATAGTAGAAACTCTTAAATTTGAAGGGTCTGGTGGGTAGAATAATCCTACTTTTTCGACTTCGGTTTGTAAATCTCCGACGATAACTCCCGGTTGTACTTTGCATGTTAAATTTTTTCTGTCTATATTTAAAATTTTATTCATTTTTGACAAATGTAAAAGAATACCACCTTTTGGTGTAAAACAGCAGCCCGCAAGGTTTGTCCCTGCGCCACGAACGACAACAGGAATTTTATTTTTGTGTGCAATTTTCATAATTTCGCTGATTTGTTTAGTGTTTTCAGCAAGAATGATGTAATCAGGCTGTTTAAGTTTTTCAATCGTGTTCGTCGCATCATAGGAATAGCAGTACTTCTCTGCGTCTGAGTCAAGTATATTTTCTTTTCCGACGATTTGTTTAAATTCCTTAATTATTTTTTTCATTTTTCCTTCTGTTTATTTTTTCAGCGATAGCGCCAATCCTGTGTACTCTGATAAAATTTGTTCTTCCTGTTATTAAATGTGGCAATGAGCCGGTTAAGATAATTCTGTCGCCGTCATGTAATTTTATATTTTCTGTTAAAAAGTTGTCCAAATTAAGCAAAAATTCTTCATTTGGAGTTATGTCCCAATCTTGTTTAACGCAAGTGACATTCCAATAAAGACTTAATTTTAAACAAGTTTTTTCTAAATCTGAGACAGCAACAATAGGCATTTGGGGACGTAATTTAGCCATTAAGCGAGTTGAATATCCGGTGTGAGTAAAAGCCAAAATTATTTTAGCTTTTACGTCTCCTGCCAATTTTATTGCGGATGCGACAATAGCTTGTGGTGTCATTTCAAACTTATCGCTCATTCCTAAATCAATATTATAAGGACAAAAAGAACTGCTTTCAATATTTTCTGCTATTGATGTCATCATTTTTACTGCTTCAATCGGGTAATTACCAACGGATGTTTCGCCTGAAAGCATTATGGCATCTGCACCATCGATAATAGCGTTAGCGACATCTGACGCTTCGGCTCTAGTTGGAATAGGTTGTTCAATCATTGTTTCAAGCATTTGCGTCGCAACAATTACTACTTTCTTATCTTTATTTGCATAATTTATTATATTTTTTTGTACAATAGGGACTTTTTCCGGCGAAATTTCTACGCCCAAATCTCCACGAGCTACCATGACACCATCTGCTGTATTAATTATGCCTTCTAAGTTTTCAACAGCTTGAGGCTTTTCAATCTTGGCGATTACAGGAATAGTTCCACCAAAATCTGTTATGTATTTTTTTGCGAGTTCAACATCTTTTTTTTCTCTTACAAAAGAAAGTGCGATGTAATCAGCATTATTTTCGACAGCAAATTTGATACATTCCACATCTTTCTTTGTGACGGCTGATAAACTGGCTGTAGTCCCCGGAATGTTTATTCCTTTTCTTGATTTTAATTCGCCTGAAATTATTGCTTTTACCTCGACCACGTCACAATTTTTCCCTACAACTTCAAATTGAATTTTTCCGTCGTCCACGAGAATTTTGTCTGCAATATTGACGTCTTTTGCAATTCCATCGTAGTCTACAGGTATTATGCCGTTTTTCGGGTCGTTATTTTTTGGGTCAAAAAATAATTTATCGCCGATTTTTAGGTTAATAGGGTTGCATAAACAACCAACACGTATTTTGGGTCCTTGTAAATCAACCAAAATAGGTATAAAAACATCTAAGTCTTTTGCCACTGTGCGTACAAGTTCAATTGTCGATTTGTGTTGCACTAAATCGCCATGTGATGTGTTTATTCTTATCATGTTAGCTCCGGCTAATATTAATTCTTTAATTTTTTCTTTGTTACAAGTAGCCGGTCCGAGAGTTACAACTATTTTAGTTTTTTTTGTTATATCCATTTCTTCTCCCTCAAAAAATTTATAAGCTAATTATAGCACATGAAAAATATAATAATTTGCAAATAAAAAACAAAACTGTTGTGCCGTAGGCATTAAGTGTAATTTAGGCACTTAATGCTTTTATGCAAGAATAACAATATTTTGCGCCTGTTAATATTTCTTAATAATTAGGGTTGACAAATAAAATAAAGTGGTACATAATAAAAATGTCAATTAAAAGTGTTAGAAAAACACTTAATTAAGGAGACAGAGCAATGATAAAAGTAGATAACGTAAAATTAAATAATTATACACCTGTTATTTATTCAAGAGCGAATAAATCTAACGGTTATACACCTGTAATATATAGCAAAACGTCTGATAACATTTCAAATATGAGCTTTAAAGCCAATAAAGACAATGCTCAAAATTGGACAGAAGAAACATTTAAACAATATTACGAAAATTGTTTGAAACAGGCCAATTCAAACGGTGCAATGACAAAAAATCCAATCGTTGCATCAGGTCAAAAAATAGGTGAAATGTTCAAATTATTAGGTAAATCAGATGAAAATGATTACAAAAGAATACAAGAAAGCATAAAAACTTTAAACGTTTATGCTTAGAACCCCCGAAACATACAACAATAACACAACTTAAAGAGGTGACTACGGTTTGCCTCTTTTTTATTATCAAAATTCAGTCTGGCATGTTTGGTCATTTTGTGCTTAAATTATAGAAAACAAAGGAGAGTTTATGGAAATTAAAATTAACATACAAAATTGTAAAGAAATTGCCTCAAACATACTTGTTTTAGGAATTTTTGAAAATCAAACTGATTTTCCTCAAGAAATTAATGAATTAAATACAATTTTAGATGGTGCAATCACAGATTTTGTTCTTTCGAAAGAAAGTTTTAAAGCTGAATACGCAAAGTCTTACGTTTTGCCGACTTATAATAAAATGGCTGCGGATAAAATTTTGCTGGTTGGTTTAGGCAAAAAAGAGTCGTTAACGCTTAATAGACTTCGTATTTTGGCGGCTAAAATTATTCAAAAATGTGAAACTCTTTTAAATAAAGCGTGTATCGATTTTTCATTGTTAAACTTTAAAGACACTGAATTCGCTATTTCTGATGTTATACAAGTTTTGAGTGAAGGTGTTTTTATTGGTAGTTATTCATTTGATAAATATAAAACAAAAAAAGAAAGTGATAAAAAGGTTGAAAGTCTTGTTTTTTCTGATATTTCTGAGAATGAATTTAATTTTGCGGAAAATGGTTTAAAAATGGGTAAAATTGTTTCTACATCAACTAATTTTGCTCGTGATTTGATTAATGAGCAACCGCAAATTGTAATTCCTGAAAAAATAGCTGAGATTGCGCAATCAATCTCAAATCTTGAAGTAAAAGTGTACGATAAACACGAAATCGAGAATATAGGAATGGGTGCGTTTCTTGCAGTTGCGAGGGGGAGTATACATGAGCCAAAATTTATTCATTTAAAATATAGATGTGAAAATCCGAAGAAAAAAATTGCGATTATTGGGAAATCGATTACTTTTGACAGTGGAGGATTAGATTTGAAACCACCGTCATCGATGTTGACAATGAAAGACGATATGTCAGGGTCGGCTGTGGTTTTAGGAGTTATGCAAGCAATAGTCAAGCTCAATCCAAATGTGGAGGTGCATGGCATAATAGCTTCTTGTGAAAATATGATTAGTGGCAAAGCGTACAAGCCCGGAGATGTTTTGACGGCGAAAAATAAAAAAACGATAGAAGTTGATAATACTGATGCAGAGGGTCGTTTGACACTTGCTGACGCACTTTGCTACGCTGAAGAATTAGGTGTTGATGAAATTGTTGACATTGCAACATTGACAGGTGCTTGCTTGGTGGCTTTAGGTTCTGTAGCTTCAGCTATTATGGGAAATAGTTCTGATTTCGTTTCAAAATTAATAGACACGAGTAAATCTGTCGGTGAAAACCTTTGGGAAATGCCTATGTATGAGGAGTATAAGGAATCTTTGAAAAGTGATATTGCTGATATGAAAAACACCGGTTCACGTTACGGTGGCGCTTCTACAGCGGGCATGTTTTTAAAGAATTTTGTGGATAAAACGACTTGGGCGCACATAGATATTGCAGGTACGGCTTATTTGGATAAACCGCAAAATGAATACTCAAAAGGTGCTACAGGCGTTGGTATCAGAACTTTAATTAAGTACATAATGTCAATATAATTAATCGAAAAGGAGAAAAAATTGTTAAGAGCCGGTATAGTTGGATTGCCGAATGTCGGAAAATCAACTTTGTTTAATGCTTTGACTTCATCAAAGAACGCAGAAAGTGCAAATTATCCATTTTGTACAATAGAGCCGAATGTCGGAGTTGTAGTTGTTCCAGACGAGCGATTGCAAATATTGTGCGATATGGTTAAGGCAAAAGAGATTATACCGACAGCAATTGAGTTTGTTGACATTGCAGGGTTGGTCAAAGGTGCCAGTCAGGGTGAAGGTTTAGGCAATCAATTTTTGCATAATATTCGTGAGGTAGATGCAATTATTCAGGTTGTGCGTTGTTTTGATGATGAAAACACAATCCATGTGACAGGTAAAGTTAATCCTGTAGATGATATAGAGACGATTAATACGGAATTGGCGTTATCAGATATGGCTTCGATAGAAAAGAGACTTGCTCGTATCTCAAAACAGGCGAAATCAGGTGACAAGGAAGCTATTTTGGAAAATAAAATTTTGGAAAAAATCAACGAATTACTTTCTGACGGTAAATTTATAAATATTGCAAATAATTTTGAAGAAGACGAAATAGAAATTATAAAAAACATGCACTTGTTATGCACAAAACCTGTTATTTATGCGGCGAATGTTTCAGATTTTGATTTGGCTACTGGGAATGCTTATGTAGAAAAAGTGAGAGAATACGCTGCAACTCATAACGCTGATGTTGTAGTAATATCAGCAAAAATTGAAGAAGAATTATCTGAGTTGGGCAAAGAAGAAGCTCAAGAGTATTTAAAAGAGTTAGGTGTTGAAAATTCAGGTATAGACAGAATGATAAAGTCGGTCTATCATTTGTTGGATTTAAGAACTTTTATCACTGCAGGTGAAAAAGAAGTTCGGGCTTGGACTATTCCTGCTGGGGCGAAGGCTCCACAAGCTGCAGGTGTTATTCATACAGATTTTGAAAAAGGTTTTATAAGAGCTGAAGTTACGGCTTACAAGGATTTTGTCGAATGTAAATCTTATGTCGTTGCAAAAGAAAAAGGTGTCACTAGACTGGAAGGCAAAGATTACGTTGTGCAGGACGGTGACATAGTTCATTTTAGGTTCGCTGTGTAATTTATAGTTAGGCAATTTCAAAATAAAGTAGTAGTTTTTTTACTTATTTTTACTAAAGTTTGGATAAATTATTTGAAGAAATTAAAAAAAGTGCTTAATCTAATATGTTATGAACCAGAACACAAGTTTGACTAAGTACTGAAATTATGTGATAATTAGCAGGTCTGAGGTAAAAGAGTTCAATTTTTTTGTTATGCAAAAAGAAATTAATTTTGATAAGCCGAAATCTGTAAGGCTTGAAGCTTGCACTATATGTCAGTTGAATTGCGAATGTTGCTATATGCGAAAATCTAATCATACTTTGGGTATAGGCTATTTGACTTTTGAAAATTTTAAAAAATTTATCGATGAAAACAATTTTATTAAATCAATTGAGCTTTCGAATAGTGGCGAAATTTTCCTTAATCCTGATTTATTAAAAATAATTAAATATTCTTACGAAAAAGGAGTTGAGTTAACTGCGTACAATGGAGTTAATTTTAATACTGTTTCTGATGAAATGATTGAAGCTCTTGTAAAATATAAATTTAAGAAAATAACTTGTTCTATAGATGGTGCTTCTCAAGAAACGTACAGTATTTATCGAGTTGGTGGTGATTTTGAAAAAGTTATTTCTAATTTACGAAAATTAAACGACTACAAGGCAAAATATAATTCTGAATACCCACTTGTAAAATATCAATTTATTATTTTTGGTCACAATGAGCATGAAATTAAAAAAGCAAAAGAGATTGCATGCGAACTTAATGCTGAAATTAATTTCAAATTTAGTTGGGACAAAAATTATTCACCTATAAAAAATGAAACTCTGGTACGAGAAGCAATAGGATTTACGCAGCTTTCGGACACTGAATATGAACATAAAAAATCGTGTTTTTTAAAAAGTTTTTGTGTAAAAATGTGGACACAGCCACAAATCAACTGGGATGGGAGATTAATCGGTTGTTGTAGATTGGCTGACAAAGATTACGGTGTCAATGTATTTGACATCGGATTAGAAACAGCGCTGAAATCACCGAAATTTTCATATGCAAAAAAAATGCTTATGAACAAAGAGTCAGCCAAACCCTGTATTCCATGTGCCTCGTGTGACTACTATCAGCGCTTAGCAGATGAAAATATTTGGATTTCAGAAGATGAAATTTTGGAATATTTATTATAAACAAAATTAGTTTGTTTTATCCGTGATAAATCCTGTCAATGCACTGCAAGCCGCCACGTAAGGGGAAGCGAGGTAAATGAAGCCTTGTGTGTTTCCCATTCTGCCTTGAAAATTTCTATTTTGTGTTGCTAAGCAAACTTCGCCGTCACCTAAAATACCTGCATGAACGCCAACACAAGGTCCACAGCCAGGGGACATGATGGCAGCACCACATTCAACGAAATCTGTAATAAGTCCTTCTGCTAAAGCTTGCGTAAAAACATCTTTGGAGGCTGGACAAACCAAAAGACGAACATTTGATGCTACTTTTTTGCCTCGTAAAATCGTAGCAGCGACACGTAAGTCTTCAATGCGACCGTTTGTGCAAGTTCCTATGTAAACTTGATTAACTTTTATGTTGTTTAATTCTTTTGCAAGTTTTGTATTGTCAACTGTATGAGGACAAGAGACTGTTGGTTCGATTTTTGATGCGTCAATTTCAATAATTCTTTCGTATTTTGCGTCTTCGTCGGGTTCAATTTTCACAAATTTATCCTCACGACCACGTTGTTTTAAATATTCTCGAGTTTTTTCATCTGTTACGAACAAACCTGCTTTTGCACCGGCTTCAACAGCCATATTTGCGAGAGTAAATCTGTCTGACATTGACATATTTTCAATGGTTGAGCCACAAAATTCTAAAGCTTTATATGTCGCACCGTCTGCGCCGATTAAACCGATTAAATGAAGAATTAAATCTTTTGCGTAAACATTTTTTTTGAATTCGCCGTTTACACAGATTTTGAAAGTAAAAGGAACTTTCATCCAAGTTTTTCCGTATGCGAAGGCAACAGCAATATCTGTAGAGCCCATGCCTGTGGCGAAAGCACCCAAAGCGCCTGATGTACAAGTATGAGAATCAGCGCCCACTAAAATTTCTCCTGGATTAACGTACGTTTCAACCAACCTTTGGTGGCATACGCCTGCGCCGACATCTGAAAGAGTTGCGCCTGTTTCTTCAGCAAATTCTCTCAAGATTTTGTGGGTGTTAGAAAGTTCTTTTCTCGGACTCGGAGAAGCATGGTCGATGAATAATATGGTACGTTCAGGATTAGCAGGTTTTTCTTTTCCTAATTTCTTGTACTCCTGTACTGTCAAAGGACCTGTTCCATCTTGCACTGCTGCAACATCAACTTTGGCTATAGTCAATTCGCCTGCGTATACGTTTTTTACTGAATGTGCTGATAAAATTTTTTCTGCTATTGTTTGTCCCATATTTCACCTTAAAATTTACTACTCGCATTTAAATCATACATAAAAAAAAATTAAAATTAAACAGTAACTTTTTCTTTTTTGGGCTGTTTATTATCGATGGCAATACCGTGTTCTGTTTTTCCCCAAACTAAACTTTTTTTGAAGAAAATAATTTTTATGATAATAAATACGACTAAAGGAAACCACAGAACCACAAAGTAAAGCAGTGTTTCAATTGATTGTTTTATTGCTCTAAAAAATTTTAGTTTATTGTATTTTTTTAAACTATACAGCAAAGCTATAAAGAAAAATATTCCGATACAAGAGGCGACTATAATTGATGACAATAGATTATTATCACTATCACGAACCCATTTAAAAGCCTGAATAACGAGTTCTGACATAAGCCAAAATGGCAAGATAAACTCAGAAATATATGCAAGCATATCGAACGAGACACGAATAGACATATCATTTGAAAACAGAATATCTTTAAAATGTTCTAAGTATCTACGAATGCTACCTTCAATCCAACGTCTACGTTGGCGTAGCAGGGCAGGATATGTAATAACACCTTCTTCAAAAACGCAAGCACTTGCACAAAATCTAACGTCCCAACCTTTTATGTGAAGACGAGTTGACATATCCAAATCGTCGGTAATTGTGTAGTTATTCCAGCCGCCGATGTCGTTAATTGCTTCACGTTTTATCAGCTCGCCGTCGCCACGAAGTTCAACAGCGCCTTTGACGGCATCTCGTCCGTATTGAAAGTGCGTGTCAAGCGCAAATTCATTATCTTGGCAGCGAGTTAAAAAATTGTAATGGCGATTACCGATGCACTTACGGGCTTGGACTGCGCCGGCATCTTTCGGTTCTAAAAAAGGAAGTAAAGCTTTCAAAAAATCAGACTGTATTCGAGCATCAGCGTCAAAAACTAAAAAAACTTCACCTTTTGCTTTTAAAATAGCATCATTTAAAACGGCTGATTTCCCCGGAAACGCATTTTTATCTCTAATTAAAGCAAAAACATTTTCATATTTTTTTTCAAGTAATTTAATAACTTCAGCAGTATTATCTTCACTTCTGTCATCAATTATTACTATTTCATAGTTTTCGTAATCTAATTTTAAAATATTTTCAACAGTTTTTTCAATCACTGAAGCTTCATTGTGAGCAGGAATTAGAACTGAAACAAAAGGCTTATAGTTTTCGTTGATGACGATGGGATTTTTGCGTAATTTCCTTTTTTGGTGTTTTGCTGCAATTTGCATATAAATTGCATAACCAAGCATGAACGAACAAAGAAAAATTATAGCCCAAAAAGTCGACATGTAATTTTGAAAAACAATCAAAAACACTAACAGACACGAGATAATAAGCAATAAAGCAATTCTACTTTTCATTCAATTTCCTACTGAACTCCCTATGTATTATGTTATTTTAGCAAAAATAATTAAAAATAGCGAATGTTAAGTTTTAGTTGCCAATAATCCACGCTGTGCCTTCGGTGGTATCTTTCAGCTGAAGACCAACCGCTGTAAGATTTTTTCTGATTTTATCGGCTAAATCCCAATTTTTTTCGGTTCTCGCTTTGTTACGAATTTTTATTATTTCCTTCATTGCTTCGTTAGCCGGAAGTACTTTAATTTTTTCATCTATATAATCTGCAGCTTCGTAAATTTTGTTTAACAATAATTGTAAATCATTATCAGTCATTTCAATTTTATCAAGCTTAAAGCCTAAAACATTTGATAATTCAATCAATGTTGAAATGTAAATAGCTGCATTTTCTTTATCGCTGCTATCTTTGGCTTTATTTGCTTTATTCGCCAATTCAAAAAGTATAGAAAGCGCTACTGATGTGTTCAAATCGTCATTCATAGCTGCTTGAAATTCATCAATTTCTGAAATTTTTAAATTTAATTCAATATTTTCTTTTCCGACAAATCGTAAAACATCATTTACTGCATTTTTTAAACGTTTAATACCGTTTTGCGCTGCAATTAAAGAGTCGTCACAAAACTCAATAGGCATTCTATAATGGTTAGTTAAAATAAAAAATCTAATGGTGTTTGAGTCATATTTTTGTACTAAACCATCAATCGTCAAGAAATTACCAAGTGATTTTGACATTTTTTCGTGATTTATTGTTACAAAACCGTTATGTAACCAGAAATTAGAAAATTTGCAACCATTTGCACACTCTGATTGAGCAATTTCGTTTTCATGGTGGGGAAAAATCAAATCTGCACCACCTGCATGTATATCAATAGTTTTGCCTAAATGCTTGCGAGCCATCGCTGAACACTCGATATGCCAGCCGGGACGACCTTTGCCCCAGGGGCTGGGATAACCGTGTTTTTCATCTTTTTTCCAAAGTGCAAAATCAAGTGAGTCTTCTTTTTTCTCAGAAGTATCAACTCTAACGCCACTTTCTAAATCATCAATAGGCTGTTTACTTAAATTGCCGTAATTTGTGAATTTTTTAACTCTAAAATATACGTCGCCGTCATTTTCGTAAGCGTAACCATTTTCGATTAATTTTTTATTTATTGCAATCATTTCGCCTAAGTTTTTTGTCGCAAACGGTTCAATGTCAGGATTAGAAACATTTAAATCATTCATTGATTTTTTGTAAGAATTATAAAAGTGTTCAGCTATTTCGTCAGGAGTTTTATTCTCTCTTTCCGCTTTGTTCAAAATTTTGTCGTCGACATCTGTTACATTTCTGCAATATGTAACATTATAACCTATGTATTTTAAATATCTATACAAAACATCCCAAGTTATGTAGCAGCGAGCATGTCCTAAATGAGCTAGATCGTACACCGTCGGACCACAAACATACATCTTGACTTTGTTGTCTTCTATTGGTTTGAATTCTTCAATTTGTCCACTATAAGAATTGTATAATTTAAGCATAAAAAATCCTTTTTTGTGCCATTATACAATAAAAAAATTATTACGTCATCGCTGAGATTATAGAGAAAGGATATTCTGCAACTCAAGTACAGCGGATTCAAAATTATTATTTACAATTTTATAATTGAATAATTTTGAGCGCTCTAGCTCTTTATTCGCAAATGCTAAACGAGATTTGATTGCGTCTTCTGTTTCCGTGTTGCGTCCACGAAGACGTTTTTCTAAATCGTCTACACTTGGCGGCATTATAAAAATTAAAACTGAATCAGTAATTTTTTTCTTTACCTGCAATGCACCCTGTGTATCAATTTCGAGTACAATGTTATGACCGATAGACAATTCTTTTTCGACATAAGCTTGTTTTGTGCCGTAAAAATTGCCACTAAACTCAGCCCACTCAAGAAATTCATCATTTTCTACTGCTTTGAGAAAATCGTTTTTCGTTGTAAAAAAATAATTTTTGCCTTCAATTTCTCCTTTTCTCGGTGACCTAGTAGTATAAGAAATAGAGTATTTTATGTCATCTCTGTTTAACAAAACAGCATTGAGTAGAGTATTTTTACCTACACCGGATGGACCTGATATGACGTATAGTTTTCCTTTTTTCATTATTCTCCAAACAAAATATAAATTTGTAATATTTTAGTATTATTGCAAATTATAATATTATTTCAAAAAAAGTACAAAATGTAAATTAGTTACCTTTCTAATTTTTTTTAGATTTATAAGTGGTAATCTATACATAATATGTTAGATATGATGAAGCGAGAAAGATATTTATCTAAAAACAGACATTTTGATGATAAATTTTATATTAAAGTTTTGGAAAAAAAACTTTTCTTGAAAGAAAAATCGCTTGCTAATTATGTGAATAAATTTTTCGCTCAAGAAGAACAATGGATATTAATTAACTGGGTAGTAAAAAACATCAATTCATCATGTGAAGTGAATAGTTTAACACGCTTTGTCATCGAAGAAATACAAAAATTAGTTGGTTCAGATTTTGTTTGCGTTCATCTATTTGATTTGAGTTTAAAAAAGATTTTTAAAACCGAAATACTCCTTGCTAATCCACGAGAGGAGAATATAAAAGATTTTCGTAAAAAAATGAAAAAGCACGAATTATATATAAACAAAGTTTTTAAAACGAAATATGATAACCGGTTGAATATATTAAGACAGTATTTTGAGAGTGAAACTACTAACAATTTTTACATAATTCCATTAATGACGGAAACTCTTTTTTTAGGTTGTTTATACGTTTATAAAGAATTAGCTCCTATAAGCTGTTTTGAACAAAATGTCATTGATATTATTACAGACAATTATCAATTTGCATTAGAAAACATTAACTTGTGTTCAGAATTAAAAAAAAGTAATAAGCACAAAATGGAATTTATAGCAAATGTATCGCATGAACTTAAAACGCCGCTTAACGCTATTATTGGTTTCACTGAATTATTGCAAAGCTGTAATTCTATTTCTTTCAAAAAAAGTAAACATTTTTTGGATAATATTGTGATGAATTCACAACATTTGCTCAAACTGATTGAAGATGTTTTGGATATTTCTAAAATTGAGTTAAATGATATTGATTTAATATATGAAGAATGTAGTGTAAAAGATATTATCAATAATGCAGTTTACATTTTAGAAAGCATGTCTATAGCTAAAAATATTTCTGTTAATGTTGCAATTCTAGATATATCAGTAAAAATTGATAAACGTCGTTACGGGCAAGTCATTTATAATTTGCTTAATAATGCAATTAAATTTACAAATACAAATGGAATGATTAATATAATTACTTATGTGGACGAAAATAAATTTTATTTTGAAATTAGTGACAATGGTATTGGTATTTCTGATAACGCTAAAAATAAAATTTTTGAAATGTTTTCTCAAGATGCTGACGATATACTTAAAAAACAAAGTGGTCACGGAATTGGGTTGTATTTATGCAAAAAAATAGTCGAAGCCCACAACGGTGAAATTAATTTTAAATCGACAAAAGGCAAAGGAACAAAATTCTGGTTTTATGTTCCAATGTACCCTAGCGAGTGATTACGAAAATAACTTCTTCGCTGAAAAAGTTTTTAATTGTTTTCATTAAAAAGCCTTTTCGTATATGTGATTTTGTCATATAAATCGACTCTAAAATCTTTATGTTTCTTTTATTGCAAAATTCAAAAAAATCGTTAACCGTCAATAAGTGAATATTAGGTGTATTGTACCATTCAAATGGTAATCTTTTTGATTTTGGCATTTTACCAAAGAAAAACAGGTAAAAACGAACTCGCCAATATGCAAAATTAGGAAAACTAACGACTACCTTCTTTCCTACTCGTAGCATTTCTTCTATTACATAGTCAGGCTTTTCCGTAGATTGTAAAGTTTGGTTTAAAATAACATAATCGTATTCATCTTTTGAAAAATCTCTCAAACCTTCATCTATGTCGCCTTGAATTACGGAAAGACCTTTTTCCAAACATTCAATAACTTTTGTTTGATTAATTTCTATGCCTTTAGCATTACACTTTTTTTTATCTGTCAGTATTTTTAAAAGTGTACCGTTGCCACACCCTAAATCAAGAACTTTGGTATTTTCTTTGATAAGTTCAGCTATTATGGAATAGTTTAAATGCACACCATTCGTCGTCATAATTCACCTCTTTGATTTTGTAAAAAACTTCTGATGATTTTTGTTTGAGTTTCTGACTCAAGTAAAAAAGCGTCATGTCCACATGGAGATTGAATTTCACAAAACGAAACATCTTTTCCGTTTTTCAAAAGTGCTTTCACCATTTCTTTCGATTGAATAGTTGGAAATAACCAGTCTGATGAAAAACACATTATTAAAAATCTTGCGTTTGTCTTAGCAAAAGCATTTTCTAACGACCCATGTTTTGCGCTTAAATCGTAGTAATCGACAGCTTTTGTGATGTACAAATAACTATTTGCGTCAAAACGGTCTACGAATATTTGTCCCTGATGTTGTAAATAACTTTCAACAGCAAAATCAATATTGAAATCGAAATTTGGTTTATTGCCATCTTGAAAACGGCGTCCGAATTTGTTGTGCATAGATTCTTCACAAAGATACGTGATATGACCAACCATTCTGGCTATCGCCAGTCCTTTTTCCGGATGAATTTTGTCATAGTAATCACCGTTGTTAAAATGTGGATCTGATAAAATTGCATTTCGCCCAACTGCATTGAACGCAATACCTTGTGCGGATAAACGACTAGTAGATGCAATAATAATTGCGGATGTTACCATTTCAGGATATTCAATTGCCCATTCAAGCGCTTGCATTCCTCCCATTGAACCACCGGCTACTGAAAACTCTTTTATTCCCAAAAAATCAATTAACTTTTTTTGAACCTTTACTGTATCTTCAATAGTTATTACAGGAAATGAAAGTCCATAAGGTTTGCCTGTTTTGGGATTAATTGAATTTGGACCTGTCGTTCCGCTGCAACCACCTAGAATGTTTGAACAAACAACAAAATATTTGTCTGTATCAAATGCTTTCTTTGAACCTATCATCATATCCCACCAACCGGGTTTTTTGTCGGTTTCACTATGAAAACCTGCGGCGTGTGCGTCGCCGGTTAATGCATGAAAAACTAAAATAGCATTATTTTTTTGCTCATTTAATTTGCCATACGTCTCATAAGCTACTGTAATATCAGACAGTTCTTCACCAGACTCCAACATTATCGGCTCGTTCACATTATGATATTTAGTCTCTACTAAAAACATCTAATCACCTACAATTTATAACCAAATTATTATATTATAAATCCTTTTTAAATTAAACATTGTGTTCTATTTCATAAATTTTGAAATTAATCAAATTCCGTCATTATAGTTTTCTTCTCTATTAATAATAGTTATTGTTTATTTAGAATTTGCATATTTTGTGTTGTCAGCATTTAAGTATTAAATGGCATAAAATATAAATTTATAGGCCAAGCAGAGCCGTAGTTTGGTGGGTCGGGGAAGTAGATTTTTAAGCACGAA
>CAZTVM010000012.1:0-3175 GCA_964617065.1 uncultured Muribaculaceae bacterium
CAGTCGAATCTTTGCCACCGCTCAAACTTAATATATGATATTCTTTCTGCATATTGTTTCCTTAATTTTTTATTCCATTACCCACCTAAACTGCCGTTCTCAACCTTGTCATTTTAAATTTAAAATTACCCCACAGCCCAGTAGTACTCTACGAGATACGAGGCAGCATCAAATGGATGCATTAAAAATTTTGCACTTCGGTTATTCTTTATTTGAGAGTGAGTAGGTAAATCAACCAAACTTGTCCCCTCTTTATAACGTAAATTGTTTATATTGTATAATAACCATTTGCATTTTTTATCAATATAAATTCCTATTTCACCTTTACTATTTTTGATTTTAGAATTAAATGCTATAATTCGACTTTTTATTGATGGATTAAATGGTCTGATTTCAAAGCGAACTTTGTATCCGTGAGAAATAAGCGTGTTTTTAATTATCATATAATTACTCATTTCACTGGTACAACTGCGATAATCACCAGAGGCATCACCATTTATTACGATATCCACTTTATGATTAGGATATCGAGTAATAAATTCTTCACAGGCTTTTGCTGTGGTTGTATTTTCGATTACAATTTCGTCGAAATAATATACACAATTTTCATCTTTGTGCGCTAATACCCAACACATTGGGTCAACATTAAAATCACATGATATGTGCAATTCAATATCATCATTGTAGTATAATTTTTTTATATTTTCTTTATTGAAATCTTTGACTACGAGTCCACTCGTGTAGTTCCCGAATTCACCTAATACATTGATTTTGTAATACTCATCATCGTAAGCTTTTTTTAATTCTTGCACAAAATGTTTAGGTAAATATACATTTTGCGTGGTAGGTGCTATTATCAAACGATAATTAGGCTTTGGGTCTTCTACAAAATTTTTATAAATCCAACCCTTTGTTTGTTCAGGATTTGTGTGACCAAAAAGTCTGTATTTGAAATTCTGCCAACAATGATATTGTTTTTGTCGCAAACGACCTAATAACATTTTGAACGTTGACTCAGGAATATCTGACATTTCTTCTATTTGTACAAATCCCAGATTTAAGGACTTCAATTTTGTGGGCTCCTCTAAATGCCTAAACAATATTTGTGACCCATTTTTAAACGATAAAATACTATCAACCTTGTGATATGCAAAATGAGTGTCTTCACAAAAACCCATATTTTCCAAATGCTCAAAATATGTTGCCAATGTCGTATCTCTTACCAATGGAAATGTTTGAGCCCCGACGAGTCCACGTATTTTAGGGTAGACCAAAGACAATAATATACCTAGTAATGACCCTGCAAAAGTCTTTCCACTACCATAGCCACCTTGATAAACAGCTACGTCCAGTGTATAGTCATGCGGTATCTCTAAAAAATTTCTCTGCGCTTCTAGCAATATATATTTGAGTGTAGATTGGGGTTTTTTTGTCAAAATATTCTCCTAAAATCTTTTATAACGCCTTTTAGTAAAGTTTTATTAAATTTTTCTAAAAAATTGAAAAATTTTTTATGTTTCGTTTTTAAACACATAGCAAATAAAACGCAATGAGAGGTAAAATGAAAATTTTAAACATTGGATTTAATAAATTTTTAAATCTATTTAGAGCGAAAACGATTACGCCTGTGACTCAACCTGCTATTAAAATCGAACCTCGACAAATTCCAAAAACTATAACAAAAATTACTGCCATTGGTTCTTCAACAAGTGATGAGGGGTATTTTCACACAATAATCATTACTGATGACCATTTTAAAGTGGTTAAAAACTACAAAGATATATTACTCCAATTCTGTGCGGCTATTCGCAACGATAATAATTCCAGAGCGGTTAAACTTTCTAAAGAAATACCTAAAAATCTCGACGACCCTTTTCATGATGTAGCCGAAATCGCACTTATTCAACGTGCTAAAAAACACAATGAGCCTACAGAATACGCTTGCTCCGTTATCGAAGAACTTAAACCTGACGAAAAAAGTATCGTGGAGGTTATCTCAAATTTATTTCAAAAGAAAAAGGGTAAATAATTTTACCCTTTCTCTACGATGACTAACCTAAGCCCGCTTTTTTTCCAAACGCATAAATTGTTCCAGTAAAACCGCTTGAAAAATCTATGTACAAACTTCCATCAGCTTGCTCAAACCTGCTTGGATTTTCTATTTTAATTATGGCGGTTGCACTTTTCGTGATTGCTTTTGATAAATCGCCTAACAGTGCGTTTTGATAAACCCCACTTTTAAAAGTTATCGTTGAATCTGCTGTTGCGTAAGTATTATTTACAACAATTGTTAACGTGTTATCCTTGCATTTAAAAGCATTCGCAACCTTTATTCCGTTAGCTTGTGTCACAGTTGACGCTGTTGGGCTTTGTAGCACTTGGATACTATCTGTACTATCTGATGTAGGATACTGTATATTAATTGAATCTCTTGTCATTTTATTTCTCCTTTATCTTTCACTATGCGCCAATTGACAATGAAATTGCCAATTTAGCTACACCTAATTTATCAGCCCTTGGTGCTCCTACACCATAAACTGCTACACCTTTGTAAGCACGATTTAATGACTCGTCTCTCATGTACGGCAACAATTCCATATCCTTTTGGATTACACATGCCAGCGTCTCACCCTCAATACCGAATAGTGGTCTATAACTGTTAGTATCAGGAGTAGCTATATTGTTAGATTCAAAAATCTTCCAACCGGCTTTTTCTGTTACATATCCGGTAACTTTTTCTTTTACTTGTGACTCAGTATATTGTGTGTAAGTCATACCAAGCATGACCGCAATTGCTTCAGGTGGAAATATAGCTATCATTTTACCGTTTACCCAAGCAGTTCCATTGTTTCCACGTGCAAATTTCGCTTTCATCTGAGCTAGTATATCAAATGCGTTGCTTGCACTCAATGTTATATCTGCGCCGTTTTCGCCTTCAATTACATATCCCGCAAATGGATACAATGAACTTAATGAAGCGTCTACTGCGTCCCTAAACTGATATCTTGCATCTGAAATATATTCATCAATCAAGGAACTTTGTGCGTCTGGTGTCCCTGCTTTTACTATTTGTATTTCCTTATCTTTTTCAATTTCAAAATTTACTTGTTTACCTTGATTTACCTTTACTTTGACGATTGAGGACTTAACTTTTTCTACTGTATTAAGATCTCCG
>CAZTVM010000012.1:3227-3514 GCA_964617065.1 uncultured Muribaculaceae bacterium
CTGGCATCGTAACATTTTCTTCGTCTCCGTATTTCAAATTCTCTGAATATTTTGTCGCCGCCAACTTCCCTATTACGAGTTCATTGGAAAAATTATTTTCAAATGAGTGTGCGTATTGCGAACATATTAATTTATCTAATGTCATTTTTTCTCCTTATTTTTTACTGTAATAATTACTTATGTATTTTTTTAACAGTTTTTCATCTTTTATATCAAGTAAGTTTACCGCAGGAAGCTCTCCATTACTCGGGGTATCATTATTAGGCACTATTGCTGCAAGTTCTTCT
>CAZTVM010000012.1:3524-16878 GCA_964617065.1 uncultured Muribaculaceae bacterium
AATTTGTTAAATTTAACTTGTGCCATTGTATTCTCTACGTATTTATCTAACGCTCCTACAAATAACGGTAAATTCAATTCTTTTCCAAAATGATTAAATGCTACTTGAAATAGTTGTACAAAAGCCGGATTTGTAAAATGTGCCGGATATTTGCTCATCGCTTCTCCCACATAATTACCTAATTCTGAAACTTCTTTTTTGTATAATTCCTGCCTTTCTTGCGTTTGCATTTTTTGATGTATAACTGTCATATCTAAAGCTACCTGCTTGTTTATCGCTCCACTAAAGTTATCTTCAATTCTTGATAAAATCTCCTCACTTGGGCTTTTCGCATACTCAGACAGCAAAGCTTTCGTTTCTTCTACATTTTTCGCATTTCCTATATGCTTTGTGTAGCATTTGATTTCTTCATTAGCTATTTCCTTACGAAAAATTTGTTTTGATTCTTTTTCAGACTTTTGGTTTTCCATTACTTCTTTTTGCTTCCGCCATTGTGCTTTTTCATTTATTAAAGGCTCTAATGCTTTATACGACTTTACTAATTCTGCGACTTTAACTGTCCCATCTTCGTTTTTAAACTTATTTGGTACATCTGCTAAAATTGTTTCTAAATTATTAATTTTTTCTTCTTTATCGCTTCCGACAGCCTCTTTTTTATGATTGTCTTGAATAAAACTTTTTGTTTCAGGCACTTCTTGCAGGTTAGTGTTCTCTGAAATCTCAACTCCTGAGGTTGTTGTCTCTAAATTAGTTTCCATATTTTCTCCTTTTATTTTATTTTTGCTATATATTTTCTTAAATTATTTACTCGATTTTTCCAACCTTTGTAAAACACTAGTTGACTCTTGTTTCTCGCTACGATTATGTCATAACTATTATTTCTCAACTCTATATACTTTCCTAAATCTCCATTTGCTATCTGGTAATACTCTTTTGCTTTACTCACACCATGCAATACAGCTGTATCAAAAAGTACTACAGCCATCTTTGTATCACTTATTTTGTCAGCACCGCTGCTAAGCCAGTAATTTTCATAATATATCTGCTCAGCCTCGCTTTTAGTGATAAACTTTACGTCTTTTGACTTCAAATTTTTTTTCTTTTGATAAGCATTATATGTGCTTTGAGTTATTCCCATATTCGTCGCACCACCACTGTCTGCCTTATGATTACTGTAACCACCTTCGCTCGGAAACAAAAAATTTAACGCTACATAAAACTTTTCTTTGCTCAATCTGTTTCTCCTTTTATTTTTTAATTTTTGTATTAAGTAATGTAAATTTTAACTTATAAAATTGTGCAGATTTATATTTACAAGGTTCTTATAACCGTAAATCTATATTTATCATTGACAATAATTATAATAAGGAGCTTAATATGAACTTAAATATTAGACGATTTTTAACATCACCACCACTGCTTGCATTCAGAAATAGTACAGGTAAATGTAACCCAAAATATCATGTTCCGGATTTAGGTCTGTGTGGCGATAGTTATCACTTCAATAGAGCTCTTAACCGTGAACGTGTTTATGAAATTTATCCTGAACACGGTTTCAAATTACCTGAGACACCTCCTAGTGATTTGCATTTTATGAATTTAGAACTTAATCCTGATGATGTAGCTCACATTAGTAATGGTCGTATAAGCCGTGATACATTGGATATTAACTACGTAATCGGTCGAGAAATTGACAATGAAGGCAATGTTATAGGAAATTTTGTTAAAGGTCTGTTTACAAGGTTAGGTATTGTTCATGAAAGAAATGGTAAAACTACGTTTCTCGGTCGTGACCTAGCTAGCGTTGCTGATAAGTTCAATAAACGAGGCGGCGAAGGTACTGTTGCTGCTTTGAATTTGGCTAAATCTAACGAGGATATTGCTAAAAACTTAACATCTGTAGTTAAAGATTTAAAGCTGCAAATTCAACATAATATCGCTTTAAGGAAAGACGCTTCTCCCGCTGAAACTGAAGTATTAATGACTCAGTATTACTACATGACTAATCGCCTTGATCAACTTGAAAAAGAATTCGGTACTCTATTTAAAAATGTAGTAGGTAACATTTAATATTTTCAAAACTACCTCTTTTATTTGAGCCTGTTTTTTGATTAAAATATAAATCAACTCTTAATATTTCTTAATATATCCTATAGTTAAGGCATTTTTTTTACAATAAATGTTTTTTTAAATATGGAGTATATTATTTTTAATTTTATTAAATAGTTACGGAGTTGAGTTATGTCATTAGCTACTAAAACAGCGAATATGCCAAACATTGGTGGTCTTTCTTCACTAAATCGTACGATGAGTGAATTGACTGATGCTTCACGTAGTAATTCGCAAGATATCGGGAGCTTATTGAATGGTTCTACTAATCCACAAAATAATAGTACTTCTGCTGACTCAACGTCTAAAAAATTATCTGATATATCAGAAGATGAACTCAAAAACTTGTCAATTGATGAACTAAAAGAAAAACTAAACGCAGATGATGAGACACTAAGTGAACAACTTAAAGATCAACTTAAAAACAAAGGCTTTGACGAAAACGCACTCAAGTCTCTGACCAACGACGACATGAAAAGCTTGCTTGACGCTAAAGAAACAATGTCAGATGTCATTAATAGAAAAAATCGTGATGAATTAGGCAATATGTTAGGCTTAAAACCTGATGACGCAAAGCAATACAGCATAAATGACTTAAGGAGTATGGCTAATAAAGAATTTGGCTCACAAAAACTAAACAATAATTCAGCCACTGATAACACTAACCCTTTTAATAATTCTGGCACTGCTGACTCAAGTAATGGCTCAAACGCTGATAATTATAACGACTCTGATTCGCTAGCCGGAGGTTCAGGTGCAACTGGAGGCGCTGGTTCAGGTAGTGGCGGAAACGCCGCAGGAGGTTGTGCTAGTGGAAATTGCAGTGGTGATACTTCTACAAATAGTGCTCAAAACCTTGACGATGGCAAAGATATACCCTTTGTCCCTTTAAAAACAGATAACAAAGAATTTGCAGCAGCAGCAGAAAAAATTGCAAGTCGAATAAATGACTCAAGCCTTAAAAAATCTTTCAACGAAGCTTGTCAATTCTTAGCTGACTATAAGCCAACAGGCAAAAATGATGGCACTACTGAAATGAGCGAAAGCCTTCGTAATCAATTGATGAATTCAATTGTCGCTCAAAAAGATACACTGAATATAAGAAAAGGTGGACTAGGTGGCGGAACTTTGGGGCTAGCTTCGATGAATATGGGTAAATCGAAACAAGCAACAATTACAATTTCTCCTCAAGCTGGTAAATCATCTATGGGGCAAACCGCTGTTTTGCTTCATGAAATGACTCATACAAGTGGCATGTTCTACGGAAATCATGGTGATGAAACCAAATCAGAAGTTGTCGCAGAATCGTACAGAGACTCAAAAGGGCAAGGCATCTACTCTAATAATAGACAGTTAGCCGCACAACGAACTTACGGACAAAATCGTAATGTAAACAACTACGTAGCTCAAGCTTGATTTTTATTTATATCTTTCTTAACTTCATTTTCGATATTATTTTGATTTGCTTGACTGCTTTTTATCGCTTCTATTATCGATGGTGCTACGTTCATATTTCCCTGAGCTAAAAATCTTTCCGGATTTTCTACGCCCTTCTGCTCCCAATACCATTTGAACACTTCTTGCCAATTCATAGGCAGTACACTGGCGAATTTTTCAAATGCTAGTGCCGTATTTTCAGCATTATTCATCTTTTCCATTAATGAATTTCTATCAGAATAACTATACTGATAACTACCTTGACGAACATCATTATCAACTATCAATGTTTCATTTTTTCCATCTTTATTTACGTAAAGTATTTCTGGCATAAACTTAAAATTAGCCAACAATGCTGCTGTCTTTTCAACTATTGGTAATATCAAATCCTGATTAATTATGTCAATTAACATTGCTAAACGTATATTCTGACCTTGGGTTTTGACAGCTACTTCCGTTGCTGTAACATTGTTTTTATCAAGTTGCCCTGACATATTCGGATATATGCCGCTTACATCTGCTATTATTTTATCTAATTCAACTATATCTTTTAAATAAATATCTGACTTAAAATTCATAGGCGTCAATGGTACATTTTGGTACAAATTTGGGTCATACACTATTACTTTGCCGGGGTATAACTCTATCTCTGCGTCTGTAAAAAATCCCTTTGGTGCGTATATCGGTGGATTTTCATTTAATGATTGCATATCCAACGTTCTATTGTACAAGCTTTCTTGCATCATTGCCAAATCATATATACTTTGCAAAGGACTTATTGATCGCTTTGTATCAGGGTCTATTAAATAGTATCCATAAACAAATGGATTTTCGACAAATTTATTCTTTTCAAATCTTATAATATATTTTCTTGCTAGCACGACTACATGCATGTTTGTCAGCAATTCACCATTGCCTAACCTTATATTTCCCCAGTGTTCTAGTATTTCTATGCCATCACCATTCGTTAAATTTTCTCTTAATTCATACGCATTCTGGTTTGAAAAACTACTGCTGGTATTACTTTTTCCTGTACTCGATATAAAATCAACCAGCATTTCCTTACACTCACGACTTATTCTGTACAATGAGTTGTTCATTATTTCTTCTGGCGACTTGAAGCTTTTTAAAATCTTCGGACAATTATCCCAATTGTCTATCTGCGTCGTGTCAAATACAAAATTTACAGGATTTACCTCATATACATACGGATTGTCGTAAGTATTTACATCTTCTGTCACAAAACCTTCTGTATTTTCATTAAAATTCAATTTTACTAGTTTTTCAAAAAAATTTAGTGGGCGTCTCACCTGCTTTGTATTTTTTTTCCATCCGACAAACGCTAGTAAATCACCATACAATAAACTATTATCTATTATTTTATCTAATCTTTTGACTAATTTCATCTTCTCAAATACGTCTACTAACGCTGCTTTCTGCCTGTTTGAATTACTGTCTGACTGATTATTCTCTCCTGAAACGTCAAACATTGAACCTGGTTTTGAATATACGTTTCTCCAAATATACGCTTTTAGTGTTTGGTAAAGCATATAAACTTTGCAAACTTTGGCTTTCGCCTTCCAATTTTTTTTTGACGTTGTGTTTGAAAAATCATTTTTAAAAAATATTTCATTGATTAATTCTTCTGATTTTTGCAACTGTTCTAAACGTGCTTCTTGCCAATTATCATAATCTCTTGAGATTTTCTCTACTAAATTGCTTTGCATATTTGTATCTAATTTCTTTTCTACTCCTGCCTTTTCATAAATAAATTCACAAGTCATATAATTTCCTTTCTTTTTTGACAACTTAAATTTTGTTTTTGTCTAAATTTTTTACTATATTTATTTTCGGTAAATTAACCTCACCAGCATCTTTATCCATACCCAATGAAACTCTTTGACCCTTTTGTATTTTTTCTAATGCTGCCACTATTTTTTGTAATGCACCCAAATCAGGCTCGATATCATTCTCTAAATATGATTTCGTCAACGCCCTCAGTATCCTCGCACAATCTTCGTACATCTTTAAGTGTTCTACATTATAATCTAGTTCATTAACTGACCAGTTCTCTTTTTCTGCATGTCGTTTTATTGTTGTCACTGCTACATTATATTCTCTGGCAATTTCACTTATCTTTTTCTTCCCTGATAAATAATCACGCTTTATCGCTATCCAATCTTTTGAATGACTTTTTTTTATAACTTTTTTTTTCATATTTTTTCCTTAATTTTTTATTGTGCTGAATCCCCAATCTGACTTTACAGTTCTTCTTCTATCAAAATTCAGTGGTCTTTTATTGTAAACTTTTGTTAATAAAAAGCATTTTTTTTTATAAAATTGTTTTTATAATAATACGAGGAAATATTAGGACGTTAATTAGATTTTTAATCGTTTATATTAGAAAATTCAAATTAATTAGGAAAGAATACAGAGGATAAAATCATGGGATGGGGATCAAAACACACAAATTTAGGTAACGGTGCATTTTCACCTGTTTGCAACTATGTAGGTGGTGCTGGCTTCCAACCACGATATGCTGGCAATTACGGTGGCGGCTACGGTGGTTATAGCTCAGACTTTGGTGACTCTTCGTCATCATTATGGAGCTCTTATCCACCAGTGAACTTTGCTCAAAACTCCAATTTCATAGGTCAGAATGCCGGCTGTGTATCTAGAGGTTCTGATTCTTCATCAGCTTCTACAGGTGCTACAACTTCTACAGCTTCTACAGGTTCAGCTGCAGGCTCAACTGCAGGAACTGCTGGTACTCAATCTGCTCAACCTAAATCTAATGTCTATGACGTCAAGTGTGACTCAATACCCGATAATTTGACCGTGTATACGACAGCGGCTATTGTGTCTGATAATAGATGGATCTCACCACATGGTGATAAATTAGCTGAGCTTGATGAAAAAACACTTAGAGCTGTCGATGATTCTAATTTACCTGAATCAGTAAAAAAAGTAATAAAAGACCAAATTAAAAGAGGTTCCGGAAATCGTCTTCATACTGCTACGACTAATGCGTATATGCTCGCTTATAATCTCGAAACGGCATTAGCTAACAGAACACCTGACAGTACTCCTGAGCAGTTTGTTGCAGGTGTTTTTCATGAATTGCATGCTAATCCCGGTAGTGATAATCCTGCCTATATTGGATATATGTTGGAATATTTGAATCAGTATTGTGCGCAAAATCCTGATCTGCAAGCTGCATTAGGGCTGAAAAACGGGCAAACTTTTGTTGACAAATTTGTTGTTAACACGCCGCAAGAACTTGAAAATGCTACTTTAAAAATAGGTGATTCAACAAAAAATTGTGGACAAATTCTCAACCAATGGCGCAGCCAGTTAGCGCTTGATCCGTACGTAGCCAATGCTGTAAACTTAGTTCAATCATACCCTACTTCTACTTCTGTTAAAGATCATTGTAAAAAAGGACCTAAAGCTGATGATTTACAACTTGCTCGTGACTACGTCAAATTACTGGAAGAAGATCCTAGCGAAGAAATAATGAAAGCGATTTTAGATAATTTAGTAGATTTGCCTGATAATGGAAAATTTATGTTTGTCGCTTCGTATTTATCTGAATACTGTAGTAAAAGACATCCTGAATTATTACCCTTGATGACTAAAAGCGCATCAAATCGACACATGCGATTACAGATTCGAATGGAAAAATTGGCTAGTGACTCAGCTACAGCGACTAATGAACCTAAATCTGCTCTTTGGTGGAGCAATCTCATGAACGAAACTCTAAAAAAAGCAAAAGAAGAAGGCGAGTCAGAATATTTGGAACTGTTAAAAGCTGTCAACTTTAGCGAGGAACAAATTCAACCTGTAACTTTAGGACTTACAACGGATAATATGAAGACTGTTTATGCTAGTATCAAAAGTATATTGGAGAATCGTCATGAAACTGATGGCTGTTTAAAAAATACTCAAAAAATCTATGAAGAAATAACTACCGAAGTAACTGGCTTTAAATTTGTACCTGCTTCTGATAAACAACGTGTAATTGCATTCATGATACAACAGGTAATTAAGGGTCATGCAAAATCACCTGAAGAACTAAAAAACCGGGAAAATTGTAAATGCAATGACTCATTGATATCGTGTTATGATGATAATCATGCAGGCTGGGCTGCTAACCCTAGTGTTCCTGCAGCTATGTACAATTCTGTAGTCAGTGCAGAGGTTGATCAGGGGATAGCTGAACAGAATATATTTGGTGGCAACAGAACTTGGACAGAGGCTGTATTAGATGCAGGTACTTTTGATAAGGTAAACGAGTCTGCTAAAAGCTCACCTGGATTTACCTGTCTTACAGGTTCTTCTTCAAAAGATGAGCTCGATGTATTTTCAGGCGTACCTGAGTATACCTCACCAAAGCTGCCATTGCCAAGCAAACGTACAAGTACACTTGAACCCAAAAAAATTGATGTGCCTGTCCTCGGGAAAAAGAGTGATGCATCATCTGCTTCTTAAGACAGAATTGTCATGCAGTCACAGAAACGATTTTGACACAAAGTCTTATTTCAATGAGGCTGACTCTAAAAGAAAAACTACGCAGTAGTTGATTAACGGCAAAACAACCAAAATTTTGCTGTTATTACTGCGTAGAGTTGTTATTAAGAGGAAGATAGATATGTTTTATAACTTTTTTTTGCTCATTAAAATCAACTGCACTTTGGCAAATTTCTAAAATATTTCCTTTTTTGTCTTTAATTTCTTTATTTTTACCGTAAATCCAGTTCATATTGCTTTTTGATCCTTGCCTTGGCGATATCGGGTAGCAATCTAATTCATTTGAAATAAGTAAATATTTTACATATTCAATTGCATCTTGATTTTTCTTTCTTATAGTACGTCTTTTTAATGTAGATATATTAGTTTGAGTCAATTCTGCAATATATGCATGACATTGCTCATTTTTGCTCGGACATTCATATATAATTTCCAAAATTCTATCCTTATAATAATTACTCGATTTTAAAACATACGTAGCATCGGCTCGATGATACGCCCCACAGCAAAAAATCACAATACTCGCTCCCTTTTACTCATCAACTCACTTCGCTAAATATATTTCAAACCGTAAACCGTGCTACTGTGATGTCTAAGTTGTTTTATAAAACTATTATTACCACGCAGCTTCTATCTGTAAATCATTAATCATTAATACAATTAGGGAATAAACATGGCTTAAAATGCAAGCGAGATAGCTGTTATCTCCTATTTTAATTCATGTTAATATTTCTTAATAAATAATTGTTAAGTGCTAATATGCAGAAAATACTTGATTATAAATTTTCTTTATGGTTACATAGTATTTGTTGAATGACGTAATTATGTCATTTATTACTAGACAATGTTAAATCATGGAGATACCTTACAAATGGTAAAAATAAGATTAAAAAGGCTCGGTTATAAAAATAATCCAATTTATAGAATAGTTGTTATTAACTCTAAAAACAAAAGAGAAGGTGCGCCTATCGTTGAATTAGGTCACTACAATCCTAAAACTAAAGAAATGAAATTGGACAAAGCTACTGCTTTGGAATGGATTAGTAAAGGTGCTCAAACATCTGATACTGTCAAATATTTGATTGACAACTGTGATGATGAAGGCAAGCTCATCTACAAAGTTAATGATGAGGTCAAACTATCTAAAAAAGCTAAAGCTAAAATAGCCGCCGACGAGGAAACGAAAGCGAAAGCCGCAGAAGAAAAAGCAGCTGCGGAAGCGAGTCCTGCTGACGATGCGGTTGAGGGCGCAGATTCGCCCACAAAATAAGTTTTTATAGGGAAAAGAACACTTATTTAACCGCTTAAAAAATTTAAGCGGTTTTTTATTAAGGATTTTAACGTTTGAATAATTTACACAAAAAACTAAAAATTTTAGCTATTAAACCTCTTAGTATCGGCGGTAGGCTTACAATGTCAAGTCTTTACGATGGCTTTGATTCTTCTGATACTAATATCGTCTTTTTTGATAAATTATCAGAGAACAATCATCAACTTGAAAGTATTTTAAAAAACAATGTTTTCGACTATATTGTCGGCTACGACTTTAGCGCATTGAAAATCAAAATTGACAACAAACTCAGAACTAAATCGATTAACTATTTTTCAGACGTTATCGAAGATAATCATTCAGGAAACTACTGGAAAAATTATTATAAGTGTTTATTTATGCCGGATAACTACACATTCTACTGGGATAAAGAGCTGTATACAATGAAAAAACATGAAATAAAAAACTTGTTTTATATGCCCCACTTCGTCAACTGCGACTTGTATAAAAATCTTAATTTGCAAAAAGAACACGATATTATGTTTGCAGGTCGCTTAGATACAGATTTTCGTCTCGATTTTTTCATTAAATTGATAAAAAAGTTCGAATTTCTTAATATTTCTTGGTTTGCTATAGAAAAACACTTTAATGATGCTCTTTCTCGCTGTTCTGAGCCTGACATGAAACTTCTTAAGAAGGTCTATAAAGGATTTATCGACAATGAAAAAGATATGGCTCTCGAAATTAATAAAACTAAAATCGTCGTAAATATGAATGCTCAAGGTATTTCATCTCTTAATTATCGTACTATGCAAACTCTTGCTTGTGAAACGCTGCTTTTGAGCGACTATCGAGCGGAAGTCGATGATTTGTTTGAGTTGAATGTCAGTTTTGTTTGCTATGAAAATTTTAATGATATTGTAGAAAAAATATTCTTTTACCTTGAAAATGCAGCTGAATACCAAAAAATTGTAAAAAATGCTCGAAAAATCATCGAAATTAATCACAACTCAAAAAACTCAGTTAAAAAGATGATTAAATTAACAAGAACTTAGTAAAAAATAATATAAAAAGGAGAAAAAATGGAAACTAAAGTTAAAATAATCCCTTCGGATAAAGTTTTAAAATTACCAAAATATATTTTCACAGAACTTGATGAGTGGAAAGAAGAAGCCAGAGCTAAGGGTGCAGATCTTATAGACTTAGGTATAGGCAACCCTGACGGTGCTACACCATACACGATTGTAGATGCAGCAGTTGAATCATTGAAAAAGCCAGAAAGCCATGGTTATCCTTGTTTTAAGGGTAAAATTGATTTCCGTATTAGTATTTCAAAATGGCTTAAAAGACGCTATAACCTTGATATTGACCCAAATACTGAGGTTCAAACGCTCAGTGGTGCAAAAGAAGGCTTAGCACACATTGCACTTGCATATACTAACCCCGGTGACGTAAACATTGTACCTGACCCCTATTACCCTGTTTTATCTCGTGGCACATGGATTGCGAGTGGAGATGTATTTCACGTTAAGTTAGAAGAAAAAAACGGCTATTTGCCTGATTTGGACTCAATTCCTGATGAAGTTGCTGACCGTGCAAAATTATTCTTCTTAAACTATCCTAATAATCCAACAGGTGCTATTGCTCCACGTGAATTTTTAGAAAAAGCTGTCAAATTTTGTACTAAACACAATATTTTACTAGTTTCAGACTTGGCTTACGCTGAAATATGTTATGGCGGTGTTCGTCCACTAAGCATATTTGAAATTGAAGGTGCAAAAGACATCGCTGTTGAGTTTCATTCATTTTCAAAAACATTCAACATGGCAGGTTGGCGAGTTGGCTTTGTAGTAGGTAAAGAAGAATTTATCAAAACAATTCATGCTTTAAAATCAAATATAGACTACGGTACTTCTACTATAGTTCAAGATGCAGCAATTCAGGCTATTTCGATGGATTTTTCTAACGCTAAACATATTACCCAAAATTATGAAAGAAGAAGCAAGTTTGTCGCTGAACGTTTGAAAAAACTAGGTTGGGACGTTAAACCACTAAAAGCTACTATGTATTTTTGGTTAAAAGTTCCATCAGGTCATACTTCAAAAGAATTTTGCAAAATGGTTTTAGATAAAACCGGCGTAGTACTGACTCCTGGTATTGCTTTTGGTGACTACTCAGATGGCTATTTTAGATTATCTATTGTCCAACCTGATGAAAAATTAAATGAAGCATTTGACAGATTAGAAGCCGCAAATATTTGTTACAATTAAATTTTTTTCGTATGCCTGAATGATTGTAATTTTTTTTTGTTTTACCTACAATACTATGTATACTATGCTTACTAACTAGATTTGAGGGGAAAATGAAAATATCAAAAACAAAAATAACAATTATCGTTATTATATTGATAATTGTTTTGAGCATTGCTTTTCAGAAAAGTAAATCATATTTAGCACAAATGGCAATGACTAAAATGCGTTCGGCGCCGGTTGCTGTTGAAACAGCGAAAGTTACAACTGCTGAATCAGTGAATAGCGCTGAATCGGCAGGCAGGATTGAAGCGAAATATTCTGTAGATGTAGTAGCCAGAATTAATGGTTGGTTGCAAAAACGATATTTCGTCGAAGGGGCACACGTAAAAAAAGGACAAGCACTCTTTTTAATTGAGCCTAACGAGTATCAAATTGCTGTACAACAAGCTGCCGCTCAAACAAAACAAGCGGAAGCAACGTACATTAATGCGCAAAAAGAACTATCACGGGCTGCAGAATTAGTTAAAAATGATTATGTCAGTAAATCGTATTACGATGCTGCCATTGCAAAACGTGATGAAAGCAAAGCAAATTGGGATAGAATGAAAGCTACTCTTTCAAACGCAAGATTAAATCTTAGCTATACCAAAGTCATCTCCCCAATTAACGGTAAAATTGGTAAAATTTACATAACTGAAGGCAATCTCGTCAATATGCAAAGCGGAAAACTAGCCACTATAGTTAGTACTGACCCTGTTTATGCGTATTTTACATTAAAAAGTAATGACTACATTAAATACAAAAAAATGACGTCAACCCCTGACTTAGCAAACGTAAAAGTCGAATTGCTTTTAGCTGATGGCAGCAAATACCAAGATACAGGAAAGATTGAATTTATTGATAATCAAGTTGATAAAACTGCAGGAACAATTGCTATAAGAGCATCTTTTAGCAATCCTAATAATATACTTGTGCCAGGGGATTTTGTCACTGTAGTTACTTCACTTATAAATACAAAAAAGTATTTAGTTGTTCCTCAAATTGCTGTTCAAAAAAGTATCGACGGCACCTACGTGTATACGATTGACGATGAAGGTAAAGCTGCTGTTAAAAACGTTGAAATAGGCAATCAAGTTGACTCAAATTGGGAAGTAATTTCCGGATTAAAAGAAAACGACACAGTTATTGTATCTGGTATAACAAACCTTCGTCCGGGTGCATCTGTCAGTGTTATACAGCCTGATGGCAATATAACTAAAGAAAAAGAGTAAATAATGTCACAAAATAATGATAAAAATAAAGAAAAATTGTATTTCTTCATAGAGCGTCCACGCTTCGCCATGGTAATCGGTATATTTATAACCTTACTGGGGATGTTAGCACTTACATCGCTTGAATTGGAAAAATACCCAAACATTACACCGCCGCAAGTACAAGTTACTGCCTCATACCCTGGGGCTAGTGCCTCCGTCATGGAAGAAACAGTCGGCTCTGTAATCGAATCACAAGTCAATGGGGTTGAAAACATGCTGTATATGAGTTCGACAAGCTCTGACGGTTCATATACCCTAAGCATATTTTTTAAGGTAGGCTCTGATAGAGATATAAATCTGGTCAACGTTCAAAACAGAGTTAAACAAGTTGAACCACTTTTACCTGAAGATGTCAAAAGACTCGGGGTTACATCAAAACAAGCTGTAAATGGTGCAGGCGTACTGTTTGTCGGCGTTTCATCGCCTAACAACAAATATGACCA
>CAZTVM010000012.1:16888-28617 GCA_964617065.1 uncultured Muribaculaceae bacterium
TGCCTCTATTTTTATCAAAGATGAATTAGCAAGACTCCCAGGTGTCGGTGAAATTGGTGTTTTCGGCGCAGGAAAATACAGTATTCGTGTTTGGCTAAATCCCATAAAAATGGCTCAGCTAAACGTATCTGTTTCTGAGATAAAAAATGCAATTTCAACACAAAATGTTCAAGTATCAGCTGGCGCATTTGGTGAAGAACCAGGTGACGATAAGCAAAATATGCAAATCACTCTGAAAACAAAGGGCAGGCTTGTAGAAACAGAAGAATACGAAAACATCATTGTCCGTGCGAATACTGATGGCTCTACGGTCTTTTTGAAAGATGTTGCAAGAATTGAACTCGGCGCTGAAACTTACACTCTCTCTAGCAGCGTTGGCGGTAAAGCAGTCGCCATGATGCAAATTATTCAAATTCCCGGAGCTAATGTCGTAAAAATCGGCGATGGCGTCAAAAAACGTTTGGAACAGTTGAAACCTAATTTCCCTGACGGTATTTCAGTAGAAGTTTTCAAAGACGACACTATTTACATAAAAGAATCAATGTCTGAGGTTCTAAAAACGATTTTTGAAACCTCAGTTCTGGTTATATTTATTATTTTCTTGTTTTTGGGCGACGCTAGAGCTACTTTGGTACCGCTTGTCGCTATTCCTGTCTCACTTATAGGTACATTCACTGCATTACCAGTATTCGGCATGTCAATAAACCTTTTGACTTTATTTGCAATGGTTCTCGCCGTTGCAACTGTTGTCGATGATGCAATTGTTGTAATTGAAAATGTTAAGCGACACATGGAAGAAGGCAAAACCCCTATTGAAGCTACACAAATTACTATGCAAGAAGTTGGTGGCGCTTTAGTTGCGATGGCACTTGTTTTAATGGCTGTGTTTGTCCCTGTTGCTTTTATTCCAGGGCTTTCAGGCTTAATGTATAAGCAGTTTGCTGTTTGTATTGCAGTTTCGATTGCTTTATCAGCTATTTGTGCTTTATCGCTGTCGCCGGCACTTTGTACTATTGTGCTCAAACACCATGATAAACCACTCCATGAACGTAGTCGATTTTCTCAACTTGTAGACAAAATGTTTACGCTATTTAATAGTGTTTTCCAACACTTTACTGACGGTTTTTTAAAACTCGTCAAAAAATTAGTCTATGACAAAAAACGCTCGCTGATTATTTATGGTGCAATTCTAATCATAACTATTACTTGCTTCTCAATAATTCCGACTGGTTTTATACCTGATGAAGATGAAGGCGTTTTACTTGCACAAATTACTTTGCCGGCTGGCGCTTCAATGAATAGGACTGAAGAATATTGTAAAAATGTGTATGAAGCCTCAAAAGACATTGAAGGTATTTCACAAATTATTAATATTATTGGCACAGGCGCTTCTAATAGTGCGTTTATGGTTTTTCAACTTTCATCTTGGGAGGACAGAGAACTTAATATGCTAGAAAAATTAGTTCGAGTTGCTAAAGGGAAACCTACTGATTTAGGTTATAAGGCTATTTCGGATAGAATTAAGGGTGCCTTTGCTCAATTCAATCAGGGCACCGCCTACGTTATTAATCCGCCTCCTATCACTGGTATGAGTTTTGCCGGTGGATTTGAGTTCCAAATGTTGTCGAAAGGCGATTACTCTCCTCAAGAACTTGAACAATATTCAAAAAAACTAATCGTTGAAGCCAATCAAAACAAGGCTCTTTCAAGTGTTTATACTACTTATCAATCAAACATGCTACAATATATTGTGAATGTTGATGAGCAAAAAGCTATGGCGCAAAATGTTGACCTAGCTGAAATATACGCTACACTTGCATCAAACCTAGGTACTTACTACGTAAATGATTTCAATTTATTAGGTAGGGTATTTCGGGTTCAGTTGCGTGCAGAACAAGATTTTCGTCGTAATGCAAACGATATTACAAAATTATATGTAAAAAATAGAAATGGTCTAATGGTACCGCTTGCAACCGTTTTGGATTTAGAACAAACTGTCGGCGCTCCATCTATCACTAGATACAATCAATATCGTTCGGTACAAATCAACGGTAGTCCTGTCAAAGGTAAAAGTACAGGCGATGCTATGACTGCAATGGAAAAGGTAGCTGCTAAAGTTTTGCCTAAAGACATCGGCTATGAATGGTCAGGAACTTCTGCTCAAGAACGTGAAGCCGGCGGTCAGACTACTCTCGTTATTTCTTTGGCTTTGACCTTTGTATATCTTTTCTTGGTCGCTTTATATGAAAGTTGGTCTATTCCTTTTGCGGTACTCTTAATCGCTCCAATTGCAGCTATGGGCGCTTTACTGTTCCAATTAATGACTAATTCACCCTTCGATTTGTACTCTCAAGTCGGTATGATTATGTTGATTGGACTTTCTACAAAACAGGCTATTCTTATTGTTGAATTTGCAAAAGATTTGCATGAAAAACAAGGATTTACAATAGAAGAAGCCGCTATTGAGGCTACCAGACTCAGATTTAGAGCTATTATGATGACAGTTTTCGCTTTTGTGCTTGGTATGTTGCCTTTGATTATAGCCCATGGGGCGGGAGCAGCAAGTAGACGTTCTGTAGGTAATACCGTTTTTGGTGGTATGCTCGCTGCTGGCTTCTTTGGCACTTTAATGACTCCGTCGTTCTATGTGCTTGTTCAATCCATGGTTGACAAATTTACACAAAAAAATCAGAAAAAAAGAAAAATTTAGAATAAATAATTAGATACAAATAAAGAGAGAACTATGAAAAAGAACATTATAATTATATTGCTACTGGCAGCCTTTATTACGCTCAACTGCGTTTATGCTGTTGAAGAATCAAATAACACTACCGCAACACAAGAAAATACTGCTGAACAGGCTACTGTTTTTGAACAAAATCCGGATGCAGCTGCTACACTTAACGATACGCAATCTGCATTAACTGATTTGCAACATGATGAAAATAAACAAAATCAACTTGAAATAATTAACCAAATTCAAGAGTCAATTAAAGTCGGTGCACCAATTGACTTGAACGCATCGTCAGGTCACATCGTTGAGGGCAGCGTTGAAAAAATGCAGATTATGTCTATTGAAGACTGTATTAGACTTGCTCTACTCAATAATCCTGCTATTCAAGCTGCTATATCTACTAAAGAAATTGCTAAAACTCAAATTGGACAAGCTTGGTCAAACTATTTTCCAACGCTTAACCTCGGTGCTACTTATTCTTACAATAAGCAAATGATGCTGAACTTTAAGGTGCCAAAGGATACTTATAATCTCTGGAATATGCCTTCTGTTGGCTTTGAACAACTTATTTATGATTTTGGAAAAACAAGAGCTGTTACAAACATAGCAAAGAAAAAATTTGAATCATCTGACAACAGCTTGCAGTCTACGGTCAATGATACAATTTTTAATGTAAAAGAAGCCTACTACAATTTACTTTTTGCAATTCAGCAAGAGCAAGTTTACGCTGATACAGTTTCAAACTACGAAATTCATCTTGAACAAGCAAAAGCGTATTACTCAATAGGTACGAAAGCAAAAATCGATGTCATCACGGCTGAATATAACTTAGGAAACTCAAAACTGAATCAAATTAAAGCTAAACACGGTATAGATATCGCATACGCAAAGTTAAACAATGCCATGGGGCTTCCTGAACACTTGAATTACAGCGTTGACGAGAATTTCGATTTACCGTTTTATGACATAAAATTCGATAAATTGCTTGATATTGCTTATTCTCAACGTCCTGAATTACTCGTCGCAAAAAATAAAATGGAAGCCTCTAAAATCTTAATTTCTGCATCAAAATTTGCATTTATGCCCGACTTAAAAGCTTATGGAAACTACGCTTCAGGTGGCGTTGACCCTACAAATACCTATAGCTACCAAATCGGTGGCGGTTTGCAATATCAAACTACAAATTTGTACAAATTAAAAAAACAAGTCGATGAAGCTCGAGCAACATATAAGCGTGATGGTGCAGAATACGAACAAGCTAAACAAATGGCTTATTTGCAAGTCAAATCGGCCTACATAGAATATAATACTGCTAAGGACTCAATTCCTGTAGCAAAATTAGCGCTTTTTAACGCAAAAGAACAGCATGATTTAGCCTCTGGTCGCTATAAAACAGGTTTAGGCGATGCTATAGAAATGAAGGACGCTGAAATAACATACTTAAATGCTCAACTTGAATACTATAACACTTTGTTAAACTACAATGTAGCCGTTTCTAATTTAGAAAAAGTCGTAGGCATTAATCTCGATAAAATATCCACTCTGCAAAAACCGGCTGCTATTTAGTTGTTTTGCTTGTTTTCCTCTTTTTTTATATAATCACAAATCTCGGATAAACGTACATCTTCCATATTTGCAAGTAATTCATCAATATTTTTGATTTTATTTAGCGCAAAGCTTACTTCTGCTAATAAAACACAGTTATTGCATAGCCTTAAATCATTCGAATACAAAACTGAACCAGCTAATGGCATTGATTTTCCGCAACAATCGCAATCAAAATACTCTTTTTCAGACTCAGGATTTTCTTCAATATCGTCAAGTTTCATCTGATTAACGATTTCTTGCATTTCCTGAACTTTTTTTAGCGTTTTATCGTCCATTTTAATTCTGCTCCATTTTATTGACAAACTCAGGTATTTTGTATGCTTCATTCGTTCCTACGACGATTTCCCACTCCGGTAAAGCTTCTTGCAATTCCTCTTGCATGTGGCTGAGAAGCCCTGGAATAATAATTTTTTTAATTTTAACTTTTTCGTATAAGTTAGAATTTCTAACAGCCTTAGTTACAATTTCAGCTGTAAATTTATCAGCTGACCATGCTGTTAAAACACTCATGCCATCTGAAGGCGTCACTATTAAATATGAAGGTATAGCTGATGACTCCAGCTCATTAGCAACTGCAAAATATGTCAATGCAAAATTAGTTGTTAAAAATATTATAGAATTTTCATCAGGCTCATTCATTTCATATACTTTTGGCTCAACCTGTAAAGGCTTTTGGGGGTCAGTATATATATTTTGGCGCAGCGTCATCAATGTTGTCAACATCGCTTTATCAAAAGTATCAAACACAATTATTGATGAATATCTGCACAGTAAAAACGAAGCAATCGACAACTTTTCGTAGTCACTTTTTCTCCCTGAAATTTTTGTCATAACAGGATGAGCAAATTTCTCATCTCTCGACTGTATTCCTAAGCGTCTTATTTTGGTCATATCCTCAATTACAGAAGCCAAATTTTTATTTGTTAAATCATAATCCAATATGATATTTTCTGTAATTTTTTGAGAGATTAATTGCTCTGCTTTTTTCGCCATTTTTTCTAGTGTAGAGCCATTGACGACGAGCCTAGAATCTTTGTAGCTAGCCTCTATTTTTGTTGTGTCTTTGAAATAAAAAATTGGATTGTATTTTTTTAATTCATAAGGCAAATAAGGATTAAAAGTGCTTATAATCAAAGCTAATCCTTTATTTGTAACATTTTTAGCTTTTTCAAGAATATTACCTTTATCGATTAAATTTATCGCATCGACTTTGAATGTTTCACCGACTCGCTCAACTTGGTAATTAGCTATTTCATCGAGTTTTTTGTCAAAATCTTTATCGTCAGTGCTAAGTTGTATAGCTATCACTGTCTTATTTACAAATGTTTTCTCATGACGTTGCATAACAGTTTCTCCGCCGATAGTCAACTGCATGTTTTCTCCGAATTTGATTTCGTTTTGCTGTTTTTTAGAAAACTCCTCAAATAAGTTCTTTAATTCGTCTGAAACGTATGGGCAAGCTGAAAAATCTATTTGTTTTTGTGCCAGTTTCAGCGCAAAAGCCATACAAGTAGCGAAACCACACTTTTTACAATTTGCTTTTGGCAATTTTAAACCGCCGGGTAAATGTTTGAAAATTTGTATTCCTGTTAAATTCATTCTATTAAACCTTTTATTACTTTTATTGACTCAGGGTGCCAAAGAATGACTATATTTGCTCCTGCTGAAATCATTGGCGTAGCAGTAGCTATTTCCCACATAATTGCACGTTTTTTGTACTCGCCCCAATTTCCGTCGAAGTTCGTCGATTTGCTTTCTTTGGCTTTAAAAGCTTCCTCTCCGGCGAACACGATTATAGGCATGTTCAACATTGTGTCACCGTCAAATCCTGCTTGTTTTATTTTTTCTACAATACTGTAGCCATAATCTATTCCATACCCTAAACCGCCCATATCGGGGTCGATCAAAAGCTTATTCAAATCCATACCTTCATCATTCGCTAGTACATTCAGTTCTTTAGCCAAATTGATATCAATTGGCGAGCGTAAAACTAAAATATGACCATTTTTAGCAGTTATTGATGCAATATCTTTATAAGAATTGTCATCAGCAAAGGCAATAATTGACTGACGTTGAGCTAATTCAGCAAGCTTTTTTACTAAAACTGCATCGACATTTTTATTATTCGCACCTCGCAAAATAATCGGTTTTTGCACAATTTTGTAAATTTCACTAATTAATGCTGAAATTTCTTCTATTTTTTTATCTAAATTTTCATCTGTTATATTAAATTTGACAGATATTAAGTCGCAATCAGTTTTCTGCGCTTTTTCTAATCTCTCAAGAAAATTACAAGACTCTTTTGCCCAAAAATCTTTCACTACCTTCGGAAAATTATCCTCTATAACGTAAGGCACTTCCAATCCTAAAAAAGCTTTTGACCTATTATCATTTTCCGTCATAAATGCGATTGCACTATCTCCACCTATTTTTAGATTAGCAAAATTTATTTGACGTATTTTTTGCTTAATTTGATGCTTAGGACATTCTATCATAATGTGGTTAACTCCTGATTTTCAAGTGACGACAATTCCTTTTTTGCTTGCTGCCACAAATTATCATACTCACAAAAATTATAATCTTTTAAATCTTTTACCGCAAGTTCTTCCATTTTCTTAAATCGTCGGATAAACTTTCTATTTGCTTTTATTAAGGCTTCTTCTGCGTTGATTTTATTCCAACGAGCCAAATTAACCACCGCAAACAAAATATCGCCTAACTCGTCTTCTTTTTCTGCTTGAGTTTTAGCGTTTTTAAATTCATCAAATTCAGAGTATACACAATCCCAAAGCGTTTTTTCACAATCCCACTCAAAACCGACACTTACAGCTTTTTTACTGGCTTTTTGCGCCGTCATCAATGCTGATTGTGCTTTTGAAATACCATCCATAACTGATTTGCGGTGAGGTTTTTCCTCTGACTTTATTTTTTCCCAATTTGCCAATATCTCTGTTGTCGAATTAACTTTTGCATCACCAAAAACATGTGGATGGCGGTGTATGAGCTTGTCTTTTATACCTTTTGCAACATCATCTATACTAAAACTATTATTTTCTTTTGCTATTTGAGCGTGCAAAACCACTTGCAACAAAACATCACCTAGTTCTTCCTGTAAATGCTTCATATCGTTGCTATCTATAGCATCAATAGCTTCATAGGCTTCTTCTAGCATGTTTTTGCGTAAAGACGAATGTGTTTGTTCTCTATCCCACGCACACCCATTTTCTGATCGCAATGTCTCTATCACTTTTATGAGTTCGTTTAAATTTTCATGCTCCATTACTTCACCATCTGGTCAACGGTCATTATCAAAATTCCCCTACCACCTAACGACTTCAACTTTTCAATGCTTTCATAAACTTTATCTTTGTCGACAACAACGTGAATAACTGCGTTTTCGTCATCATCTAACAATGTAGTCACGGTCGGAGAAGAAAGCCCAGGTAAAAATGACTTGATTTTAGACAATGCAGCTTTAGGTATATGTGCCATCAAATATTTTTTTTCTCTCGCAGCTAGTACAGACTCCAGAGCTCTTAACAGCGAATTAACTTTTTGTAACTCATCATCATTCAAGTCTTTTTTAGCAATCACAACTGCTGTCGACTCCATAATTTTGTCAATAATTTTTAATTTATTCGATTTTAGTGTTGACCCTGAAGACGTAATATCAACGACAACATCTGCCAATCCCAATCGAGGTGTAATTTCAGTCGCACCTGAAACTTCGATTATATTAGCTTTTTTACCTATTTTTTCAAAATAATCTTTCGCTATATTTGGAAATGAAGTTGCAACATTAATTTCCTTCGGCAAATCGTTCGACTGAACGTACTCGTCTTCCTCTTTTACTGCTACTACCATTTCACAATAGCCAAAATCTAAATCCATAATTTTATCAACATTTGATTTCAACTCAGTAACGATATCAAAGCCTGTAAAACCGACGTCAGCAACACCTACTTCGACAAACCTTGGTATGTCTTGAGTTCTTACAAATATTATTGAATACTGTTTATCTTTTGTAATAACCTGTAAGGTCCGCTCGTCCTTATGTGGAAAGCTTAACCCTGCGCAATTTAATATATCATATATTTTCTCTGATAATCTTCCCTTGTTTGGTATTGCTATTTTTAAATCGTTCATCACTTTTCCTTCTTATCATTTTCCATTAAAATATTCAAATGAAACAACATTTTCAAAATTTTTACGTAATTTCGGAGGACATTTAAAATCCTCTGCAGGATAACCAACTGCTAACACATTGAAAATTTTGTACTCATCAGGAATATTTAATTTCTTTTTAAACTTTTTGACTAAATCTTCATCATAATTATTAAATTCTGTATTAATAGCGCCAATAATACAACAGCCAAGTCCTAGTTCTTGTGCCTGCAAAGTCATATATGCCAAAGGATAGGTACATTGCTCTGCTGTTCGAAGCTTCAGCAAATTTTCATTTGCAACGTTCGGATTGTAATTAGGATTAGAAAGAATAATTTTTATTACTTCTTCATTCAAACCTTTTTGTTTCAATATTTCTGCAAAATTTTCATCATTCCACGCAGATAAATCAGCAAGACACAGAACTAAACAAGGCGCTGCTGCTGTGTGTGCTTGTTTTACACAAATTTCTTCGAGTAATTTTTTATTTTCGCCTTCAGTTACTGCTATAAAATGCCATGGCTGAACATTCATCCACGATGGCGCTAAACGAGCTGCTTCTAACAATTTTACAAGAATATCTCGTTCAATTTTTTTGCTGCAGAACTGCCTTACACTGCATCTCTCTTTTATAATTTTATTTAGCATATCTACTCCTTAATTCAATCTTATAAGTCAGCCATGATTATTGTAAAATCACTGTCAACGCAGTACATTCTCAAGGGGTCGTATACAAACTGGGTGTTTTTAAGCTCTGGGATTTTCTTTTTTAATGACTTGACTACATCTGACGAAACGCTTTGCGTGTGTCCGATAATCTGTGAATGGGGCACTCTTGCTTGACCTAAACATTTTACCTCATATCCTGCAGCTTCTAAATCTTTTTTCAGTGCCATTGCTTTTTCTCTGCTTTTTTCAGAATAAATTATTCCGGCAGTTATATTTTCTGCAATATTGTCAGGCTTCACTCGATAAACTAATCTATCAACAACGTCTTGCGTCAAATCAGGGTCTAATATCCAATAACTTATATAGCCTTTTTTGGATGGACCACCAGGTAAAGTTGCAACCTCAATTTCCGATATGTCAGTGCTTCTCAACAACGCAACTATATGAGACATCTCATATAGCGACAAATCAGTTTTTACGTAAGCTGATGCTATATTTAGAATTTCAGGAATTTTGCTGATTGATTCAGGGCTTTGAATTTTTTTTAATAAACTCCTTAAAAACCACTGTTGTCTAGCGGTTCTGCCTATATCACCCAATGCATCCATTCTGAATCGAATATAACCCTCAGCTGTTCGACCATCTAAAACATTTACACCTTTTGTCAAATTAATATGCAAATTACCTGTACTATCATTGTAATGCATATTCTTTTCAACATATATAGGTATTCCTCCCAATGTATCAACCAACTTTTTTATTATATCTGAATTTACAATCACATATCTGTCTATGGTTACGCCCAATGTGTTTTCTATAGTCTTTTTTGTTAGTTCTATTCCTCCAAGCGCATGTGCCGCATTTATTTTTTGCACACCACTCTCGTCAGCCAAATAAACCTTGCAATCTCGAGGTATTGAAATTGCATTTATAGTCTTTGATTTCGGATCTATATTCAACAATATAATCGTGTCCGAGCGAGTTCCTAAAAACTTGTCGGTGTTCGAACCATTCGAGTCTACACCTAGTAAAAGAATATTTTGTTTTCTTTGAAAAAGTGAAAATCCTTTTTTTTCAGCTTCAAGATTATATTTCTTTGTCCACGAAACCATATTTTGCACGATTGATAAAAAGTTATCACCATTTCCTGTCGTTTTAATAAAGAAAAATAATGTTACCATTAAAGCCAATATTAACGCAATTAGCATTGTGATAATTACCAAAAATAGATTTGATTTTTTGTTCTCATCCTTATATCTTAGTAGCGAATTATACTGATTTTCTTTATCTTCTATGTTTTTCATCGTGTCAAAATTTCCCTTGCAATAGAACGTATAACATAATTGTACTTCAAAAAATTAATATGCAAAATTATTTACTTTTTTCAATCTCTGTAGGTAATTTCTGCCTTTGTGTTAATGTCTTTTTACCTGTTAATTGTGCCATAAATCGATAGTACTTGCCTGCAAATCCTTTTTTATTTAAATTTTTATTTTCTATATCCAAAATTTCTTCTTTAGTATGCGCCATAATTGGCATGCCAATTGCCCTTCTCGTTAACATTTCTTCACAAATACGGCATGAACCTGTCACTGCACTCATTCCTGCAAGTGAAGCATGATATGTGCGTTTGAACGTTGAATTAAATAAATCAATTAATAGCACTTGATAAAATAACGCTGTAACACGTTGAACTACACGTTCTTTAGCTTTTTGCTTTGCGTCTTCATTTTGTTTACCAGCTGATTTTATCATTACCATATTGTAGTTATCTGCGACCAAAAACCACGATGTGGCTGCGCTGGTAATGATTTTAACCAATTTACCTAATTCAGCATTTGATATTCCAGATTTGCTGACTTTATTAAACGCTGACAGTTTACCATCATTTAGATACTTGTTTAACTCTGCATCACTTAATTGAGTAGTCTTCTCCTTCAAAACTAAAAGCGCATCTGTAACGTTATTCAGTGGCAATTCTTTTTTTTGAGATTGCAAGTATAAATTTTTAGTTTCAGGGAAGGTTGACTCCATAAAAAGTCTAACTACCTTATGTGGCAACGTTATTGTCGCTTTAGCAAATTTAAGTGGACCCGCTATAAAAAAGTCTAATAGTGGCTTATATTTGCAGTCTACATCTGCAAGTTGTATCATTCCATTTTTCGATTTTGTTTTGCTTTTTATTATTTCTCGGTATGCGTCAGCTTGACTTCCATGTCCTAGCTCATCAAGCTTTTTTACTATTTTTTCGAATTCTGCTTCTGAAATATAAGCAGGTTTTTTAGTAATTTTGTTATAAAAATTACTAACTGGCTTAGTAATTTTTTGTATACAATTTTCTACGCCCTTAAAATGCCTTAAATATGTTAATGCTAATCCTCCAACAACACCTGCGGACACTATTTTTATCAGTGTTTCAAGCGTAAATAGATTTTTTTGTTTTTTATGCGATTGTTCTTTATCTATTTCAGTTTTTTTCTTAAAAGATTTTTCTGCAAAATAATTTTTGTAGGTATGAGCGCTTAAAAATTTTTTACTTGGAAACTTCGTTGTA
>CAZTVM010000013.1:0-20401 GCA_964617065.1 uncultured Muribaculaceae bacterium
CAGCGAATTGATTGCAGACATACGAGTTGAAGCCGTGGATACTATTGGTGAGTCATACTCACAGTCATATCAGTAGGATAAATTATGTTAGAACAAAGTACAGAGAAATCGATTGAATACATAAAACGCAGAGCGTACGATATCATACAGAATACGCCTTTGTATCAATACAAAGGCAGCGTCTCAAAATTGCTTGGTTTGACAGTCGAAGTAAAATTACCTGGGTTGAAAATTGGTGATTTATGCTTTATAGAAACATATACAGGCGAAAAAAAAGCGGCTGAAGTTGTTGCGTTCAAAGGTGATGTAGCTCAACTACTTTTGTTGTATGACGGTGCAGGAATAGGACAAGGTGCTTTGGTTGAAACGACAGGAAAGCCAATAACATTGCCTGTTGGTGATTTTTTATTAAACAGATTAATAAATCCTTTGGGAGAGCCTATTGACGGACATTCAATGGATACAGCAGGTGCAGATTGGGTTTCAATTGATGGTCCGCCACCTGATGCGTTTGAGCGACCGATTATTAAAACGATGTTTTCGACCGGAGTAAGAGCAATTGACTCAATGTTGACGCTTGGCGCAGGACAACGTATGGGGCTGTTTGCAGGCTCTGGCGTCGGTAAAAGTACAATGCTGGGCATGATAGCGAGAAATTCCGATGCAGATGTAAATGTGATGGCGCTGATAGGTGAACGTGGTCGTGAGGTCAAGGAGTTTGTAGAAAATTCTTTGGGTGTAGAAGGTATGAAAAAATCTGTCATTGTATGTTCAACAGGTGACCAACCGCCTTTGATAAGAATGAAGTGTTTGCAAGCGGCGACAGCTGTTTGTGAGCATTTTCGTGATCAAGGTAAAAAAGTTTTTCTTATGACAGACACAGTTACACGTTGTGCGATGGCTGGTCGTGAAGTTGGCTTGTCTATCGGTGAGCCGCCGACAATGAAGGGCTATCCTCCGTCGATATTTTCGTGGTTACAAAAAGCACTGGAGCGAACAGGCAACAGCGCCAAAGGTTCAATAACTGCTTTGTATACGGTTTTAATGGAAGGTGATGATATTACTGACCCGATTGTTGATACAGTTCGTGGGATTGTAGATGGTCACATATTTCTTTCTCGTAAAATTGCGGAGATGAATCATTATCCTGCGATAGATGTTTTGGGCAGTATCAGTCGTTTATTTACAGAAATTACTACTCGTGAACATCAAGATGCTGCATCAAAAATGAGGAAATTACTCGCTATGTATCGAGAGAATAAAGATTTAATCGATGTTGGCATGTACCAGCCGGGAAGCAATCCTAAGTTGGATATCGCAATAGAAATGATGCCACAAATTAATGGATTTCTGCAACAAAGGACAGCTGACAGCGTAAATATGGAAAACACGATTTCAACGATAATTTCAATGATGCATGATATTGATGTTTAATCGTCGATAGCCTTCATCGTTAGGTCATTAAATAAATAATTTAGGTTATTTTATAGACTTTACGCTTGTACAATAAGTACCCTGATACAAACAGTATTATGTTTGGAATCCAAACAGCCAGGAAAGGAGGAATTTTTCCTGAACCGCCGAAAGACTGTGAGAGTGCTCTTAATAAATAAAAGAAAAACAAAATCAATATGCTAAACAAAAGACCTCGATTATAGCGTACACGTGGCGGAGTTATAGCGAGAGGAATACCGAGCAAAACGAGTAAAAATGTCGTAAGCGGGAAAGCGTATTTGTCGTAATACATTATTTGATAAGCCAAATTGTCTTTTTTAGTTTGTTCATCTAAATTTTTCTTTTTCTTACTGTCTTCTAAAAATTTGTGCAATGCAATTATGTTGTACTCTTTTATTTGTTGTTTATTGATATTGTCTTTCAAATCGAGTCCAAAATCAGCGACCGTTTCTTCAAACAGCACTTGGTGTTGAGTTGAATCATTTTTGCTTATATTATTAGTAACACCTCTTTGCAGTGCCCAACCTTCAGGAACGACTTTGCCTGTTCTTGAATAAGAAAGCTGCATTTTTGAAGGGGAAGAAACATCTAAAAGCACAATATTATATAACGTATCGTTTTCGCATTTATCGACGAAAAGTAGTCGTTTTAATTTGTTTGTTTTGTCAATATCTTTTAAAATAAAATTATATTTGCCGTTTGGAACATTTTTTTGTCCCAGTGCCCACATGCCGAGGGTTTTCGATTGTGACGATGTAATAGGAACGATAGTTTCATTCACAGCGAAAGCGACTATTGACAAGATAAGAGCCATTAACAAAATCGGTTTAGAAATACGATTGATACCGATTGAGCATGCTCTCAAAGCTGTAATTTCAGAAGCTAAACATAATTTGTTAACAGTGGTAACAGTAGAAAGCAGCATACTCATAGGAATTGCCATAACTATTATTGATGGCAAATTTAGTAAAATTATCATAAAAGCGACATGAAACGGTATTCCGTGAATATTTACTTGTTTAATCAACGTCAAAAAAGTGTCAGAGGCAAAAATAATGCCTGTGAATATTAAAACACCTAAAACAAACATTTCAGTGATTTGTTTTAATACGTATTTATCTAATATTGTTAAGCCATGCCAGTATTTTTTTAAATTTAACATTATTTAATTGTAAACGAAAAAAAAATGCAGTACAATTTTGTGAAGTTTTTTGTATAAATCGATACTACATAATTTCGGGTTGTGTTATTAAGAAAAAAATAGTAAAATGGAACAATATTATGTATAGAATTAGTGAAATAATGAGGTAGAAGATGAAAGTACACATGAATATAGCAATAGCTATTGGTCTGGGGCTAAAAAGGAACGGACATATTTTTCTCGGACTGATAGCGGGTGTAATTTTTGGTTTGATTTTGCATAATCATACTACGGGTGGTGTTGCAAATTCGCAAACAGTCGCTGTGATTTTGAGCGTGTTGAATTTTATCGGACAAATTTTTATACGTTTGATACAGATGGTCGTTATTCCATTGGTGTTCAGCGCAATAATTATAGGCATTGCGAGTGTTGGCGATAACAAACAACTCGGTAAGATAGGCTCAAAAATGATATTGTATTATGGGCTAATAACAGTTATTGCGGTGATTATCGGTTCTTTTTTAGCTTTAGGATTGAAACCCGGTGTAAATGTACCTATAGATGTGTCGAATGCGTCTGATATTCAGCAAATGGTGTCTGAGGCTTATCATGCCCAAAAAGAAAATGTTTCTCAAATATTTATAAATTTAATACCTGATAATCCGATGACGTCATTAGCAACAGGTGATATGATACCTATTATTGTATTCGTAGTTATTTTTGCTTTGGCGCTTTCAAAAATCGGAGAAATAAACCGACCTATAGTGGCTGTTTTTGAGTCAATTTTTGCTGCGACAATGAAAGTTACCGACTGGATTATGGTGCTGGCAGCACCAGGGGTATTTGCCTTGATTGCTTGTACTTTAGCTACGCATGGGCTTTCTATATTTGACAGTATTGGCAAATTCTTAATTGCAATAATAATAGGCTTCGCAATACAGTTACTATTAGTATACCCTCTTATGTTAAAGATATTTTCTAAAATACCGATTTTGTCATTCTTTTCAGGTATTGCTGAAGCTATGATAGTTGCTTTTGGAACGGCGAGTTCTTCTGCGACGTTACCATTGACGATTGGTTGTTGCGAAAAAAGAGGTATTTCGCACAAGGTTTGCAGTTTTGTATTACCACTTGGTGCTACGCTTAATATGGATGCTACAGCTTTGTTCCAGACGATTGCAGTTATATTTTTGACACAAGCTTATGGAATAGTTCTTGAACCGTTACAAATTATTCAAATTGCAATCCTCGCAATTATTGCTTCAAGCACTTGTGCGGGTATTCCCGGAGCAGGAGTAATTACTATTGCAGTTGTATTGACAAGTTTAGGGCTTTCACCTGAACAGCTTATTGAGGGCTTTGCGTTCTTATTAGCTATTGATAGAATTGTAGATATGATGCGCACTATGAACAATGTTACCAGCGATGCCGTTGTGGCTGCAATCATTGCTGATAACGAAAATGAGATTAACTACGACATGCTTACAAACATTGATATGTCAAAGCAAACTGCTAATCATTAATAATTTTGATTTGTTAATAACAAAAAAAGAAACTACAAAATGTAGTTTCTTTTTTATTATTTTTTATTTGTTAATAATTAATATTATTTTTTTTACAATGTCTGCTTAAAATAGTACCAATATGCAACAATGTGGCTGCTGCTGCTGTATAACCAAAAAATTTATGACTTTTTACTACTGATTTATTATTAGTAAGTGCTCTGATTGAGGTCAAAGCCACTGCGCCTGCTGCGAGGTAACCTGTATTTTTCGCATTAAGCAGAGGTTTGTTATAATTTTGAGTTGTGCTTATTTTTTGTATACCTGACATAATTTTCTCCTTTATGGAATGTAATCATAACACAAAATAGTCCAAATGGTTTAATTTTTTCAAATATGTTAATCAGTTGGTCAATGCAAATAACAATAAATTCCACCATAAGGTTGATGAAGAAAATCGTACAAATATAGTATTTTATAATAGTAGACTTGGTATAAATAAACTACGACTGGTGGAAGAAAAATGGAAATAGCGTCATTACAGCAGACATTGCAACGTATACAGGCGATTGAGAAAAATTTTCAATCGTTGAACAATGTTTCTTTGACACAAAACAATAAAGATTTTCAAAGTATTTTGAACTCAACAATTAGTTCAGGAGCTTATTCTGACGCTACACCGAGTGAAATAGACGCATTAATTACAAAGTATTCAGAAGCTAATAATTTGGACAAAGATTTTGTAAAAGCGCTCATAAAACAAGAATCAGGTTTCCAACCTAATGTTACATCTCATTGTGGTGCAATGGGTTTAATGCAATTAATGCCTGGAACAGCAAAGGGCTTAGGTGTTCAAAATGCTTACAACCCAGAGGAGAATATCGCAGGTGGCACAAAATATATTAAAAATTTATTAAATAAATATGACGGAAACAAAGAATTGGCGCTTGCTGCTTACAATGCAGGTTCAGGTGCTGTACAAAAGTACGGTGGTATTCCTCCTTACAAAGAAACACAAAATTACGTTAAAAATGTGTTGAATATTTATCAAGGCTACAAATCAAGAGGAACATTATGATTACAAAAGGTATGCATATTGCAGCAAAAGGCATGCAAACGCTTATAGAAATGAATGATACAATTGCAAATAATTTAGCAAATGTAAACACTGCCGGTTTCAAAAAAGCTAATTTAGCTTTTCGTAATGTCTATGATGCAATGATGATTGAAAAGAGTAATTCTGAAAATATAAAAAATAGCGATTTACGTGATATAGGGACGCTAAGCATGGGTCCTAAAACGGATAAATTGTTGTTGGAATTTTCTCAAGGAAATTTAGAAAGGACAGGAAATCCTTTCGATATAGCTATTCAAGGCGATGGTTTTTTTAAAGTCGAAAATCTTGAAGGCGAAATTAATTACACGAGAAACGGCTCATTAACAATTAACAACGAAAATATGCTCGTCACAAAAGATGGTGAATATATTTTAGATGAGCAGAACAGACATATCAAACTCGATGTAAAGAAAATGGGACTTGAAAACATAAACGATTTAATTGTTTTGGAAAACGGACAAATTTGTACTAACGACAAAGAAAATCCAATGACATTGCAAAAGATAGCAGTCGTAGACTTTAGAATTAAGTCAGATTTAAAATCGTTGGGGAATTCAAAATTCACACCTGAAAATCCTACAGAAAATCCAGAAGTTCCGGCAGAAAAATTCAGCGTTCAGCAATATGCACTTGAAAGTTCAAATGCAAACACAATCAGTGAAATGATTAATATAATCAATGTTTCACGCTCTTATGAAGCGCTATCAAAACTTGTAAAAAATGACAGCGATTTGTTAAATCGAGCCATCAATCTTGGACGATTAACGAGTTAATAATATAAATTTCGGAGGAATCTATAAATGTTAAAATCATTAACCACAGCGGCTACAGGCATGTTAGCACAACAAAACAATCTTGATATTGTGGCGAATAATATTGCGAACGTAAATACAACAGGTTTCAAAAAAGTCCGAGCAGAATTTCAGGATTTACTTTCTACTGCTGTTAGAACGCCGGGCGCTTTGATGAATCAAGGCACCTATCAACCTGTGGGCGTAGAAATCGGTTTAGGTGTAAAAACTTCAGCTACGACAAGAGTTTTTACGCCGGGAGTTATGCAATCTACAGCCAGACCGTTGGACATTGCAATAGAAGGTGATGGATTTTATCAAATAGTAAAAGGCGACGGTTCAACAGCATACACTCGTGATGGTTCTTTTCAGGTTGATTCAGTCGGTCAGTTGTGTACAAGTGATGGTTACGTTTTGCAACCGCAAATAACTGTGCCTCAAAATGCAACTGAGATAAATGTGACTTCAGACGGTAATGTCTCTGTCAAAGTTGGCAGCGATACGACACAAACTACTGTCGGACAAATTCAACTTGTAAAATTTCAAAACCCGACAGGTCTTTTGGCAGTAGGTCACAATTTATTTGTTGAAACGCCGGGCTCGGGTGTTCCTGTTCCTGGCACGCCTGGTGAAGATGGTTTTGGCACAACGCAACAAGGTTTTCTTGAGGGCTCAAATGTTCAAATTGTTGATGAGTTAATCAATTTAATCAAGGCGGAACGTGCGTTTGAAAGTAATTCAAAAATTGTGAATGCTTCGAGTGATATTCTACAGCAAACTAATCAAATGGTGTAAAATGCTAAAATTCTTTAAATCTTTTTTAATTTGTTTTTTATTTTCAGCTTTTATATTGACTGCTGCGACTCAAGCTGCAACAGTTACTTCTGCTGAACTCGAAAAAGCAGTGATAGAACAAGTCGGTAAAGGTTTAGAAAAATATGAGTTAAATGATTATGAAATTAAAATTTTGAATATGCCTGTTAAATCTTTGACTGTGCCTGATGGAAAAATTACGATAAAAACAGATAGTCCAACCACAAAAAATTTAACTTCACGCTCAGTCGTTAGAACAGTAGTTTATGTGAATGGTCAGTATGCAAAGTCTATAGGTATTCCTATTGAAATTAAGGCATACAGATATGTTTTGACTGCAAAATACGAAATACTCAGAAATGAGGCTATTACACCAAACAAACTGGATTGGAAAAAAATTGATGTAGCTAATTATACAGCGCCGTTTTTAAGTGAAAAAGAATTGCAAAAAGGCGTTACTTCTTTGAAAAATTTTCAAGCAGGAGAAATAATCAATGCAAGATTTACAAAAATCAAACCTGATGTTACAAAAAATGCTACTGTGAAAGTAATCTTTGGCTCAGGGAGCTCGCTAAATGTATCAACAGAAGGTGTTGCGATGACAGATGGCAGAATAGGCGACTTTATAAATGTTCAAAGTAAATCATACAAAAAAATGTATACAGGTAAAATAATCGGTGAAAACGAAATTTTAGTCAAAGTTCAATAAAACCGGAAGGCGAAAATGAAAATATTACAAAAAAATTTAATAATTGTGTTAACTATAATGGTAACGGCGTTGGCGGTGAATGCTGAGTCACTTTTTATGATGGGAGCGTCACAAAATAATTATGTTATCGAGCCAAAATCTTTATACGCCAGTGTAAGAGCCAGAACAGTCGGTGATTTAATTACAGTTGTGATGGAAGAATCGGTAAATTTGACAGATGATTTAACTTTCAATGCAGAACGATCAGCAAATACTACTGACAATTTTTCAGGATTGTTAAATAAAATTCTTCCCGGCGACAAATTGATTAACAACAGTGTAAACAATTTTGGCGGGGGAAATACAGTTGAAAGTACAACGAAAAATTCCAGAGCAATAAAATTCCAAGATAGCATTAATGCGCAGGTTGTACAGGCGCTTCCTAACGGAAATTTAGTAATTCAAGGTAAAAAAACTTTAATAAATACAAATGAACGTGTTGACGTAATCTTAAGCGGTATTGTTGACCCACGTTGGATTAGCGACACAGGAACTGTAAGTTCAAAAAATATAGCAAACCTACAATTTGCAATGAGCGGTAAAGGTTCAGTTTCTCGCTCAGGAGGTGAAGGCGTTGTCAACCGTGTAATCAGGTATCTGTTCTAAAGGATAAATTATGAAAAGAAAAATTTTATCAATATTTTTAATAGCGATTTTAGCAAGTAATATTTTCACGAGTATGGCGGAATGTATGGACGTGAGAATAAAAGACATCACAAACGTAAGAGGAGTCAGGGATAACCAGTTGATAGGGTATGGTGTTGTTGTAGGTTTAAAAGCCACAGGCGACAATTCACGGTCAACGCAGATTACAAACCAAATGTTGTTACATAATTTAGGTACAGTAATTCCGCAATCCAACTACATTCAAAAAGGTTCGACAGCTGCAGTAATCGTTACTGCAACTGTCCCGCCTTTCGCTAAAAACGGCGATAAAATTGATGTTATAGTTAGTACGATGGCAGATGCAAAGAGTTTAGAAGGCGGAGTTTTGGTTCAAACTCAAATGCGAGCACCTAACGGCGAAGTCGTAGCAACCGCACAAGGTCCTGTGACAGTAGGAGGGGCTTCAGCTGACGCAAATGGAAATTCTGCTCGAACTGCTATTACGACGACAGGTCGAGTGCCTTTAGGAGGTATCGTAGAACGAGATATAAATACTTCAATCGGCGATGCTGATTCAATTACGTTGTCATTGAACAGAGCAGATTATACAATGGCTTCAAGAATAGCAGAAACTATTTCAAGCAAGGTTTCCCCTGCAAAAGCAGTTGACGGTGGAAGTATAAAAATAATGTTGCCTTCAAAATATCTCGACGATAGAATCTCATTTTTATCAATTGTCGAAAATATCAAAGTCACTTCTACAGGAGATAAAGCAAGAGTAGTAATAAATGAAAGAACAGGCACAATAGTTATTGGCAGTGAAGTAAAGCTTTTGCCGGCAGCTGTCGCTCATGGGAATATAACAGTAACTGTATCGACACAAAATGAAGTTTCTCAGCCACAGCCGTTTGCCGGTGGAAGTACAGTTGGCTTGAGCAATAGTCAAGTCGAAATAGAGGAAGCTGCAGGAAGTTTAATAAAAATTCCTGAAAACAGCACGTTGAATGATTTAATAAAAGCGCTTAACGCTATTGGTGTTACTCCTATCGATTTAATTTCTATATTACAAGCATTGCGAGAAGCAGGTAGTTTACAAGCAGAAATACAAACTATTTAAGGATTTAAAATGACAAATATTCAAACAGAAATAGCTTTAACGAAACAAATACAAAATAATGAAGTTGAATTGTACAACAAAATTCGCAATTCAGGCTCTGAAGATACTCAGCTGAAAAAAGCTGCTGCAGAATTTGAATCAATTTTTGTATCGCAAATGTTATCAAAACTTGATAGTACAGTCGATAGAGAAGGTAGTTTTTTTGAAAGCGAAGGTGCTTATATGAAAAACTTTAAGTCTTTTATGTTCAATCAAATCGGGCGTGATATGGCTAACAATCCGCTAAATTCTTTTGGCTTAGCCAAACAGATTTATGAACAAATGAAAGTTTCATTACCACAAACAACGGAAGCAGAAGGCTAAACTATGACATCACCAATTACATCTAATGTTAATTCGATACAGTTTTTAAATGCGCAAAATGCGTTCAAATCATCAGTTGCACAAAAAAAAGAATCTCAACCTGAAATCTCTGAAAATGTAGGATTGCCGGAAGCAGATAATTCTGTATTAAAAAAATATAATCTTGATGAAATAAAAAAATACGCCCAATTTTCAGAAAATGAAAGCGAACTTTCAAACGAAGATATAAAATATGGTATAACATACGGTAGAAGCGTAATTGTAGATTACTCTATTTAAGATAAAGGGAATTAAATGGAAAAAAAGGTATTAGAAGAAATTAACGGTATTATTAATGAAGAAATAGTAAACTACAACGAGATAAAAATGTTGTACGAAGAAAAGCGTAAAATTCTCACTCAGCACAGAGTTGATGAACTATTAAATATTGACTTAGAAATATCTGAAAAAATTAAATCTATAAAAAAGGTTGCACACAAACGTAGATATATTACTTCAAAAGAAGGTTATAAAGAAATGAAGTTATCAGATTTAATAGAAAAAACGAAAAAGCTTGATAAAGAATTATATGAAAAATTTTCTGAACAAAAAACGAAATTAAAAGAACTTGCTCAAGATATAAAAGTTCTCGAAATGACAAACCGAGAATTAACAAGGCATGGCTTAATTATTGCTAACAAAACGATTAATTTGATTTTTAATCAGAGCATTGTAAATGCAGAAGAATATGACAAAAGAGGAAAAAACAAAAATAATTTGGAATTTTCTTCAATTGTGGAAAACGTGTAGAGGATAGAGATGTCAATAAATTCAATATTAAATATGGCTCAACAAGCATTGCAGGTAAATCAAACCGCAATGAGTGTCGTGTCGAATAACATATCTAATATGAATACGGAGAATTATGCTAAGCAACGAGTGAATTTAGCAGAAAATCCTTTTTATAATAAAGTTTCAACATTGCAAGGTATTGCAAAAGTCGGTTCAGGAGTGCAAATTGCGAGTATAACTTCTTATCGTGACAAATATTTAGATGAATACTACAGAAATGAAAATGCAGGCGCTAATTTTTACAACACCTTAAACAGCTGTGCAGCAGATATTGACAATATATTTACTGATGATTTGAACGGTGGAGGGCTTAGCGGCGCTTTTGCAGCGTTTTATGATGCAGCTCAGAAATTAACAAATGACCCCACTGATGAAACATTAAGACGTAATTTTATTGAGCAAGCTCAAAATGTTGCTCAAAACTTCAATTCAATATCTACTCAACTAAACAGCATGAAAAAAAATCTAGTCGGTGACATAAATGATTTTTCAAGTATACAAAGCAGTAAAACAAATTTGTCAGTAGATGAAATTAATGAAAAATTAGCCTCTTTGGCGGAACTTAATTTTAAAATTTCAAAATCACAAACAGAAGCAGGCGTTCCGAGTGCATTAGAAAGTGAACAGGCTGTTTTATTGGACGAATTGTCATCGCTAATTCCTATTAGTACTCAGTATAAAGAAAACGGAACAGTTGAAATTACTTTCAATAATACAACTTTAGTAAAAGGCAAAGAGCAGTTAGCTCAGTTCGATTGTGCAGTTGGTACGGTCGATGAGCCTTGTATTATACAATTGAAGGATATGGACAACAATATAATACCTGGGAAAAGCAATATAAATGAAAATATCTCCGGTGGCGCACTAGGTGCATATTTGCAAATGGGTAATTTACAAACTGATGGAAGTTTGTCAATTGCGACTGTAATATCACAGTTAAATACTTTAGCGAATGAATTTGCGACAGCAATAAACGACATACAAACATATAATGATGGTGCTGAAGCAGCAATGGCGATTGATGAGAACAATCTTTTAACAGCAGTACCTGCTGAAAATGTTATCTTTTTTGATAACAATCAAACAACGACAAATATAACTGCTGCAAATATCTCTATAAATACAAATTTATTGACAAATCCAAAATTACTTGCAGTAGCGAGGGTTGCAATAAATCCTGACGGAACGGCAGTCGAGGCAGAAGCTATCGGCAATTCAAATAATGCTGCAGCAATTATAAAAACTCAAACAGAGTCACTGACAGGCTTAAATAATACAAGTCCACTGAGTTATTATCAAAGTTTAGTAAACACAGTTGCGTCAGAAACAGGAAAAATCAGCGCAAATGCGACAGTCACTTCGAGCATACTTTCATCTATCGGCAACCAGAGAACATCGGCAATGGGCGTAAATTTAGATGAAGAGTTAGTCGATTTAATAAAATACCAAAGAGCTTATGAGTCATCAGCGAGGGTTTTTAGTGCGGCGAATGAAGTCTACTCTATACTGGTAAATTTGGGTAATTAGTAAAAAGGAAGATATAATATGATAACCAGAACAACTTTTATAGGTTCAAGTAATCAAATGTTACAAAGAACAATGGACGCACAAAACAGTTTATATAAAACACAAGAACAGGCTTTGACTTTGAAAAAAATTTTGGTACCTTCTGATGATGCTCTGGGCACATCAACAATCATTAAATCTAATAACAGTTTAGGAAATATAAGCAGTTACAAAGACAATATAAGTACATTGTCGGCGGAAACAAAAATGACAGAAAGCATTTTTACGACAATGATAGATAAAATGGACAGAATAAATGAGTTGACTGTACAAGCTGCTAATGGAACAAATAATGCAGAAACTTTAAAGGCGATACAAGCAGAGATAACCGAATTAAAATCAAATATTGTAGACTTAGCTAACACAAAATATAACGACAAATATATTTTTTCTGGTGTCAACACAGGGACAGTGCCATACAGCTTAGAAGCTGATGGTTCAATAGTTTATAACGGCACAAAAACTCTCAATCCTGATGGTACGATAGATACATCAAACACTGATTATCAAAGGAAAACAGAAATAGCAGAAAATGTATACATGTCAGTAAATTATGCAGGTGATTCTATTTTCGGAACATATGATGCGACTACTGACCCTGCTACTGGAACTGGTTTGTTTAAAACGCTTGGGGATTTAGATGCAGCTTTAACAGCACCGACTGTGGATTTTGACTTAATCCGTGAACAAATAGATAAAGTGCAAGCAGGAATTTCTACGCTGTCTAATTATCGTAGTGCGAATGGCATTAATGCCCAAAGACTTGATATGACATTGACTTCGTTAGAAGATACAGAATTACTTATTACGTCGCAAAAATCTGCTGTTCAGGATTTAGATGCTGCTGAAGCTTATACAAAGTATTCTAAAGAAATGTATACTTATCAAGCGTCTTTGCAAATTTCATCGTCGTCGCTGAGTTCTTCATTGCTGAACTATTTGTAGTAATTGCATATAAAAAATAGTTCATATATAATATTTTTGTACACTAATTTGGATATTTTGATGAAAAAATTTTTAATAATAATTCTTTTACTTTTCGTAATTTTACCGGCTATAGCAGAAGAAAAAGCTGTCGTTTCAAAAACCTCTGTACAAACAGATACTGAGGTATATATGATGGATAATGTAGATTTAACAAAATACAGCATTAGTGCTCAACAGTTTATCGATAAAAATGCTTGCAAGGAAGTTGAAGCAGTAATAAAAAAATCTAATAAAAGTGCAAATAAAAAAGATATTGCAACTTTCAAAAATTTAATTTCAGAAAACTATGTTAATAATGATGGGTTTAACCGCCAAGTTTTATTGGAAAGAATGAAGCAGTCTTGGAATTCGTATCCTGATTTAAAATTCAAAACAGCGATAAAGGAAATAAAAATTAATGATTGTTATGCAAAAGTTTGGATTACCGATATTGGCAAAGGTAAAGTCGTTTCTTCTGAAAGTCCTTCAGGTCAAAAGGGCTTATTAACTACATATTCTGATGGCATTATTTACTTACAAAAATTTGGCTATGATTGGAAAATACAATCGGAATTTGTTGTAAATGAAAAAATAGTTCTTTTATATGGAGATGCAAAGTTGATGAAAATGGATTTGTTCGCACCTGATATGGTTCCGGCAAATTCTGATTATACTGTTAAATTACAAGTAGATGTACCGGAAAACTACTATTTATTTGCTTCTTTGAACAACGAAAAAATCGTTACTCCTCAATCAGTACCAGATGAGATATTCAAAAATTTAAGTGATGATGGTACGCTTGAACGTGTGCTGAAATCGAATGAAGAAAATAAAAATGAATATGCGGTAGCATCTATAGGTATAACCAAACCTACTATAAAGGAAGACAATAAAATTGACGTTAAGATTACAGGCATGGCGCTAATCACTACGAGGGTCAATGTAACTAAAATAAATTAGCTTATTAAACGGATAAAACATGACAATAAAAATAATTTTAAAAATTTTATTTTATACAACAATGACTATTATAACTTATTCTTTGGCTTTTATAATAAAAGGCATCGCAATGATGAATTTGGCAACAGATTTGAAAAATCCTATTTTTGAATTGTCGTATCTGACTAATTCAGGCGCTGCTTTTAGTTCCTTTTCCGGTGCTTCACTGTTCTTAGCAATTTTTGGACTGATTATTATATTTGCAATTGTTTATTATATTTGTTACCAAGCAGAAAGACTTTCTTTTTTAAAAATTTTCTTTTTCAGCTCTTTGACTGCAGGTATTGCCGGCAATATATATGAACGAATAGCTTACGGACATGTAATAGATTACATTCAACTTAAACATATTCTGTTTCCTGTTTTCAATTTTCAAGATATTTTAATAGTTGTGAGTTGTATAATTTTGGTCATTTTGTTCTATTTTTGCGGTGACAAAAAAGTAAAAAATATTGAAATTGAAAATGCAGATGAATAGTTTAACTTTAACCGTTTCTGAAGAAGATATAAATGAACGTTTGGACAGCTTTTTATCCTTTTATTTGAATGATTATACTCGTTCTCAACTCCAAAAAATCGTAAATCTTGAACAAGTTTTTGTAAATGGTAAAAATCAAAAAAATTCTTATAAAGTTAAGGAAAATGATAAAATTTTAATAAATTTTCCTGAAAAAATACTTTTCGAAATTAAACCTGAAAATATTAAACTGGATATAATATATGAAGATGAAAACATGCTTGTTATAAACAAGCCAAAAAACATGTTGACACATCCGACACAAAAAGAAACGACAAATACTTTAGTTAATGCGCTATTGTATTATTGTGGAAAAAATTTGTCGGATATAAACGGTGAATTTAGACCAGGAATTGTTCATCGACTCGATAGAAATACATCAGGGCTTCTTATGGTAGCCAAAAATAATAAAACCCATGAGGCTTTAGCTAAACAAATTAAATCTCGTACCGTAACAAAAAAATATCGTGCAATTGTTCATGGCGTAGTAAAAAATGATTTTGGTATAATTGATGCTCCCATCGGCAGACACAAAACCCAAATGCAAAAAATGGCAGTTTCACTCGATGGTAAACCTTCAATCACAGAGTACAAAGTCTTAGAACGTTTCAAAAACCATACCTATCTTGAATTAAGTCTTATTACGGGTCGTACGCACCAAATAAGAGTTCATTTATCGTCAATCGGTCATTCGATTGTAAATGACAGCCTTTACACAAATCAAAAGTCTAAAGTAAAAACGACAGAGCAGGTTTTGCAATCCTACAGTTTGACTTTTATATCTCCTACGAGTGATAATATATTAAGTTTTGAAATACAACCTGATGAAGATATCGAAAAAGTACTGAAATATTTGAGGAGTCTGAAATGAAAATTTTGACATATTTACTTGCTATTGCCATTATACTTTCTTTGGCGGTGTTCGACATAAAAAATTATGTAGTTCTGATAGATTTTTACACAGTATTAGGAACTCTGAAAAATATGTCATTGTCAATTGTCGTATCGGTAGCATTTTTAAGTGGGTTAATTGTCGGCACGTTATATCATGTTGCTTTTATAATTGATAATAAAAAATCTGTCAATGCTCATAGTAAACGAGTTGAAAAAATGTCAATAGACAAAGATAGTGCAGAAATGAAATTAAAAACACTCGAAGCCAAAGTGAAAACGCTAGAAATAGCTTTAGAAAAAGCCCTTTCGAATAAAATGTAATTTATAAAAATTGCACTAATTTATTTTATTTAATTAGATTAAAAAACCATGTGTTGTATTTCGATACTTTCGATTTCACATAGTTTTAGCTCAAGTTCTTTTGCGCTTTCATCGGTTACTTCAAGAAGGATAATTCCATCAGGATAACATTTTTGGCTGTCAGTAGAATGAAGCCCAATGCGAGTTTTGATTGAACAGCCGAACTTTGTTAAAATTTCTTGAAATTTGACTGCTGAGTTTTGTCTGTCGTTGAGTTTAATGCCTAAAATAGTTGTCATATTTATCTCCTTGTTTCAATATAGAACGAAAGGAATTTGTATTTTAAATTCCTTTCGTATCATAACATATTTATCAGTAAAAAAACTATTGTTGATGGATTTCGAGTTTTTTTGTAGAAGTTTCTTCTTTGTGAATTTTTGGTAAATTTAAAAACAGAATACCGTGTTTTAGTTCTGCTTTGGCACTTTCTACATCGATATCTTCGGGATAATAGACGGTTCTTTCAAAATGGCCGTACCTTAACTCACATTTGTGAAATTTTGCATGCTCATCTTTGCATTCGTCATCTTTTGTGGCTGAAATAGTTACGTGGTTTTTGTCAATATCTATGTCTAGATTTTCTTTCGCAATGCCGGGGACTTCGACTTTAAGTTTGTATTCATTGTCATACTCTTTAATTTCGATAGGCATTGTCAATCCTTCTATTTCTTTGTGAAACATATATTCCGGGAATATGCTATCAAAACTGCGGTGCAAAACAGTATTAATTTCGTTATTTAACGAATTTAAAAAATTGTCTGGTTGTTTAATCAAATATCTCATATAATATACTCCTTTTCTATCTACACAAACATTATTGAGCAAAAAAGTATTCTTTCATTGCACACTAGGATATAACCAAAAAAGGAAATATTATTTTTATAAATTTCGATTTATACAGTAATTGAGCCGGGAGGTAAATCCTTTGGATCTACATATCTGGGAGGCGTAGTCGGAACAGGTAAAGTATTTGGTATACCATTCTCTTTAGGCTGTTGAGGTGCAATATTTTCACGATATGGTGTCCTCGGTGGATTTTGTGGAGTTTCTTGCCGATGTTGAGGCATTTGTTGTTGAGTAGGAGCGTCGTCAGGATACGGTGACCACACAGGACGTTGCAAGGTTTCTTGTTGATGTTGAGGCACTTGTTGCACAGTAGGAGCGTCGTCGGGGTATGGTGACCACACAGGACGTTGCAACTGCTGTTGATATTGAGGGGCTCGTTCTGGTCGGTTATATTTAGGTTTTGGGGCGTTATATTGGCTTGTAGGATATATTCCTAATTCACTTAAATCTTGAAAATTATCTTCGATGGGCTCAGGCGCACCGAAAGGGTCATCTTGCGGCTCGTTGTTGCTTCCATGCTTTATTATTTCGACTTCACGGTACATTTTTGTTGGCAAGCCGTATATAGGTATAAATGGCTTTCCTTTAAGCGTGAGGGGATCTTCTTCCAATGGGCCGACAATTCTATATGTTTCAGGTGTTTGAGGATTTCCTTCTCTATTGAGCCTTCTGCGAGAATACACTACGACGCCTCTTTCTTTGAGCTGACTAAAAGCTTCACCACTGTATATTGTAGCGACTGTACTTTCAATAAAATCGTCTTCAGATTCGCCTTCAGGGATTGCTGGTAGACACAACTCAAAGCTGTTATATCTAGACGGTTTTATTTCAACATTCAGTGGAATTGAGTTTTCTTGAAAAGTCTGTTGTGGCTTAAAGCGAATAGAGTTGTTCATATTTTGACAACCGCTAATAGTCATAGCCGCAGTGGCTAAGGCAATATTCATAATCGCTAAGTGCATTAAGTTTGTTGTTTTTGTTCTTTCTGCATTGTCATGAAACGAGCTCTTTTTACCGGAAAAATTTATTTTATTATTATTAATTAACGTATAGCACGTTGCATTATTAACTTTCATTTTAATTCCTTGTTAATTTTTATAAAGATATTAGTAATATTTTATTTTTTGTCTTCTGGCGTTTGTTCAACATCTTCTAATATAATGATATCGCCTTCTTGAGGGTTGGCAGGTTCAGTTTCACTAGAAGCAGGTGCGTTATCATTGTCTAAGACAGGTTGATTATGTCTATAACCGTATTCAGGTTCGTTGTCTTGGCGCATTGGTCTGCTTGGTGGGAGTGCTCTTTCTGTTTGATAATAATCATTATATGGTGAGTAATTATTTTTACCTGTAGCTTGACAACCATTGCAAGCCAATATAGTTGTAGCTAGCATTGTAGCGGCAGCCAATGACAGTAACGCAGCTTCTTTATCTGTTTCACTTGAGCTTTTGGGTTTCTTTTTTGATGATGAAAAACTAACACTATTTTGTGCGTAGCAACTTATTTTTTCTATTTTCATTTTTACTTTCTCCTTTTCCTTTTTTTTATATTAATATAAAAAACAAACATAAAAAAGTTTGCTAATTATTTTTTGTGAGCAAATTGACTTTAATTAAGAATTGATTATAATTATATTATTCAAGATATGGGGATATTATGAATATTACACAAAGACTGAAACAATATGAACGACAGATGGTTTTTCTCAGATGGGGCGGAGCTGCTGAATATGGGAAAATCAATTATGTTGGTGATAACTTTATAGAATTTGAAGTGCTCGATATTGAGTCAATGGAATATACTGAAACGATAATGATTAACGCTCAAATTATTTTAGAGGTTATTCTTAATGGTTCGGATATTGCTCGAATTTTAGCTGAATATTCCAGTACTTTGCCTGATGCTACGAAAAATGTGTTTCAAATTGATGAACATTAGCAAATTGGTTTTGGTTTAAACGCATTACAAAAATTCGTTATCCAACTTCACTCGACTATGATTTTTATCTTGCTGTCGTGTGGCGTTTTTTCAATACTCGTTGGCTAATATCATAATCGTTATTTTTGACTATTTGAATAATTTTGTAGTCGTATTTAGTTTTATATGTTATGAGCTATAACACAAATTTGAAAATAAATATTTATCAAGTATAATTTTATTATGAGGAAAATATTTTTAATATTGGTTGTTATATTTTTTAGCGTCGGGTTAGTTTTTGCGGAAGAATTATCGGAAACACAAAAACTGAAAGAACAGGGTATTGCACTTTATAATCAAAACGATGTTGATGCAGCGTTTCGTTGTTTATCTAACATTCCCAATAAGGAAAAAGATGCGGAAGTCTATTTATTACTAGCGAATATTATGCAAGATACTTACAAGCCTCTTGTTGCAGTTACGTATTTGCAAAAAGCAATTACACTTGACCCTAAAAATTACAAGTCGTATTATAATCTCGGTAATTTATATCTTGAGGATAACAAGCTAAACTCTGCTATTTCAATGTATAAGCAATCAGTAAAATATAATAGTAAATTTGCTTACGCATATTACAATTTGGGCAATTGTTACTATGAACTATTAGACTATAAAAACGCAAGAAAATATTTTGTAAAAGCCCTTATCGCAAAGCCCACAGAGCCTGATTTTTATTATAATTTATCTTTAACTTACACCAAAATGAATAATGAAAAGAAAGAAAAAAAAGCGATGGAAACGTACTTAAAATTGAAAAATGAATTATATTAGGTTAGGAAATGTACGACTATATAAAAGGTAAAATTGTTTCGAAAAATATATCCAACAAACAGTGTATCACGTTGGAATGCAACAATATTGGCTATTTAATAAATACCAATATGCGCACAATAAACTCTTTGGAAATCGATGATACAAAAATGTATGTTTCTCTTATTCATAAGGAAGACACAATGTGTTTATGCGGGTTTACAACGAAAGAAGACCGAGATATTTTTAATATTTTACAAAGTGTTTCAGGTGTTGGCGTTAAAGTAGCGCTTATATTGTTAGATGAGTTCAGCGGTTACGAACTTATTTCAACGGTGATAAAAGAAGATACTAATTCCTTGTCACGTGCAAAAGGTGTTGGACCTAAACTCGCTAAAAAAATAGTACTTGAATTGAAAGATAAATTAATAAATTGGCAACAGAAAACAACCGTACCGATTGATGAAAATATTTCTGAGAATATTCCTATGGAAAATATTAGTGAAACACAAGCTGTACTGCTTTCTTTGGGATATTCAATCGCAGAAATTAAATCAGCAATTAATTTTGCTGTGAATCAAATTGACCCAAATCATAATTCAGAGGAAATTTTAAAATCTGCATTGCAATATTTAGCAACGCAATAGTAATGTCGAAAAGAGGTATATATGCGAGTAATGATTGTATCAGCTGAAGTAGCACCTTTTTCTAAAGCAGGAGGCTTGGGAGATGTCGTTGGTAGTCTGCCTAAAGCTCTCGAAAAAATAGGAGTTACAGTCGCTATTTTTACACCGTTTTACGGTAGTGTAAATACTCCTGAAAATATTTCCAAATATGAAATTAAAGACCTTCCTAACTCTCAATTAAAACTTCGCTTTGGACATGGCGAGTTTATTTTTACTTTGAAAATGGCAAAATTACCTGATACAAATATAAATATATTTTTTGTCGATAACAAAAAATATTTTTCAGCCTTTAAGTCTGTCTACCAAGCAGGAATGGAAGCAAGGTATGAACAAGAAAGGTATATCGCTTTTTCAAA
>CAZTVM010000013.1:20411-27342 GCA_964617065.1 uncultured Muribaculaceae bacterium
CTGCTAAATTTTAAACCTGATGCAGTTCATTTGAATGATTGGCATACAGCGATGATTGCACCATATTTACGTACGGTATACAAAAATGACGAGTTTTTTAATAAGGCTAAAATTGTTTATTCAATTCATAATCTAGCTTATCAAGGTGCGTTTTACGACGATATCATTGAATTCGCCGGATTACCGAGAGAAATTTACACGCCTGAAGGTGTAGAAAAATATGGCATTTTAAATTGGGTAAAAGGTGCAATTAACTATTCTGACAAGATTGTGGCGGTTTCCCCTAAATACGCACAAGAAATTCAAACAGAAGAATTCGGCTGTGGATTAGACTGGACATTAAGAGAAAATTCTAAAAAAATTGTAGGTATATTGAACGGCGTTGATTATAGCGTTTTTAACCCACAAACAGATAAATATTTAGAAAAAAAATATGATTTTAAACATATAGAATCCAAAAAATCTAATAAAAAAGAATTGGCTGAAATTTTTAATTTAAAATATGATGAGAATATTCCGACAATCGGGCTCGTATCCAGAATGGTTGAGCAAAAAGGTTTCGATTTAATTCTGCAATGTATTGACAGATTAAAAAATTTAAAGGCTAATTTTGTTATACTAGGAACTGGCGAAAAAAAATATGAAAGCACATTTGCTGCGTTAAATGAAGAAACAAAAAATATTCACTCGATTATTGGTTACAAAAATGATATCGGACAAAAAATATATGGAGGTTGTGATTTCTTTTTGATGCCTTCTCGATTTGAGCCTTGCGGTTTAAGTCAAATAATTGCGATGAAATATGGCACAATCCCAATAGTAAGAGCTGTAGGAGGGTTGGAAAATACAATTGTCGGATATCCTCTAGACAAAGCTACAGGATTTAAGTTCTGGCGATATGTACCTGATGATTTAATAAAATGTATCGAAGGTGCAATTGATGTCTACAACGATAAAAAAACATATCAAGCGCTGGTGAAAAATGCAATGATTGCTAATTTCAGTTGGGACGATAGTGCTAAAAAATATGTCGAAATATACAAATAATTATTGCATCGAATTAGTATAGTCTTTTCGTAAATTATCTAGCTCCGGCGACATTTTTATAAAATCCCAAGGCAAATTCTTATCAATATCCTTAGAGGCGAAAACAATTTCTTCTAGTGGCGGTAATAGTTGTTTTTTGACCATTTCCTTATATACTTTTTTAAAAGCACCCAAATTCGCTCCTTTTTTGTAAACCTCGACAGCGTAATCGCAAAATCTTCGGTCGCCACGAGATAAAATCGTTTGAACATCGTCCCATTTTACACTCGAAACACGGACTTTTATGCCGATTTTGGAAAGGTTCTTTTTTATAAAACTATATTTTTTCTCCAATGATTTTGTGTTTTCTCTTGCGCAATACTGAAACGGAGTATGTGCTTTAGGGACAAATGTTGCAAAACTAATTGTGAAATCGAATTGTTTGTAGTGATTTTTCAATCTTTTCATTAAATCAATTAACTCTTTTATATCTTCTTCTGTTTCTGTAGGCAAGCCAATCATAGCATATATTTTCAAGCCTTTTAACCCGTTTTTTTGTGCCAATTCTACGAAATCGAAAATTTCGTGTTCAGTCAAATTTTTATTTATAACTTTTCTGAGTCGTTCACTGCCGGCTTCAAATGCGACTGTCACGTGTTTTTGCCCACAAGCGACAAGTGTTTGTATAACTTTTTCAGAAACTCTATTTACTCTCAACGATGAAATTGAAAGTTCGATATGTTGACCATTTTGGATTTTTTGATAAATATAATCACAAATATCATCAAAACGTGGGTGTGCAGAAACTAAAGCGCCTAGCAATGCGAGTTTATTGGTATGTTTTAAGCCTAAATCTATATTGCTGATAATTTCATCAAAATCAGCGCAGCGATAAGGCAAATTCAAATAAGAAGCCAAGCAAAATCTACATTTTTGTGGACAACCACGAGCGACTTCAATTATAAAAGTGTTGGAAAAAAAACTTTTTTCAGTCAAAATTGGCGAGCAGACACACTCTGATAGTCCACTTGTCTGTTTTCTTATCTCAATATTATTTCCTTTTAGGTCTGTAACAATATTTCTTTCAACGTCAAATTTAGTCAAAGAAGGCACATATACGCCTTCAATTTGCGATAATTTTTTTAATATTTCTTTTTTCGCTAAATTTTTGTTAGTTCTAATAACTTCGGAAACAGCTAAATTAACGCCTTCACCATCACCGACTACAATAAAGTCAAAAAATGCTGAATAAGGCTCAGGATTAGAAGACAGAACAGGTCCTCCGCCAAAAATCAAAGGATATTCTGCACCTCTGTCAAATGATTTATAAGGAATTTTATACTTATCAAAAATTGTAAAAATAGCAAGAAAATCTATTTCAAAAGAAACAGAAAATCCCATCAAGTCTACCTGATTGAATTGTAATTTTGTTTTTTCTGTATCCGTGAAAATTCTTTCTACGAAATAATTTTGCTGTAAATCAAATAATTTGTACACATACAAAAAGCCCAACGCTGACATACCAAAAATATAGTTGCTCGGAAAACAGAACCAAATGTTAAAATCCGTATCATTTTTTATATTTTTTGAGTATAAAAATATTTCTTTTTCTTTCATTCAATAATCTCGTCAGATTTATTGTGCAATGTGTCAAGATATAATTCATCAATCAAAACTTTAAACATAGAAGCAATTGCCGGTGCGAGTATAACGCCCCAAACACCTAAAAATTTGGCAGCTATTAAGAATGCAAAAATAATAACAAGTGGGTGCATGTCCATGAATTTTCCAAAAACAAGAGGACGAACAATTTGATTGGACACCCATTGCGCAACAACATATACTATTGCTACAGGAATTATGTATAACCAGCCGTGTTCAAGTCCGACAACTGCACCTAAAACAAAAGCAATGATAGGTCCAATTATAGGTACAATATCCAATATACCCGAAATCAAGCCCAAAACAATTGCATATTTAACGTTCAAAATTAACAAACCAATTGCTGTTAAAATCCCTACAACTCCCATAGAACAGCCCTGTGCTATTACGTAACCTCCAACTTTTTGTTCTATCGACTCGTAAATAATTTTGGCTTTTGGCTGTATGTAAGTTGGGAAAAACCTTATTAACCCATTTTTTAGACCATCTTTATCAATCAAAAGATAAAATACAACCATCAACACGGAAAAAGCGACCGCAACGCCCTCAATTAAATTCATAGTGAAATTTATCGACCCACTAAGAATGTTTTGAGCCAAACCTGACGTGCCTGTTCTCCACTGGTCTATATTAAAAACCGTAAGTAATTTTACTCCGGCTATTTCAGTAGCAGATAAAAAATTTCTTAAGTTTGTATACTGTTCAGGCAAAACATTTATCATAGAACCTGCTTCTTTCGCAGCAAGAATTATTACAGGTAAGAAAAACAGCAGTACAGCAATAGTTGCGACAGTAAGTACTATGCCTGTAGCGAAAGAACGATTTATCTTTTGTGATAATTTGTCAACTAAAGGCTCCAGTGAACACGCTATTACAAAACCGCCGAAGAACAATAATGCTATTTCCTTTGTTTGCGATATAAAATACAAAACGAATAGCAACAGTATTGTAAAAAAAACGTTTTTCACTGTAAAATGTTTTCTTATTTTCATAAAATACTCTTTCTTAATTAACAAAGTCATTATAATATAAAATTTTTTATTTAAAAGTGTTTGTTCTGCTTAATGACGTGAGGAACTAAGCTATTTTATTTTTGAGCACAACAAAAATTATCGTCGAAAAAAGTATACTTGATTTTACGTTATATATTTATTTTATTTTGCGAGAACTGCTTGTTTAATTTTGGTCGGTAATGTAAAAACGAAAGTAGCCCCTTGGTCTCTGCCGTGACTTTCAGCCCAAATATTTCCGCCATGCAGTTGGACAATTTTTTTAGAAATAAATAGTCCTAATCCTGCGCCTACTTTGTTAAATTTTTTTGCTCCACTTTGATATTCTTCAAATATAATTTCAATTTCATTCGGAGAAAGACCGTGTCCTGTATCTGTGACAGAAATTTCTAAAAAATCTTTAGTTGATGTATCTTTCACTTGTACTATAATTTGTGTATTTTCTCCTGAATATTCTGAAGCATTCACAATCAAATTATTTAACACTCGACTTAATTCTATAAAATCAAATTCTATTTCTCTAACGCCGCTTTCATAACGGTATACTACTGTCTGCTTGTTTTGCTCGATTAAAAATTTAAGTGATTGTAGTGTTCCTGAAATAACTTCATCTAGAGAATGGTTTTCTTTTTTGATACCTAATGTGCCGCTGTCGAACTTGTATTTGATGAGTAAATCATCAGTCATAAATTGTAAAAAATTTGACGATTTTAAAATCTCTTTAATAATCGCATCCTGTTCGTTTGTTAATTTCCCAAATTTATTATCTAATAATAGTTTTAATGCGCAAACCTGCGCTCTTATTGGTGTTCTCAAATCATGAGTGAGTGTGGCTATAAAATTTTCTTTTTGCTTTTGAAGTCGCTGAATTTTTAGTATATTAAAAATTTGTGCACGAACTGTGTTAATTTCAAAAGGCTTTTCAATATAGGCGTACGAACCCAATGAAAATCCCTTCAACTTATTTTCATTACCGTTTAAAGCGCTTATAAAAATAATGGGCGTTTCCTTGTTTTTATCAATATGTTTGAGTCTTTGCGCAAACTCAAAACCATTTACGCCGGGCATCATTATATCTAACAAAATTAAGTCGATAGATTCCATTTGAGAATATTGCAATGCCTGCACTGAATTGTTGAAACAAATAGTTTTAGTCTTAAAAACTGATAAAACTTCTTTTAAAAGTTCAATATTGATTTCGTTATCATCTACAATAAGTACTCTCATGTTTTCAAAATTTTCTTTAATTTCGATTTTGGCTACTTGTTCAGCTATTTTTTTATTGGCATTATTCTTTACATAAAAATATTTGGTCAAAACTTTTCCTGATAATGGAAATTTTACAAAATTTTTGCAGCCTAATGAGTAAGATAATGTTACATCTTCTTTATTGCACATCTTACTCCCTGCCCAGAATTCTATATTTGTGTTGCTTCTTACAAGTTTTTTTACTTTATCTAAAAATTTTTTATCTGAAAAATCAGCTTCTACAATACACAGACTATAATTCTGAATGTCGATTTTAGCGTTTATTTTGACATAATCTACCTTCAATTCATCATAAACTTCACTCGGATACAATAAACTATCCTCATTTAAAATAACCAGTATATTATACATGTAACCTCCACTACCTTGACTTTCAACTGTTCATCACAGTAACAAATACGTTATCGTATAATATTAAATTCTCAATTGAATATGTAAATTCCCTTGTTGGGTAATATTCTATTTAAAACTCCCCATGAGTAAATCATTAATAAAATATTTTTTGCCTAACAAAAAAACACCAACAACCGGAAAACATGAGATGACTGAACATGCCATTAATTGTGACCACTGTGTTATTTCACGAAAACTCCCTTTGAATTCAGCCAGTCCTACCGGCAATGTTCTCATAGCTTCGCTGCTCGTTGTAATTAACGGCCACATAAAACTGTTCCAAGTGGCTATAAATGTAAAAATAGCCAATGTAACTAAAACCGGTGTAGCCAAAGGTAAGGCAATTTGAATAAAAATTCTGAATACATTGGCACCATCAATTTTTGCGGCTTCCTCAACTTCTTTGGGCAACGACATAAACCACTGTCGCATCAAGAAAATACCAAATCCGCCGAATAGTCCCGGTACGATAAGGGCATAATAGGTGTTTAACCAATTTAACTCTCTCATTTCAAAAAATAGCGGTACTATGTTAACTTGCGGAGGCACCATCATAGTAATTAAAACAAGAAAAAATATTAAATCTTTGCATTTAATTTGAAATCTAGCGAAAGCGTAACCAGACAGCGTCGCAAAAACTATTTGTCCTAAAACAGTTATTAAAGCGACAAATACGCTGTTTAAAAAATATCTCACTAACGGTATAGTATTAAACACATCAGTATAATTTGTCCACATAATTGGGCTGGGCATAAATTCAGGCGGATATGAAAAAATCTGACTATCTGTCATTAGCGATATACATATCATCCACAAAAACGGTATTAGCATTGATATTGCACCAATGATAATACAACTGTATCCTAGTCCTTTTATTATCGTTTTTTCTCTCATTCAACTATTATATCACAATTATAAAATATACGTGCGATATCATGAAATATTAAACAAATATATAGCTGCTTAATAAAACTTAATATTTTGTATAAATATTAAGGATAATTTTTTTGCCGTAAAGTCTTACAAATAAAGAATTTATAAAAAAGTCGTATTTTGGGATAGCAATTTTTGTTAATAAATAATGTTATAAAGTGTATAAAAATTCGTATGTTTATAATATAATTAAATATGAATACAAGTGTATTTTGTTAGACTGATTAAAAAAAGAAAAGAAATGGAATATGAACGCGAAGAAAATTATTAAATTATTAACTGTTTTGATTTGTGCTTTTGCACTTATACAAGATGTTCCTGCTTTAGCAGAGGCTTTACTTTCATCTACCCCTACAGATCGTGCTATACAAAATTTGCATAACATAGACCCGGGTAGAGTATATGAAACTCGGTATCGTGGCTATGAACAGGTTCCTGAAGTATTTAAAAACAAAGAAGTTGAAGTAATTGATACTGTCAAAACACCTCACGTCGGCACAGTTGCTAACGACAATATTCTTTTATATGTCGAAAAGGTTAATTTTGAAGGCAACACTGTCTTTAGCCAAGTGCAGTTGAAAGAAATGGCGGCTAAAGAGCTTATTGGGCGTGACGTTACTCTTACTCGTGTCGGTAAA
>CAZTVM010000014.1:0-26873 GCA_964617065.1 uncultured Muribaculaceae bacterium
TCAAAAATGCACCTAAAGCGACCATTAATTTAGCTTTTCAAGAAAAACTTGTTAAAATTTTGGCGAAAGTTTATACATCAAAATGGGAATATATTGATATAAAAGGATTTACGAATTTATATGATAACGAATACGGCAATTATTTAATTACATCGACTCAAAATCTTGATTTATTTTTAGCGCATAGAGTTTTAGTTCCATTAAGTGAAATGTTTGACTTCAATATAGGTCCATTGGCTTTAATGAAAATTGCCGGATTAGGGAATATCGTTTTGGAATGTGATGGCGATTTGAGTGATGGTACGGCGAATGGCGTTTTTAATTTCAAAAATACTACGGTTCAATTTTTAGGCATAGCTGCCGAGCTAAAAAACGCAAACGGTAAAATAAATTTTAAAGGAAAAGATATTGAATTTAAAACGAATTCAGCAAAAGTAAACAATTCTGATATTTCTATTTTTGGACATTCAACATTATACGGTGTTTTGGACTACGATGTAAAAATAAAAGACATTCAATCTGATTATTTGCTTTCAGTGCTAAAAAACAGCGAGTGGTTAAAAGATTATGCTGCAACAGTTTCACCCATAAAAAAATTGCAAGGAACTGCAGATTTAGATATAAAACTGACAGGCAAAGTAGATGAAATATCAGCCAATGATATTGTTAAAAATATCAAATACTCAGGTATACTCACACTTAAGCAGGTAAAAGCCAATCTATCGTTTTTCGAAAATTCGATAAATGATATTGTTGGGAAAATATTATTTAACAAAAATGATTATAACGTAGATATAGTTGGCGATATATTCGATTCAAAATTCAATTGCAAAGGCTCATTAAAAAATAATGATTTAGATTTAAAAATAGCGTCTTCATCAATGAAATTGCATTCGGCGTTGTCGTTTTTATCGGCTTTACCGATAGAAAACAAGAATTTGTTGAATTTGCCAAAAAATATAATGTCAGGCTCAAAATTTAAACTGGATTTAATTTGTAAAACGCATTTGAACGATAGCAAGTTCAATCTTAACGATATAAAATTCAATTTGTATTTTTTGAAACCTGATGTCACTGCGAAAAACATTCTAAATATAAACTCTGGAAGTGTTAAACTTGAAAAGGGTTATTTGAAAATAAATCAATTGACTGCTGACATAAACAATTCAGTTTTAAGATTGAATGGAGAAATACAAAAAACTTTTTCAAAAAATCCTATAATCAATGCTGACTTAATTCTTGAAGATTTGAATTTGAATTTTTTAAATAGAAAAAAGTTTGATATTTTACCGAAAAATTTTAATCACTTGTTAAATTTATACAAAAATTATCAGGGTAAAATTGACTTAAAAGTAAAAGTCGAAAAAAACAAATTAAACGGAAAAATTGATATAAAATCAATTAAATTCATAGCGAAGCAAAATGAAATCCCCATCTCGATAGAAAGTGGAACTATTTTGCTTAAAAATGATAAAGTGTTTTTGAGTGCAATCAACGGTCATATCGACTCATCACCGATATTTTTCAATCTTGGAGTTAAAAACACCTATACAAAACCTTATTTTAAAGGATATTTTACGACTAAATTCAACGATATGTTTGTGGATAGCCTAATAAATCCTTATTTGACGTATCCTCTGAAAATAAAAGGCGATACAGCCATAAAAGTAGAAATTTTAGGGAATTTGGATAAGCTTAATATTAAACCTGTATTAAAAATTTATGAAAATTCTGATATTTCTTTTATGGGTGCTAATTTAGGGACTTCAAATACTATTCGAGAGATATCAGCAGATATTGATGCCGATTATGAAAAAGTCGAAGTAAAAAAATTCGATTTTGTGCAATTTGTTACTTCTCAAAATAATGTTTCATATCCAATGACAATACTGAAGGCGAGTGGGAAATTTTCGAGGGAAAGAAATCAATACCTATTGAAAAATTTTAAAGCCAAAACATTTAGTCCCACGACAGCGCAGCTTCTAAATATTTTATTTAAAAAATCACTAATCAAAGATGGTGGGTTTACTTGCGATGTAAAATACAACAGAATATTAGACAGCGGTAATGTGCATGGAATGGTAAATTTCGAAAATGTAGACATACCATCCTACAATACTCATATTAAAAACATGGATTTAAAATTCAATGGAAATAATTTGGCGATAAATGCAGATGGAAAAGTTTTTGAGTCAACAACATCATTAAAAGCTAATGTAGATAAGATATTTGAATTTCCCTTGAAAATTAAAAGTTTATCAATTATTACAAATGATTTAAACACCAATCATGTATTAGATACATTTTCACGAGTGAATGTGTCTAATACGCCTAAACTGGCTACTGAATGGACAAAAAATACTTTTGATGTGCCACCGATAGAAGTTGAGAATGGTGTAATTACGGCAAATAATATTTTGATAAAAAAGTTAACAGCGAACAATTTGAATACGCATTTTCAATTGAATTCAGATAAAGTATTAACATTAGACAAAACGAACTTCGATATAGCAGGTGGTTCAATAGAAGCGTCCTCGTCTTATGATTTTTCTAATGGAAGAATGTTGCTGAAAGGCGACGCCAGTTATGTAGATTCAAATTTGTTAGCTGAAAACTTTTTAGATATAAAAGACCAAATTTTCGGCAAAATGAATGGTCAAGTTGAATTGTCGACACACGGGCACAGTGAAGATGAGCGACTAAAAAACATGAATGGAAAATTACATTTTCAAATTTATGATGGTAAAATGCCTAAACTCGGGTCTTTGGAATATTTATTAAAAGCAAACAATTTGATAAAAAGTGGTATTTTCGGGCTTTCGATAAACAAGATTTTGAATATAGTTTTACCGATAAACTCCGGTAATTTTGCCAAAATTCAAGGTGGCTTAGTTATGCAAAATGGTGTAGCAAAAGACATAGAGATATTTTCAAAAGGTAAGGATTTAAGCATTTATGTAAAAGGGAACTATGATGTAATGAACAGCGTTGCCGATATGCAAGTATGGGGGCGACTCGCAAATAATATGAGCACAATTATCGGTGCAGTCGGTAACACTTCATTGAACACCATTTTCAAGCTGATACCTTGGTATAGAGAAGACGATTTAGAAGGCAGTCAATTTGCTCTTGATATAAAAAGAATTCCGCCGATAGATGTTTCGCCTGATGATTTTAGGGTATTTAATGCAAAAATTGACGGTGATATAAACGGCGATAATTACGTAAAATCATTTCGTTGGGTAGAAGACAAGTAATTTTTTGGGCTTGTTGTTTATAGAATAAAAATACGTAATTTAACATTGCCCGGTTTACTCATTTTTTTTTGACATATTTTTTTTATGATAATGAAAATAATAAATAAAATTGTAACAATTTTTATTATTTTAAATTTATTTGATGGAGAAATATGCTATGTCAAATAAAGAGGAGGAGAACTCTTTTTTAATTTATCATAAGATTTTGTTTTTAGTACTACTATTTTTTTGTGCACATAGTAAAGCGATTTCTCAAGAATATAATATTACGACATTTCAGGAGCTTGCGCAACCGAGCACGCCATTTGTGAGCGGAGATATATTAAACATAAATGCGAACATACAGTCCACCTCGAACATAGGGAATATTTTCCCAAATGGTGGGGATTACACAGTAACGACAGCAATAGGTGCGACATTATCAGGTCAAAATTTTTCCGGTTTCAACATTTTATCTGGTACGACTTTAACGATGAATAATCTTGCAGGAACAAGTTTTTCAGGTTCGAATGGTAGCTTTATTACTAACAGTGGCAACGTAAATATTGATAACTGTACAATATCCGCAAACCAAGTAACTGTATCAGGTGGAGCACTAAGAGCGTTGGACAGTGGGACAACGAATATCTCAGGAACGACATTTACTGAAAATACGGCAGGAAATTTTGGTGGAGGAATATCATCAAACTTAAATGACATAACCATCGATACATCAACTTTTACCAATAACAACGCACGTATCGGAGGTGCAATTTCAAATAATCAAAATCTAAATATTAGTGATACGAGTTTCAGTACGAATAGCGCTACGAGCAATGGAGGTGCATTATACGGTGGTGCAGCTTCATTACTTACAATTAGCAATAATTCTGCTTTTACTGGGAATACGGCATTTCAAGGCGGTGCGATATACAGTTCTAAGGATGTTGGTGTAATTGGTTCAACTTTTACAAATAACAGTGCTAATCAAGGCGGGGGCGCTATATATGTGGGTACAACACTTACTGCTTTGAATACTATGTTCACATCAAATCAATCCGTTTTAGGAGGTGCAATTTATTCATCAATAGCAAATGCAACCATAAATATAGGAATAAGCGAAATAAATGGTATTTCAACGTATGGTTTTTATAATAATACAGCCACACAAAACGGTGGTGCAATTTATTTAAGCGGTGGAACATCAAGTGCGACAATAAAAAATGTGATATTTAACGGCAACACAACTACTGTTCAAAATTCATCAGGGATTATCGGCGGGGGTGCTATATACGGGAATTTCGGAACTACTATTACAGTAACTGATTCTATTTTCCAAAATAATAGTTCAAATAGTTTTGGCGGTGCAATACTTTCCAGAAATTCGTTAAACATATTAGACTCTTTATTTGAAAACAATTCTACAACGTACAATGGTGGTGCAGTGAGAGTCACAGCAGGTGAAGCCTTAATAAGTAAAACAACATTTCAAGACAATCAGGCAGTCGGTCAATCAAACTCCGGAGGTTGGGGAGGCGCAATATCTACAGACGGCAATGTTACAATGAATATTGTCAATTCACTTTTTCAAAATAACTATGCTCACAAAAACGGTGGAGCATTGACTACCAGTTTGACTATGTCGATTATCAATACTGCTTTTATAAATAATACTGCAGATTTGAATGGTGGCGCCATCAACATAAACGGTCCTTATTTAAATCTTGTTGCTACAGGAGCAGATATTAGTTCAGCTTTGTACGGTAATAATGGCGAATACATGGGGAATGTTATTTTTGACGGTAATACGAGTGTGTGGGGTTCTGAAGCAATAAACATACAAAAAAAAGGTAGCACTATTCCCATAATAAACTTAAACGCCGGAAATAACGGACAGATTATAATGAATGATGCTCTTAATGTAACGAACGGCACTAATTCAACAGAAATAGCTTCTGAAACTGATATTTTTGTTTTTAACATAAATGATGCTGTGACAATCGAAGATTTTACTTCAAATACAAATGTAGCAGCGCCGACAGATGGCGTGATAATTTTAAATAACCAAATTGGAGGATTGAATTCACAAAATACACTTATAAATATTTATGATGGGACTTTGCAAATGGGTCAGAACGGCGCATTTCGTGACAATGTTTCACTAAACATGTCTGGAGGTACACTGAATAACCAAAACGGTATTGTCAACCAATTAAATGTCTCAAATCTGACAGTGTCAGAAAATTCTATTTATAAAATGGATACTGATTTAACAGCTCAAACTGCAGACTATATCGACATGAGTGGTGTTTTTACAGAAACTTCAGGCAGCATTTTATCAATAGACTCTATAAATATTTTGACAGCTTTCTCTAGCACAGGAATTTTAAAAATATATTTTTCAAACGCAAAAGTCGATAACGGCGGTGGTACATATTCCTCTATAGCTGATATAACAGAAAAAAACCAATATTTTATAACGAGTAATGATGCACTTAATTTAAAGGTAGACCAATTATCTTCAATATCACAGGCTGATGCTAATGGTTCTTATTTTAATGTCGAAAAAATAGGCTCAGGTGGATTACCGATAGCTGTTTACTGGACGCAGTCTGATATAAGGAATTATTCAGTAACAGGAAATGAAATTGTTTCTAATTGGGTTACAACGACTACAGATACGAATTATATGACAGGCACAGAATTAAATATTAATGGTAATAGTCAATATAACATCGTGAAAGATACTACTGTCAGCGAATTACCAGGTATAGTAATAGGTTCTAATAATCTTTCTCAAATTTTGAATATTAAAAATGTGCAAAGCTGGACAGGATTTGGTACAACTACAACATCAGGTGGCGCAATTTCAGCGTTGCAAAGCAGCTCAGGTGTAGTTACTTTAGACATTAACACCTCGACATTCAGCAGCAATAAAGGCTTAAACGGCGGAGCTATAGCTTTTGAAGGCGAAAATTCAATACTTTTAACGTCGCTTATTCAAAATTCAACTTTTAGTTCTAATACAGCAAACGGCACTACAGCCTCAGGAGGTGCTATTTATTCTGAAAACGCAAGTCTGACTTTTTACAAAGATACATTTTCTAATAACAGTTCTACAGCTACTGCTAACACTGCAAATGGTGGTGCAATCAGTATTGAAAGTGGTTCTGCAATAATTACGGAAACAACTTTTTCTAATAACAGCGCAAATTCAACCAACGGTAGCACTGCAGGTGGTGCTTTGTATATAGGGAACAGCGCAAACGTAACAATAAATAGTGCTGATTTCACTGACAATTCAATCGATGGAAGTGTTGCTCAGGGTGGTGCGATTTACAACGAAGGAACTCTGACTCTTTCAGAGGGGACTCTAACAAGTAACTCAGCAACAGGCGCAACCGCACAAGGGGGTGCAATCTATAATGCAAACGATTTAACTTTGACTTCAACCGCTGATACTAATATTACTTTTTCGTCAAACACAGCTGGTAGCACAGCTAACGACATTTACCAGACAGCAACGGGTTCGACGGCTATTGACGGTTCAGCAGGTGTAGTTTCTATAGGTAGCGGTTTTGCAGGTGAAGGTAATATCATCCTGAGTGGAAACGGTGAATTTATACTAACCTCTGACAGTGTAAACACTGATTTCACAGGCACTTTTACCCAAACCTCAGGTACAACTACAGTAGCGACAAATTCATTTTTCTCCGGTTCAAATACCTTAACTGACGGCATAATAAACTGGCAAGGCAATAACAGTAGTTTAACACCTGTAAATTTTCTAGTTTCAGCAGGTTCATTGAACATAATAGAAAATTCTTATTTAAAAACAAGCGCAGCATCAACGCTTGCAAGTGGAACACTTTTCATTGAAGCCGGCAGCACTTACGAAAACAACACTCCGAATTTAACACTGACCGCAGGTTCAATAAATGGTTATAACGACTCAGTTCAAACTACATACGGCACCTATAAAAACAATGTAGATGTGACTATTTCAGGCGATAACTCCGCATTTTTGGGAACTTTTGTTCAAACAGCTGATACTGCAAACATTCTTGACGGTACTCAACTTTTTGCGAACATTGACCTGCAAGGTGGTACTATGATATTCAACGGCAGCGCAAATTTGGATAATACTACATTCAAATCCGATACAACAACTACTTCTAAAACAGTTGAGCTCATATCGAGTACAGATTTATCTACACTTTTTACGTCAATTGTCAACGCAACAAATGACAATTTAGCAATCATTATAACTAATACAAGCTCGACGACCTCTACGATTGATTATCCTGATTTGCAACTAGGTGCAAATATAACATCACTCACGATTAACGACAATGTTATCTACAACGGCGATATAACTCTTTCCGGCACATCTTCGCTAAATTTGAACGCTGAAAATTATGATATAAATTTTTTGGATAATCAAATAACATTAAATGACACCTCTAATTTAAACATAACAGGCACTCAAAATGTAACGTTTGAAACAAACGGTGTTATCACAGGAGCAGGCGCTGTAACAAAGTCAGATACAGGCTCATTATTATTAAATTCAAATGCAAATGGTGTTACTGGGAATTTCACACAAACAGCGGGTTCTACAGTAGTTACAGCAGTCGGTTCAGTATTTGGCGGAGCAAAAAATATTCAGTCAGGTTCACTTTCAATAACTAGTCAAAATGGTATTTATTACAGCGATGTAAGCATAGGCGGCAATACGCAGTTTACTCACACTGCGACAAACTACACAGGCGGCAGTCTAAACTCAACCGTTTTAACTTTCAACGGCGATGACGCTACTGCGACTTTCAACGGCATTAGTGGGCTCGATCCGGACGAAAACCCTATAAAAACAAACTATTCCCTTTCATCAATTCCTACAACAATAAGCATGACGAATAACATCGTATTTAATAATGCCGATGTATACATATCCGAAAATACTTACACAGACAATACAATCTATTCTTTTACAAATTCCATTATAGATATCACGACAGGAACAAGTGAAACTGCAAGGTCTGTAGTGTTTGACACTTTGCTGACGAATAACACTGCTTTGAATTTTGATGTAGACTTTAATCAAACATCTACCGGCACAATATATCTTACAGCAGATTCTCTGACGGCGAATACATCTTCTGCAACACAAACACTGCTTATCGGAAATATCGTAATCAGAAATGACCACGATAACGGCTCAGCACCATTAAGTGACCCCTTAGAAGTTCAAGTTTTGTTCGACGGATTGGTTTTTGATAGCAATCAAAGTGAAACAATAGCGCAAATTTCTACTACTGCATACGAGTACGATGTGAGTGTTGATGATACTACTTACCAAAGCATCATTTTCGATGTTCAAAATATAGCGACAGATGAATCATTGAATAATATGAATATTTTAGAAAATACGAGATATTTTATATTTACAGACGGTAGCCAACCAGATTTTTATCAAATAAAAAATCCACTAGACCCTACAGCTGATGGTGAATTTATAGTTCTTGGCTACGATTCAACAGATATTTCTTATAGCACTATTTCTGGTGTTTTAACAAGTAGCACCACAAACGAAAAAGGCAGTCTTTTTAATATGGCAGGCACAACAGTTTTGCAAGTTCAAGACTTGACAATACAAGATACCGAAAAACCTGATGGTGTAGGCTCTGTAATTAGTATTGGAACACCTGAAACTCCTAATGCCAACGCATCTGCTTTTGTCAATAATGTAGCGATAAACAACGCTCTATCCTCAGGCGATGGTGGCGCAATATACAATAACGGTGGCAATGTTGAGTTGACAGCCGTAAGCATAGAAAATAGCAGTTCAGGCGCTGACGGCGGTGCTATAAGCAACGTAAGCGGAAATTTGAGCTTAGTCAACACAACTCTTAACAACAATACAGCTGCAGGCAATGGTGGCGCCGTCAATAATCTCGGTGACTCATTCACTGTTTCAGGCACCACTGAATTTGCAAATAACAGTTCTCACAATCTTGGTGGTGCAATTTATACAAGTTCTGATTTGACAATAACTTCTGCTGACACAAATAACATTACTTTTCAAAACAATACAATGAACAGCGGAACAGCCGATGAACAGCCTAACGATATTTACATGAGCAACGCTAATGTAACACTTACAGGTATTGGCGGAAATATAGAAATCAATAGCGGCCTCGACGGTTCAGGTACACTAACCCATAACGGAACAAACACACTAATTTTGGGCGCTAATAGTGTAAATAATCAATACGTAGGAACATTTACACAATCTAGTGGCACAACTACCGTTAATGGCAGCTTTTTCGGAGGTTCAAACACTATAAACAACGGCACTCTGAACTGGAATACAACAAGCGTTAAACCTGAAACAGCCTCTCTTGTTATGAATGATGGAAATATTAATATTAACGGCAATTTGACATTAAACAATGCAAATGATTCTATAAAAAGTGAAGCTGTTACAAATATTGCAAGTGACGCTTTACTAGCAATACAAGGTGGGTACGTTTCTTTAGATACAAACAATACAACTGACCCGATTTATTATGACGTTTTTAACGGCGCTGTTACATTAGATGGCGGCACTCTTGATTATAATTTAGTTTCAAATGGCTTGATACAAGCAGATAACGGCTCGTTAAATATCAACAGTGGAGGCAGCCTGACACTTAGCGATGTGACTTTTGCAGGGTCAACTCAAACAAGCTATATAGCAGACAGCGTAAATGTTTTAATAGCTAATAATTCAAAATTAACACTTAATTCGTCTAATACAACCTTCATCGCAAATGAGAATGTCCAATACAACGGCACAATTGACGTAAGAGCCGGAAATTTTATTTATGACAAAACTACAAACGGCGGTTTTGTCGCCTTAGGTGGGAATGTAACTTTCAAAGACAATTCAATACTTACATTTAATAACGACACAGACTTGATTATGTCGACCACAAATGTAACTGTAGAAGATACTGCTGTTATCAATAATCAAGCCGGCAGCATTTTTCTCGACGGCAACGACACTTTTTTGGGCACAATTAACAATTCCTCTACAGGTAACGTTTTATTTGACTCTAGTGATGTAAACACAGGAACTTACCGACAAACAGGTGGTACACTCACGCTAACAAACAATTCTAGTTTAGAGCTAAACGCAGATAGCTACGTAATCGGTGGAGATGTTAATCTGGATAATTCATCAATAAATGCGACTAACGTCTCAAACTCATTTAACTATGACTTTTTAACCCTTCAAAACAATAGTATTTTTACCTCCGCTCAAGGCTTGAATATTGCGAATAATCTTTCTACGAGTAATTCTACAATAGACATGATGAATGGCACATTAAACACAAGCATAATCAATAATATGGTTGTACCAAGCGGTTCTACTGCTGAGTTTAATATCGATTTGTCGCCGAGAACAGGACTTTCTGACGATTTTATAATAAATCAACTTACCACAGACTCCGCCGGTAATGCCTATATTTCTGTAGACAAATTTCAATTCATAGATGCTATCCCACTTGATAGAGAAGTAATATTTAATGTTTTTCAACCCACAAACACAGTCGGCAATATAATCTATACATCTTCAAACAGCACTACTTCAACACCATTAGGCAATTACCAACTTTACTCACTCGGAGAAGGTTCTTATGTAGCAAGACTTTTAGCCTTCAACGACCAAATATATCGTGGTCAAGTTTCTATGCTTGCTATGTATAATCAACAACTCGAAGTCGAAAACATACTACTCAATCATTTACCGCTCGTAGGACAACCACACCTCGCAATGGAAAATGCTAATAAATACGCAGCACTTATACCCCAATTTGCTCCATATCAGTATTCTCCAAAAGACGGTGGACTATGGTTCAAGTCGTACGCAACTTTTGAACGCCTTTTTATGACCAGTAATCTAAATATAGGTAACAATTATTATGGTACACTCATTGGCGCAGATTTTCCTCAAACTTATATACGTGACGGCTGGAAATTTATTCCTACAGCCTATGTAGCTTACAACGGCGGACATCAAACTTTCAGTGGCGTAAGCATGTACCAAAATGGCGGTCAATTCGGCGGCATGGGTACTCTTGTTAAAGATGATTTTATATTTTCAGCTATGGGTTATCTGGGCGGCTACCAAAACGACATGAACGTAGCAGGGAAAAGAGATGATACGACTAATTGGTTCGCTGGTACTGCAGGAAAAATTACCTACTCTTTCCACCCTTTTAAAGACATTATCATTCAACCGACCGGCTTCGTAGCTTACAACTCTTTTGGGAAACAACGCTGGAAATCTAATTTTGGTTCCATTACAATGAACTACGGCATGCTTAATGGTATTAGCGTTGCGCCGGGGCTTAACGCTATTTTAATGAAAGAAACTTGGAGTCTTTATTTCACGACTCAGTATATTTTTAATATAAATGACCGTATAAACGGAGAAGCCGGAAATATAGGTATAAACGGAATTGAAATGCGTCATGGCTATATTGAATATGGATTTGGCGCAACTAAAAAAATAACAGATAAACTAAACTCTTATTTTCAAATATTATTCAGAGAAGGCGGGCGTAGAGGTGTTGGGCTCCAATTCGGCATCCAATACAGCCTCGATGATTATAAGTTCAAACGCTTTTGGGAACTCTTTAAATCCAGATAATAAAATTAAAGCATGCAATCATGTTTTTTGAAGCGAATTGTAATCCTTTAGCAAGTGTATTTTAAGAAAAATTATGTAAAACTTTTCAAAATGACATGTTCTCCTTACGAACACTGAATTATAGGTTGTGTTACAAAAGTAAAATTGTAAAAAATAATATTAAATATTAGTCTTTTTTTCGCATTTGCACTATCATTTTTATATAGAGAACAGGGGGATTTGTTTCTCTATGATTATATCAATCATTTAATTGAGAAAATGCTCAACATGATGGTTTATAATTAGAATTATAAGATACGTAGTAGAAAATTAGTGGGGGTTCATGTGTTAGAACACGGCTATATCCAAATTTATACCGGTGATGGAAAAGGTAAAACAACAGCTTCGTTAGGTTTAGCCCTTAGAGCTTTAGGGCATGGTTGGAAAGTTTTAGTTATTCAATTTACTAAAGGTGACCAAGGTACTTCTTATGGTGAATTAGCGTCTGCAAGCAATTTTTTGCATAATTTAGAAGTTGTGCAGTTTGGCTCTGATAGAATTGTATATTCACACAACATCGGCGACGAAGACAGATTTGAAGCCAGACGTGGTTGGGCATTCGCTAAAGATGCCATCAACAGCGGGAAGTATCAAATAGTTATTCTTGATGAATTAAATATTTGTATTGATATGGAAATGATTAAAGTCTCTGAAGTTAAAGAAGTTCTACTCAACAAACCTGAAAATTTAGAAATTGTACTTACAGGGCGCAATGCTCACAAAGAACTGATTGCATTAGCGCACTTGGTTACGGAAATGAAACCTATTAAACATTACTTTGATATCGGCGTAATGGCTCGTCAAGGTATTGAATATTAGAACATAGAGGATATTATTTGAGAGAAATGGGGAAATGGGAGGTTATTATACTCCCTTTTTTTTGCGAAACAATCTGAAGTTTTCAAAACTACAGTCTTAAACAAAAAATATTTAGTATTGTAAAAATTAATTTAATTTATTTTGTTTGTTCAGATTGATGATTATTTTTTAACCTAAAATGTTATCTAAAAGAGCTAAAATTAAGATTTTTATATTTATTTCGTTTTTTTATCCAAAAAGTCACCGTAAATGTAATACTTAACAAAACTTTACTTTTTGCTTTTTTTTGACTTTTAAAAACAGAAAGTTGTATTATTTGAATATGTAGTAAATGATATGGAGAAAAAATATGACAGAAAAAGATTTCATTCCTCAACAATCAAAGGAATTAACTAAAGCTGAAATCCAAAAAATAATAGAGCAAAACAATGTCGAATTTATTAAATTAGAATTTTGCGACATTCATGGAACAATGAAAAATTTATCAGTACCTTCAGAACAAATAGATAAAGTTTTGAACAACGAAGTTATGCTTGATGGTTCTTCTATAAAAGGGTTTAGAAGCATTGAAACTTCTGATATGTATTTTTATCCTGATTTAAAAACATTTACTATATTGCCTTGGAGAAGCGTCGACGAAGAAAAAGTAGCGAGATTTATTTGCGATATACACAACGCAGACGGAACTCCATTTGAAGGTTGCCCACGCTGTAATTTAAAAAGAATGATAGAAAAAGCTGAGAAATTGGGCTTACAAATGAATGTCGGACCTGAGGCTGAATTTTTTATATTTAAAAGAGATGAAAATGGCAGCGCTACAGTAACAGCCCACGATAAAGCTGGTTATTATGACGCAGCACCATGGGATTTAGGTGAAAATCTCAGAAGAAAAATGGTACAAACTTTAAAAAAAATGGGGTTTGAAATTGAAGCCAGTCACCACGAAGTTGCAAAAGGTCAGCACGAAATCGATTTTAAATACGCTGATGTTCTGACTACAGCAGACAATATTATGACATTCAAATATGCCGTAAAAGCTGTTGCTGCGGAATACAATGTACACGCAACATTTATGCCGAAGCCAGTTTTTGGAATAAACGGCTCAGGAATGCACTGCAACGTTTCATTATTCAAAGATGGTAAAAATATTTTTTATGCACCGGACAGAACTTATCAATTATCAAGAGAAGCATTGTACTCAATAGGCGGATTATTAAAACACGTCAGATCATTTACTGCAATAACCAATCCCATCATAAACAGCTATAAGCGTTTAGTTCCAGGATATGAAGCACCTGTCTATCTGGCTTGGAGCTTAGCGAACAGGTCTGCGTTAATAAGAGTACCTGCAAAAAGAGGAGAAGCCACTAGAGTAGAATTGCGTTCACCTGACCCGTCTTGTAATCCCTACTTAGCTTTAGCTACAATTTTAGGCGCAATTTTAGACGGAATTGAAAACAAAATTGAACCGCCTTTACAAGTTGAAGAAAATATTTACGAAATGACACCGAGAGAACTAAAACGTGCAAAAATTGATTCTTTACCGGGTAGCCTAGCTGATGCATTAGAGTTAATGGAAAAAGATGAGATAGTCAAAAATTCTTTAGGTGAACACATTTTGAATGAATTTTTAAATGCTAAAACACAAGAATGGGATAAATACAGAACTCAAGTTACACAATTCGAAATTGATAATTATCTCGAAGCTGTTTAAAATCCATTAAAAAAGATTTACAACGTTAATAAAATAGTTATTAAAAATCAATAGTTTTTAATAGCTTGGTTTTGAATGTAAAAAATAATAAAAGAGAAATAAATTATGAGCAAAATTTTACAAAATTTTAGACCCACAGTTGAACTTGTGCAAAAAAATAAAAATGAAAAAGAAATACAACTAAAAAATAGAATAAAAAAAGTGATTATTTATTTTAGCGCAATGCTTTTTATTTTCATCGTAGCAAGCATTTTTTCAAATAAAAGCATTATAAGTTATATGACAAATTTTGATACATCAACAATAAATAGTGCTGATGTCGCATTTATGATACTTTCAACAATCCTTGTTATGCTTATGACACCTGCATTAGCTCTGTTTTATGGCGGAATGGTCAGAAAGAAAAATGTTTTAGGAACTCTTATGCAAAGTTTTGTAGCTTTAGGCTTGATTTCAGTAATTTGGATACTGTACGGCTACAGCCTCGTTTTCGGCGGAGATGTCGGACATTTAATAGGAAATCTGGATTTTTTTGCATTAAAATCAGTATCTTTAGCGCCTTCAACATTTGCTCCTAGCATACCTCACCAACTTTTTATGATGTTTCAAATGATGTTCGCATGCTTAACACCTGCTTTGATTACAGGTGCGTTTGCAGAACGTTTTAAATTCAAAAGTTTTTTAATCTTTTCGATTTCTTGGATAACCATTGTTTATTGTCCCTTAGCTCATTGGGTTTGGGGTGATGGTGGCTGGATAAAAAATTTAGGTGCTCTAGATTTTGCGGGAGGTTTAGTAATTCATATTGCGTCAGGAGCTTCAGCTCTTGCATGTTGCGTGGCTCTGGGCGCAAGAAAAGGATACAAAAAAGAAAACATGCCTCCTCATAATTTAACATTAACATTCATCGGCACAATGTTTCTGTGGCTGGGTTGGTTCGGATTTAATGCAGGAAGCGCATTGTCTGTAGGTACTCTTGCATCAACTGCTCTTGTAACAACTCAACTCGGTGCTGTCGCAGGCATGTTAGCGTGGATGGGAACAGAATTTATACATAGACGAAAAGCAACAGTGCTCGGCGCTTTATCTGGGAGCTTAGCTGGATTAGTCGGAATTACTCCGGCATGTGGCTTTGTCAGTCCTATTGCTGCTCTCGCTATCGGAAGTATTGCAGGCATGATATGCTATGTATTTACCACATTTAAGTCTAAATTCAATTATGATGATACTTTAGATGTAGTTGGTATACATGGTATCGGAGGAATTGTAGGCTCAATTCTCACAGGAGTTTTTGCATCAATTGTTATAAACCCAAGTGGTGCAAATGGGTTAATTTTCGGCGGTTTTGATTTATTTAAAGCTCAAATCATAAGCACAATTGCAGCTGTATTATTTGCATTTTTTGCTACCGCAATAATTTTAAATATCATCAATGCTATATTCGGCTTAAGAGTGAGCGAAATTGAAGAAATGCAAGGTTTAGACATTTCGCAACATGGTGAAAATTGTTATAGATTGTAATTTTGGAGAGATAAAATGAAAAAAGTTGAAGCAATAATAAAACCATATAAAATCGAAGAAATAAAAAACAGTTTGGTTGAAATTGGGATTATCGGAATGACAATAACAAATGTCGAAGGATTTGGCGCACAGGGCGGACACAAAGAATACTACAGAAATGCTGAATATGCCGTTGCTTTTATTCCTAAAATAAAAATCGAAGTTGTCGTTGAAGATGAAGACGTCGAAAATGTTGTCAACTCAATATTGCAGCACGCAAAAACAGGCGAAATAGGTGATGGCAAAATTTTTATTTATAATATAGAAGACGTAATACGTGTCAGGACAGGCGAAAGAGGGAAAAATGTCCTGTGAAGAAAAAAGTTCTTTTATTAAGTTTTTTACTGTTTTTTTATCAAAATATTGCTTTTTCAATAGAGGACACTAGTGATATTATTCAATTCAATGAACAAAAAAACGAATTAAGCTTTGAAAATTATGTAAGTAACTCAGAGTACTTAACAGGAGATTTGTATAAATTTCGTTCCAACTTAGAAGAAAATGGAATAAATTTTCAAAGCAATTATATGACAAATTCTTTTATAATGCGAAAAGGAGAAATGAACAAAAAGAAAGGGACTTACCAAGGACTTTTGAATGTTTCGGTTGAATTAGATACAGAAAAAATGAACCTTTATAAGGGTGGAAAAATATTCGCTCTTTATCAATTAGGCAACAAAGGGCTAGGCTCGCCGGAATATTTCAATTCGTATTCTTACATAAATTCTTATGACCCAATAGAGAATATAAATCAATTATCAGAACTATATTATGAGCATAGTTTTTACAATGACAGATTTAACATAAAAATAGGTAAACAAGACGCAAATATTGACTTTCAAGCACTCGAAAACGGTTTTAAATTTTTAAATCTTTCATTTTCTTACATACCAAACACTCCTATGCCGTTGTTTCCGTGTCAACAAACAGGTGCCAGAGCCAGATTAAAGCTGTCTGACAATTGGTATTTTCAAGGCGGCTTTTACGACGGAGGTTTAGAAATCGGCGCAAACCCAAAAGGATTTTTTAATGGTAAAAACGGATACTTTAATATTGTTGAAACTTATTATTTAACAAATGTAAAAGGCAAAAAAGGCAAATATATGTTAGGTAGTTGGCTAAAAACAAAAGACTCTGAAAATTTTAATAATAATTACGGATTTTACGGCGGGTTTGAACAAAAACTTTTTAGCAAAAAAGACAACCAAGACGGAGGATTGAGCACATTTGCACAATTTGGTTACGCAAATGATAACATAAATTCTGTTCCTTACTACGGCGGAGTCGGGTTTGTATATAGAGGAATAGGCAAAACAAGAATAAACGACGAAGCAGGTGTAGGTTTTGCATGGCACCAATTCAGTCATAGTCTAAAAACTCTAAACAATCAAACCAGTGAAAAAGTTATCGAGTGTTTTTACAAAATACAATTGACGAAATTTTTATACCTACAGCCTGATTTTCAATACATCATCAGACCTAATGGAAATATGAAAAATTCCGTCGCTGTTGGTCTTAGAACCTGTGTAACTTTTTAAAAATTATTTTCTAATTCCCAAATACCGCAAGGACAAAGTCCAGCACAAATCCCACACCCGATACATTTTTCATCATCACTCACATATTCAAACTTTCCATCAGGTTTTTCAATTCTTGAAATGGCATTTTGAGGACAACTTTCTTTGCATAATCCACAATCACGACAATACCCACAGCTAAGGCATCTATTTTTGTCATTGTCGCAAGTCGGCTGATAACACTCGTAATATTCCGATTTAATACGATTTTGAGGGATTAATTTTTTATTTTGTTTTCCGCTCAATTCTTCACCTTTTAAAAATTGGATTATATTTTCTGCACAATTTTTGCCACTTGCAATTGCATTTGTAAATAGTCCTGCCTGAATAGCGTCGCCTATCGCAAAAACTTTTGGATTAAACTCGGATTGAGAAAAGTCATTTACGAGAATTCTTGATTTTTCATCTAAGTAATTTTTTTCCAAAAAATCAAAAATCGGTCTATCTCCTACAGAAATTATTACACTATCTGCTTCTAAAAAACTTCCGTCTTTTAATAAAACACCATCGTTTGCAATCTTTTGAGTAAAACAAGGCCACAATATTTTTGCGCCTAATTTTTTCGCATGAGAAAGTTCTTTTTCAAAAGCAGAAGGCTTTTGAATATCAATGACCGTAACCTCTTGAACACCCTGCTTGTATGCTTCGATAACAACGTCCATCGCTGCATTTCCTGCACCTATTATAACAATTTTTTTACCTAAATCGATTTTTTTACCACTTTTTGATTTTTTCAAGAAATTCAAACCTTTGATTAATCGTTCATACCCTTCAAATGGTATTACAACAGCGCCATGAGCACCTATCGCCAATACAACTACGTCAAAATTCTTCTCAATTTCTTTGAAATTATCTTTTGTAATTTTATTATTTGTGTGTATTTTCAACCCTAAACTTTTAAATCGTTCTAATTCAGTTCTAAGTATATTTTCGCTGAGCCTATCGCTAGGAATTACTTGTGATAGCTTCCCACCTATTTCTTTATCCTGCTCGAATATTTCAACTTCATATCCGTTTTTTGATAATTGCCAAGCAGCGGAAAGCCCTGCGACGCCGGAACCAATGACGGCAATTTTTTCTTTTTGTGTGATTTTTGTGTGTTCAATTTTTATATTACGAGAAGATGCGCCGAGAGCCTTTACATCTAAAGGTTGGTCAACTTTTAATCTCGAACAATCATTCAAACACAAATTTGGACAAACTTGACCGCAAACGCTTGCAGGAAATGGACTATAGTCCAGAACAAGTTCCAGAGCTTCTTTGATTTTACCCTCTCGAAGTAATGAAAATCTCTTTTGCGTAGGAATTTTAATAGGACAGTTATATTCACAAGGTGCAGAGTATGCGTAATTTTTCCAATGAGGAATTTTCAATCTTGAGTCACCTGTTTGAACTAAGTCATAGCATTTAAAATCATCAGTTATTAAATCAGAAAAAATAGAACCACCGATTTTTTCCATCCATTTATTTTCACGAAAAGTCTTTATAGAAATGTCATTTGTTTTTTGTCTTTCTTCATAAGTTTTTGCTACAATTTTTTTCCAATTATCGAATTTAGACAATTCATCAAAAAGTTCAACTCTATTTATTTTAGTAAGAAATTCATTTAAGCCGTTTTTCAAAAACAGAATATCGTCATCGTCTAAATCCAAAATATAAACATCATCTGAAATATTTTTCACAATCCCTCTAAAATAAACACAGCCGCCCACCATTCCGGTACAAGCTCTGTCGCCTAGTATAGAACTAGAATTGTCTGCATCAACGCCACAAATAACAGCGATTCCGCCGCCCATAAATTCAAAAGAAAAAGAACCTGTTGACTTCAAAACCCAAAGCTCAGGGGCTTCATATTTGGGGTCTTTTTTCATCAATGCGCCGGAACGAGTCCCGACTTTTCCGTTTACAAAAATTTTTCCACTAGCAGCACAATGTGCCGTAGTATCGCCACAGTCACCATTTACAACTATTTCTGCACCTGAATTTAACCAACCGACATCAGCAGGTGCTGACCCTTCTACATATATTTTTGTTCCCTTTGCACCCATTGCACCTACTCTTTGCCCTGGATTTGTAATGTAAAAATTCAAATCTTCGCCATTTTTAGACCAAAGTGAACCGCCGATATTATGTTGCCCACAAGCATTAATTTTAAAATTATTACAGTCTTTTTCGACTCCACTCCATATTAATTGCATCAATTCTTGAGTTGAAAGTCTTTTGTCTTCTTTAATTGTATCGATTAATAATTCCATATTTTTTCCTTTAGCAAACATGCTGAATGTCTAAGCGGTTTGCAACATTTTTATCTACGCAAATTAATGCGTCTGAACGACCTATCGGTAAAGTCGAATTGCCAATAGGTGCAAGCAATTTTTTGAGTTCAATATCAGCTGCGCAAAAATAATTAACAATATTTTGTGCTACCGTATCAATATCAAGTCTTCTGGTTAATTTTGGATTTTGCGTTGTTATACCTATAGGACAGCGACCTGTATTGCAAGCATTACATTTTCCGTAATCATTACCGACACAACCTGCCATTTGTAAAACCAATTTACCTATAAATACGCCATTTGCGCCAAGACATATCATTTTAAAGGCGTCGGCTGCAAGATTTCCGTTCATTCCAATACCTCCACCGGCAAAAATCGGAATATGACCTTGTTTACCTTGCTTAACCGCAGCTAAGTAGCAATCCCTCAATTTAGATACAATCGGATGTCCTGTATGATTAAGCGAAATTTCATGTGCAGCTCCTGTGCCGCCGGCTATACCGTCTATAAAAAAACCACCTACTATGTTATAAGGGTCTCGAAGTAAATTATTATAAACACTCACACTAGTTGACGAAGCTGCGACTTTAATTGCTACAGGAACTTTGAATTTGAATGCACAATTAAGAGACAAAAACATTTTTTGCACACTTTCCTCAATAGAATATAGACCCTGATGATTTGGAGGACTAAGCAAATCTGCTTTTGGAACGCCTCTTATTTCTTGGATTAATCTGACATTTTTTTCAGCCATTAATAATCCACCGTCACCAGGCTTTGCGCCTTGTCCTATTTTTATCAAAACGCCTGCAGGATCTTCTTGCATATTGGGCATTGAATTAATAATTCTGTTCCAGCCAAAATGGCCTGAAGCTATTTGCAAAATCATATATTTTAAATATTTTGATTTTAACAATTTTTCAGGAATTCCACCTTCACCTGTTGACATTCGTATAGGAATATTTTTCACTTCATTCAAATAAGCGACTGCAATGGCGACAGCCTCCCACATTCTCGGAGATAAAGCTCCTATTGACATATCACCGATTAAAATCGGATAAATTGACCGATTAACAGGCAAAGCTTCATTTTTATCACTTATCAGCTCACCATTTTCAACACTAAATCCCAAATTTTGAGGACTGACGACACGACCTAAATTAGTTCTTAAATCAAAAGTATGTCGCTGTGCATCAAGTGAAGGGTCTGTCATTTGAGAAATCCTACCCACTTTAATTTTATCTAATGTTCTGCCTTCTGTGTGTAGATTGGTTCTGCCGCCACGTTTCACTGAAGCGCCTGTTTTTGAACGATACCTTGTACCAAAAATTTCAGTTTGATTTCTTACTACTCTTATTGCGCCATTTGGACAAACCTTTGTACAAATTCCACAACCTCTACAATAATCATGTTCATCGATATTTTGTTTAATAACCGGAATTGCCTTCTGGTCTGAATCTACAGAGAAGCCTTCCTCATTTGAAATTGCACGAACTTTTTTTCTTTTTTGTACATCAACCTTTATTGCGTTGAAAGAGCACGCCGCAACACAGTGTCCACAAAGCATACATTTTTCGCTATCGTATTCTATTATCCATGGTAGGTCATCTAAAGCAATTTTATTTATTTTCATTGTGCAATTCTTTCAATATTCAAATCATTATCCACATAAATGGTTTCTCTTTCGTTTGTGTAAATATCTTTACTCATATCACGATTAGGCATAATCTCATTAGTTCCACAAACTTCAGAAGTCAAAACAACCATATCGTTATCTTTACATATAACAGTGGGTCGTAATTTTTTCGAATCTACCACATTAAAAACAATGCCATTTGGTAAAACACCTATAGTTGTATTCGGTCCGTTAATTTCCAGATTACTTAACGCACAACGAATACGCTCTAAGATATTTGCGTCTTTTCTTTTTGTCATTTCTTCATAAGGTAACGGCGTTAAAACATGTTTATAATACTTTAACGGCCATTTCAGAATTTTGTGGACATAGTGCAAAGTATAAAGAAAGCATTGCGAATCACTTTCAAAACCAATGTATCCCTTATGTAAATTTATTTGAGCCAGCTTATTTTTTTCATAAAAAGTATTCTCTCCATTCGTTAAAGTCGTATATCCTTGTAAAAAAAACGGATGAGCTGCATAACGTACAATATCATAGTTTGTATTTTGTCTACACTGAGCAGTTATAATTTTTGACCTGATGTTTACATCTTCACTCCAAAGATTAAAATATTTTCCAATATCAGTAGGATTACCTATTTCTTTGAGAGCTATTACATCTTCCCAAAATGAATAAACATAACCTTCTTCCGTTTCTTCCATATTTTTTCTTAGCTTCAAACGTGCGTCTAACAACAAGTCTTCTTTTTCTTCTTTCGTCGCTGATTTATAGGTTTTGGGATATTGAAAAACCTCAAAAACATAATTAGGCATTGTTTGAATATCCAAACCTTTTTGTGGGTGCACTTCCATATTATACTGAAAAACTCTGGTGAAACCCATTTCATGCAAAAGATCCTCAGCTGTTTTCATGCCTGCATCAGTACATGCCATTGATAAAATAGGTAAGTCTTTATAATTTTCAAAAATCCCACCTAAATCCTGCATAATAAAGGCGAAACCTGAATTATCGTGTCCTTTTTGCTGAGACCTCATTAACTTTAACACCAACGATGGGTGTATATATTGTTTTGATTTTATTGTACCTATTCTACACATAACTCGATTTTCGCACTTAACCGGCGCTTCGTCAAAAGTATTGTTTTATAAAGTTTTATAAAGTTTTTTATTTCATACTCTTTTTTTACGTTTTCAGATTGTTTTTTTTTACTTTTTCATTATTTATTGACGCTTTTTTGGCTTAAAGTGATTTTTTTATTTTAAAATTTATAAAAATTAGTTATTTTTTTTTATTTTTACAAGAATTAATATTTAGTGAATTTTAAGATTAAAAAAAATTATTATATGATTATAAAAAAGGAGAAATTTATGTTACAAAATCCTAAAGACGTTAAAAATAATCTGATAAAATGGATATTTGAATATTTTGAAACAAATGGAAAAAATCGTTCGGCAGTAATCGGAATTTCCGGTGGCAAAGATTCAAGCGTTGTTGCTGCTTTATGCAAGGAAGCTCTTGGCAAAGACCGTTTAATAGGCGTTTTAATGCCAAACGGCGTTCAAAATGACATCGACGATTCTCTCAATATTGTAAAATATTTAGACATAAAACACCACGTTATAAATATCTCACAAACCGTTATATCTTTGAAAAACACCCTTTCAGATAGTATTGAATTATCTGAAGACACTATTATCAATATACCGCCGAGAATAAGAATGTCAATCCTTTATGCTATTGCGCAAAGTCTGCCTAATGGCGGTTTTGTTGCTAACACTTGCAACCTATCAGAAGATTATGTCGGTTACTCCACGAAATTTGGTGATTCAGCAGGCGATTTCAGCCCACTAGGTAATTTAACAGTTGGTGACGTAATTCAAATAGGCAAAGAGTTGAATTTGCCTGAAAAAATAATAATGAAAACGCCGTCAGATGGATTATGCGGTTTATCCGACGAAGAAAAATTAGGATTTTCTTACGAAAAGTTAGATAACTATATTTTAACAGGTATGTGCGAAAATATTGATACAAAAAATAAAATTGACAAACTTCATTTAGCTAATTTGCATAAAACTCAACCTATGCCAATGTTCAGTCTTCGTTAAAATATTTCACAGTCTTGAAAATTAAGCTCACTATAGTTGTATTACTTGCTGCTTTTATATTAAAATGTGGAAATGAATGATTTTCCAAATAATAAAACTCTTTTTAAGCTCGTTCTCGGTGCCGGAAATGAATGTGTAAAGAACGTAGATGAAGTCGTGACCGTTTATGCACAGTCAAGTGTTGACATCTTCGATTTTGCGCCGAATGAGGAGGTTATTAACACCGTATATGACTCAATTATTAAAACAGGACACAAAATTGACGACTTTAGTTATTGTGCGAGCTTTGTATGTGACGGTGATATTCATTCTCAAAAAGCATTTATCGACGAAAAAAAATGTAATAAGTGCATGAAATGTATTCAAACTTGTTTACAAGGTGCCATTAATTGTAATAATGAAAAAATTGTGATTGATAAAAAGAAATGTATCGGTTGCGAAAAATGTCGTTGTGACGCTATAACTTTTATGTCATACGCAAATTCAGAAAATCTAATTGACTCTTTGGATATGCTAAAAAAATACAAAATTGATATTGTTGAACTACATATTTCGACATTCAATAAGGATGAGATAATCTCAAAATGGAAAAAAATAATCAATAATTTCGATGGTTTAGTCAGTATTTGCACCGACCGTTCTTGGTTTTCTGATCGAGAATTAGAAAAATTATTGATACAAATGATTGAAATGACAGAAAAAAAACGAGTTATAATACAAGCTGACGGAAACCCAATGACCGGCGGCGAAAATACTTACGTTTCCACCCTTCAGGCTATTGCCAGTGCAGATTTAGTGAAAAATCTTGGTGCTACGGTTTTCATTTCAGGTGGCACTAATTCTAAAACACCTGAACTAGCTAAGCTATGTGAAATCAACTATTCAGGCATCACTGTCGGTTCTTATGCTCGAAAAATTATTAAAAATCAAAAATCACAAAAAGACGCTGTAAAAATTGCAAAAAAATTTGTCAATGATATAAAACAAAACGGAGTTTTTTAAATAGTGAAAAAAACTATTGAAAATTTTTTAATAAAATACAACCTGTTTAACAGGAAGACTTTAATGGTCGGTTATTCTGGTGGTGCAGACTCTACAGCACTGTTACATGCTTTATATGAAATTTCAAAAACGAACAATTTTAAATTAATTGCTGTGCACTTAAACCATAATTGGCGAGGCGAAGAAGCCTACGAAGAACAAATTTCGTGTGAAAAATTTTGTAAAAACTTTGATATCGAATTTTACACGGAAACCTTGGCTGAAGGGCTAAAGTGTACAGAATTAGATGCTAGAAATGCTCGTTACGAATTTTTTGAAAATGCTGCTAAAAAATTTAACTCAAATGTACTACTCACCGCTCATACAAAAACAGATAACGCTGAAACACTTTTTTATAGAATAGTTAAAGGTACAGGACTTGTGGGGCTAAAAGGTATACCAGAATATCGTGAGGAAAGCGACTTGAAAATTTTACGCCCTATGCTGAGCATAACTCGTGATGATGTCGAAAAATATATTTCTGAAAATCATTTGCAATTTAATAGCGACAGTAGCAATGAAAATGTAAAATATGTTAGAAATTTTATCAGAAAAAAGATATTTCCGGAGTTAAAAACAATAAATAAAAATCTTGTTAATGCGCTAGAACAATTGTGCGTCATCACCAAGAGCGAATTAAATTTAGTTGATGAATATTTAAAGATAATAAAAAAAGATTTAATAGAAAACGATAAAATTTTAACCAAAAAATTTCTAAAACATTCAAAAGACCTGCAGTTGAAGTTACTTTACGAAATTGTCAGCAACAGCAAAACTGAATATGATTACAAAAATGTTTTAAATTTACTAAATTTTATAGAAAAAAATTCAAACTCGAAAAACGGTAAATTAATTTCAATAACGAATGAACTGTGGCTATTTGTTTCTGAAAAATATATTTACGAGGTGAGCAATATTTCTATCTCTAAAAAAAAAGAAATTAAAATTGAGAAAGAAGGAAAATACAAATTTAATAATTTTATTTTTGAAATCGAAAAATATTCTAACGAAAAAGTTTCTTATCAATCTGCTGAGAATTTATCATTTTTTGTAAATTTTTCAGACACGACATTTCCTTTTGTTTTGCGAAATTGGAACAAAGATGCGAAATCCGCAGATTTTATTCAGCCATTTGGAATGAAAGGTTCTATGAAATTGAAAAAATATTTTTCAAACAAATACATAAACAAACTTGAACGTGATAAAAAAATACTTTTATGCAAAAATAATGAAGTGCTGTGGGTCGCAGGCGTTGGTTTAAGTGAAAAATTAAAAATTTTCAAAACGCCAACTCACAAAATTACTTTGAGAATTGAGGATAAAAATGGATAATTTAAAAGTGTTGTTTTCAGAAAATGCTATACAAAATCGTATAAAAGAACTCTCTGAAAAAATAAATAATGAATTTAAAAATGCTGACGAGCTTTATGTTTTATGCGTTTTGAAGGGCGCCTCAATCTTTTTTGCTGATTTGGTCAGAAATTTAAAAATTCCTATAAAATTTGAGTTTATAAAATTAAGCAGTTACGGAAATGGACAAAAATCATCAAAATCATTTCATGAAGTAAGTTTTGTTGTTTCTGATTTAACAGACAAAAATGTGCTACTAGTAGAAGACATTGTCGACAGCGGGTATACATTAAAATGCACTAACGAATATTTGACGCATACTTACAAGATGAAAAAATACAGAACCGTTGCATTATTAAACAAGGCTTGCGCTCGTAGCGCAGATTGCAGTGTTGATGCCGATTTCTACGGATTTGAGGTCAGCAATGAATTTGTTGTCGGTTTTGGACTTGATGATAATGAGCATTATCGTGAATTACCTTATATTGGTTATTTTGAAAAAGCATAATTTATTTTTTGAGAGTATTGTCGCTTTTTGGATTTACAAATTTATTTTTTTTTGTTTATACTGTATATAGTAAAATCAAGGGAGATGAAGTATGAAGATACAGTCGATTTCGACTCAAAACAGCCATCAACAACAGTTTGGTATTAGTATAAAACCATTAAAACCAATTTTAAGAAAAAACGGTTGGTCAGAGCACTCTATAGAAGCGTTAGGAAATGAACTTTCGCCACTGCTAAAAAAAGCTAAATTTACAGTCAGTGAAAATGGCGCTATCGGAATTGCTGCTTTGCCTAAAAAAAATGGTTTCGACT
>CAZTVM010000015.1:0-26588 GCA_964617065.1 uncultured Muribaculaceae bacterium
AACGACCTCAACTATTGTCTGACTTGTAAGAGGTTCTTCTATATATTTTACGGAATTTTTATGTTTTGATAACATAAAGAACGTTGATATAAAGAGAATTACACTTATAAAAATTATTGCAATTTTTTTCATTTGCCCCCCATTGCTTTTTCAACCTGAACACGAGTTTTGTTATATTCAAAAACGGCTGCAACATAACTTTGTTGAGCACTGTTATAATTAGCTTTTGCATCTTGCAATTCTAAAAAATTGCCTATTCCGACCTCATAACGCCCATCGGCCAATTCATAATTTTCAAGAGTTTGCCTGACTTTCGTGGCTAAAAGTGGTATACGTTTTTCGATTTGCACCATGTTTACATAAGCACTTTGCACTTCAAAATAAACATTTTGTGTAAGTAAATCGAGGTTATCTTGCGCTAAATCTCGCTGTGCCTTAGCTTCATCAATATTAAACTTCGTTTTAAAAGGATTAATAGTTGCAATATCGAACATTGCAGCGACGTTAAAACCGTTATTCACATAGTAATTTGTGTTACGCAATGTATACCCTAATTTCGCTGACAATTCCGGCATGTATTCTCGTTTCGTATACTTTAAAGACTCGTCCATCGCTTTTACCAACGATTTTAAACCTTTCACATCTGGACGATTTTTATATGCCTTTTCGACAGCATCGTCTAAAGTTAAATCAAACGGCACAAATTTGTAATCTTCAATAATGTCTTTTTTTTCAACCACAGCAGTGTATTTAGTAGTAGAATTTGGCTCTTGCAAATTTTCTTCTGAGTTTTCTTTCGTAATATTGCTCAAATCAATAGCAATTTGGTTTGAAATATTAAATGTTTCAGTATTAGCAATTGAATATACTGGTGCATTTGCAACAAACATTGTATTATTCAATTTTATCAAAGCATTTTGGTAAGCGTTTTCAGCGTTCACCAACTGTATACGAGCCTCTGAAAGATTAACTTCTGCGTTGACTAAATCTATTTTCGACTTCAACCCCTCGTCAAAAAACGCTTTTGTCCTTTCATATTCTCGTTCGTTTATATTGACGTTTTGCATTGAGACATCACGACTTGATTTTGCAGCCAAAACACCGTAATATGCAGTCTTTACATCGTATGTCGTTGCAATAATTATATTTTCTAAATCGTATTCAGACGCTTCAAAATTAAATTTTTGCATTTTAATTTTAGCACCTGTTTTGCCAAAATCGTATATAAGTTGGCGCAGCGATAAATCTACCGCATAATAAGAGTCATTGTTACTGACATTACCACCATTTGAACTTTGGTTGTAATAACCTGAGCCGACACCAAAAGTCGGCGCAAAATCCGATTTCGCTTGACCAATACGACTTTTTGATATGCGTTTCTTGTTTTCGTAAATATTTATTTGAGGACTGTTTTTTAAAGCTATATCTACACACTGCTCTATCGTCAATACAGAGCCTTCTTCAATGTTTGTGTTAATAGCAAATCCTTGTGTCTCCAAGAATAAAAGAAAAATTACATATATAATTATATTTAAACAAATTCGTTTTTTCACAGTTGCACCCTTTGTTAAATAGTATAACTATAAAAACGTAAAAATTGTTCATATTTATATGTGAAATTTCAAACTTATATTGCGAAGCGTTTTTGATTAAACAATGATTTGTAGAATTCCGTTGCTATTTCTTGGTATGTTTTTTTATTATTTTTAGCGACAAGCTCATCGACTCTTGCTTGATTTTTAATTTCTATATCATCCATAATAAAATCCATTATCGCTATTTCTCGATATTTTTTTATTTTTTGCTTAATAATACTTGATGAATGACGTTTTAGCACTTCTTTGACCATTTCTTCAACTTTATTCAATCTTCTATGAATAGTAGCAGAAACAAAATTTGACTCGTCCAAGGGTTCATTTGCTAGTTTTACAATAAAGTTATTTGGATTTTTTAATTCTTTTTGAGCCAGTTTTTCAATATAGTAATCTGCATCATTTGTCATTTAATTTCTCCCTTTTTATCCCATTATGTGACCGTAATTATATAAAGTTTTTTTTGTCTAAAAAATTGCCAAATTTCATAAAAATATTTGTAACAAAAATTAAGATATAATATAAATTATATCAATTTTTTAAATTATTTGGTTTTTAATAAGGTAGTAAGGTTAGGAAACTATGTCTAATAATATAAGCAATCAAACTAATCATAATCGTGTGTATAACGGTAGCAATCCTGTTTCGACTACTAGCGGAGCTGATAGCGCCCAATTTACCGCAGCTAACACTAAAGATGCAGCTTCAAATCGGATAACTGATACAGCTACCAGTATAAAACGCAGCAATCCTGCAGTGAATATGGCGAGCGACTTCATTCATTCTAACGCAGGTATGGTTACAGCGCTCACTATACCGACCTACGCCGGTTTTTACGCCGCACAACATTACGCAAATAAAGCCCTGCACAAAGATTATGATAAAACTTATCTTTCAAAAATGGGTAAGTGGGGAGATAGCGTTGCAGAAAGCGGTCTTTATAAAAACACTATAGGCAAAGTTTCTCAATTTTTCCGCTCCACAGGTGGCTGGATAAATGAAAAGGTTATTCAAAAATCAAATATACTCAGAGCTTTCACGACACCTGCTCGTGCAGAATGGGAAATGGCTCGTTCACAATCTGCAGGAGCCAGAGGATTTAGCGCTTTAGATATAACAATGCTAATGGACGACTTCGTTAACGCTAAAACTGCAGGGTTGCCTAAGAACGCCACTGCTGCAGAAATTGCAGCCGCAAGAGATGCAATTTCACATAAATATTTCGGATTTGACTCAGCAAAATTATTAGAAATAAAATCTAACCCTGTGTCTAAAGAATCAACCGAGATGCTACACAGCGCTTTACAAAGAGCTGCATCTACTGGTGAACGTATTCAAATAAAAAAATTATTCGGATTTTTACCACAACCAGGATTTTTAAATCGTGACGTACCATTCCAAGAACTATTAAATAAACATAAAGCTATGAATTCATCTTGCAATTCTGCAAAAAGTGGCTTAGGCAAATTATTACCTAAACTGCCGCTTTCAGGCTTAGAAGGTAGCACATGCGGTGCATTCGGCGGTAAATTAGTTATTTTATTAGGTGCTATTTTCATGGCTCAAGCTATGAATGAATCTCGCAAAGCGGAGAAGGGTGACAAAATTAAACGTTTTGCTGAAGAACTTGTATCGTTAGTATCCTTTTTAGTCACGATACCATTAGCGGCTATTACAATGTATGGAATTGGCGGTTTAAAATATACCGGCATGTCTAAAGAACAAGTAAAAGCCTATCATACGGCATTAGACGAATTGAATAAAAAGAATTTAGCCGGTGGCTTTGCAAATAAAGAAGCTTGGAAAAAAGCTGTCAAAGATGTGAAGAAAATGTCAGCTAATCCTACAAAAAATACCTTCCTCAAAATTGTTCATGCACCGTTCAGATTTATCGGGAAAGCTTTAGGTATTGGTTTAGATTTTGTAAAACCATATAAGCATGCAACTGAAGCAAAAACATTCGGTGAATCAGCAAGTAGATTTGCCTCTAAAGCTGGTGGATTTACAAAAGCCTACGGTGGTGGTATTTCTCGTATAATTATCGGTATGATGGTCTTGATGCCGTTCTTCTCAAACATTGCTGTAAAAGGTTCTCATTTGATATTTGGTAAACCCAAAAAATCGATATTAGATGAAGGCAAAGAGGAAACGCCAAAAGAAAGTAATCCACAAATGTCAAAACCAAATAGCCCACAAGCTGCACAGTTCACACATCCCACGGCACGACCTGCTATGAATAACAAGAGTAACGCACTTAACCTTCATTATCCTCAAGGAAACCTTGTGGATTTTACTAAACGTAATGCTCTAAATAACGGCAGTATTTCAGCTGCCGGGCTTTCTGCTTCTGCTGACACTAAAAAAACAGCACAACCTGAAATAACGAGAACATATATCCCTTCTGATGAGCCTGTTCAAATTGTATTACAAAATCAAGAAGTGGATGTCGACCAAAAACTCGCTAGCGCCTACGCTAAATCGAATTATGCAATTAAACATGCTGAAAAATTCACAAATGCTTAATTTTTTAGTCAGCTGTTCTTTTTAGCAAATCCTCACAAGGCAAAATATACTCTATATCTAAATCTTTTTGTTCCTCAAGTGAGTTTTTTGCTATTAATATAATTTCTTTAACAATATCCTCGACTTTATATTTCCAAATTTTAGAATTTAAGCCGTGTTTTGGCACACTTTCTCGCAATTTTACAAAATCAGAATAAGTAAATTTATGAAAAATAGTCCGCAACTCTCGTAAAGCATTTTCGTTGTACAATAGTCCTTTGTAAATTGCAGGTACACAATATTTGTATTTTCCTGAACAACTGTCATGATTTCTGATTTCTATGTAATCTCGCATTCTTACATCGGGAAAATATAAATTCAAATGTAATTCAAAATCCTCTTTCATTGGATAAAATTCTTCAAACCCTCTTGTCATAAAATCTTTAAATGTAATTTTTTTGTCAATGTTTATGTATCTGCCGTTTCTAACAATAAAAAGCATAGGCACATTTAAAAGAATGTTCAAATAAGTTGCGAAACAAAAATCATTATTGCCGAATAATTTTGAAGATATCAAACCACACCTGTCGTCATCAGTATTCAACCACGCAGCCGCCCGTTTAGAGACAAAACCTGTAGGTTTACCGTTTTGCATAGAAGAATTAGCAAACAATGCTGTCATAAAAGGTGATACTTTTAAAGCTGTTTGCAACTTTTCCATTGAATCTTGCTCTGATGTATAATCAAAAGCAACCTGAATTCCGGCAGTTTCTTTCATCATTACTTGTGCTGCATTAGCAGTCAGCATTTTTTGCATCAATTCATATCTTTTTTTTGGAATAAGTTTTATATCGTTATAAGTAGAATTAGGTGCAATACCATAAGAAATTAGTTCAATACCGCCTTTTTGGGCAAGGTTATCGGTCTCTTTTATAACGTTATCCATCTCTGTAGCTAATTCTGCAACTGTAAAATGTGGACTTGAACTTATTTCGATTTGTGCTCCAGGCTCAAGCGTAATTTTTACACCATTTTTTTCTAAACCGATGACGCTTGTGCCTTCTTTTATAAAGTTCCAAGCAGATTCTGCGCCTATTTTTTTGAGTAACCCCTCAATACCGTTTTCACCATAGTATGATATATTTTTTTTATTTTTTTTGTCGACAGCTATGCGCTCATACTCCATGCCGATTTTGACATTGTTAACGTGCTTGATACTTTGGTAAAAATACGTAAGGATTTGCTCACGAGTAAGTAAATCATCATTTAAAACATTTTTTAATTTATTCGTTACAATATTTTGCATATATATAGAATAGCAAAAAATACAAAAAAAGTGTACTTAGTTAATTTGTTTATTGTAAAATAAACGAATGGACTACTACCAAAGAGCTAAATTTTTTCGTACAAAAAAAAGACTAGGTCAAAATTTCTTGACCGACGGCTCGGTTATTGAACGAATTATTGCAGAAGCTAATATATCAAAGAATGATACAATTCTAGAAATCGGTGCTGGCGTCGGCTTTGTTACTGAACAATTAGTTAAGTTTGCAAAAAAAGTTTATGCTGTCGAACTAGATGAAGAAGCCATTATTGAATTGCAAAAAATTGATGCAGATAATCTTGAAATAATACACAATGATATTTTGAAAACTGATATTTCATGTTTCGGTGACGGAAAAATCAAAATTATCGCAAATATTCCTTACTACATAACAACTCCGATTTTAGCGCATTTGCTCGGCGAAATTGACGACCTGAATAACAAAAATCGTAAACATATTTCAGAAATAATATTGATGGTCCAATATGAAGTTGCGCTGAGAATTTTAGCTAATGAAAATTCACCCTCTAAGCAGTATGGACATTTATCAATTTTGTCCCAATTTTTTACTGAAATTGAGCTTATACAAAAGGTTTCTAAACGTGCATTTTTCCCATCACCAAAAGTTGACTCAGCTTTGTTAAAATTTAAAATAAATGACGCACCTAAAGTGATTGTCGATGATTATACTTTTTTGAAAAAAGTGACTAAAGCTTGCTTTTTGACTCGTCGAAAAAATATAAAGAATTCGCTTGCAAATGCAGGATTTTCTAAAACAGCTGTTATTGAAACGCTTGAAAAACTTTGTATAAGCGAAAATACTCGTGGCGAAACACTTTCTATTCATAAACTCGCTGAACTTGCTCTGGAGTTGAAAAAACACTTATGAAAAAGATTTCAGTCAAAACACCTGCGAAAATAAATTTAACGCTTGAAATTTTAAACAGACGACCTGATGGGTTTCATAATATTGCAAGTATAATGCAGGCGATAAATTTATTCGACATCGCTACTGTTGAAATAGCAGAAAATGATGTCCAAAAAATAATTATTACCGGAAATTCTAACGAAATTCCCTACAACGAAAAAAATATTGCTTATAAAGCAGCTGCCGTTTTTTTTGAATTTATAAAAAAGCAGAATTTTATTGTTAAAATTAACATTGAAAAAAACATTCCTGTTTGCGCAGGATTAGCCGGCGGAAGTACTAATGCTGCTGGAGTTTTCTATGCGTTAAATACCTTATTCGATAATATTTTGAACAACAACGAATTAAATAATCTTTGCGCTAAATTAGGTTCTGATTTAAACTTTTGCCTCACCGGCGGCACTGCTATTTGCACTTCTCGTGGCGAAATTATTGAAAAAATTTCTACTATCGAAATGCCTGTAACTTTAATAAAGCCTAAAAATCTCACAATCAGCGCTAAAGATGCTTATTGTAAGTTTGCTGCATTGCCTGAAGACTTGAAACAAAATTTAAAAAAAACTGAAAAATTGGCAAAACTTATAGCACAAAATAAATTCGATAGAAATTTAATATATAATAGCCTTGAAACAGCTGTGATAAACGATTATGAAGAATTGCAAACAATAAAATCTGAAATTAAAAATTCTTATATGTCAGGCTCCGGTCCGACTTTTTTTACGCTGGAAAAAACTTTGCAAAAAACCTTGCCACCCAATTTTATGGTTATAGATAATTTAAAATTTATTTCAAGCGGAATTGAAATTGTTTAATTAAATCCTTTTAGAATTTACGCACTTTATGTACGGTTTGCTTTGAAAAATTATCTTACCTTTTTGCGTAATTATGTAAGATTTTCCTGTGTTTACTGATGCAACTATCACTATATCGTTCTCTAACGCTCGGAATACACTGTTTGCCATAAGTTGTTCTTTTATCAACATGCTTTTGAACCATGCCGGATTACAAATATTTACGAGAATGTCAGCCCCCAAATCTACTTGTTTTTTTATAAAATCAGGAAAAATAATTTCATAACAAATTGAAGGCGCTATTTTGCCATATTTAGTATCAAAAATCTTAAATTCTGTACCTCTTATAAAGGGGTCAGGAATTAATTTGTCGAATAAATACGTTTCTAACAATTTTGGCAACATATACCTCGGTATAAATTCGCCAAAAGGTACGATATAATGTTTTATGTATATATCAGTTGAATTTTTGTCTAAAAATAATGCAGTATTAGCTACCGAAGATTTTTTTTCTTGCTCATTATATCCAAATCCCCAAACTCCCATTATAACAGCTTTATCCCCAATTATTTTCTGAACAGCAGTAATAAATCTTTTATTGTAAGTTTTTATTTGCTCGTTTGACGCAACCTCTGGAAAAATAACCAAACCCTCAGGCGCATTTTTTATTGTTTGATAATAATCAGCTTTCCACTGAGATGATGTGCCTAGCTCATTCATATTTGAATTTGTTTGTGCAAGTGTGACCGTTATATTTTTTTGTTCACTTGTTTTTTTTAGCGAATATTCACCATATAACAATAATCCTAAAAAAAGAAAAATTACTAAACTTAATCTTATCGGGTAAAACTTAACCGTTTTATTTTCTGTTTTTTCAAAAACAAAATACAAAATAAACAAATTAACAAAAACTATAATAAATTCAAGTCCGACACCTTTTATAATTTGAACGATTTGAATTAAATGCAAATATTTATATTGTGAATACTCAACCATAGACCAAGGAAACGCAAGTTCACCTAACGATAAAAGTTTGTTGTTTATCAAAACCCACAAGGCTGCTAACAAAATTATTTTAAAAAAATTATGCAATCGAGTATTTAAAATTATTTTAGCTAAAATTCCATACAAAGCGAAAAACCAGCCTGTATAAAGACTTAGGCAAAATAGAACTGACACGCCTATCGCATACGTTGCAAGAGTCGATAAACCAGCCCAAGACATTGTCCAGATATGAAAAACCCAAAAAATGACAATAGCATTAAAACTAAATCCAAACAAAAACGCTAATCCACAAGAATGCAAAATGTTTCTCGCATTTTTCAAAGCAAAAAACAAGGGAATTAGCGCAATCCAAGCTAAAAAGCCCAATCCATAACCGGGCATAGAAAAACCGGCAATCAGCGAACCTACAAGAGTCACTAAAGCCAGTTTTTTAAAATTATATTCTTTTTTTTCTAAATTATTAGTATACACAATTCAGATAGCTAATTCTTTTCTTTTTCATCATCATCAATCAATGCGGCATCGACTTCTTCTTTTTCATTCTCGTCGATTGTTGCCTCTGTCGGCTCAACGTCTTCCACAATTTCAAAAATTTCAGTTTCTATATCGTCGTCATCGTCGTTGTCATCACATTGATTAGCCCCAAGTTCAGCTATAGCTTCAGCGATTTCTTCTGGAGTTTTAGCCCGTAGAACAGGAATAGTAAGCATAAGAGCCATGGAATCGTCCTCGTTCGCTAAATTGAGTTCCAAAGCTTCTTGGTCTAGCACAATATACCTTGAAATGACTTCAATCAATTCGTTACGCATACGTTCCATCGTAGCCGTATCAAGGTTTGTCCTATCTTGCATAAGAACCAATTTAAGACGGTTGGAAGCAATCTCTTTGGAGCTGTTTTCTTTTTCTGACTGAAAAAAACTTATTACTTTATTACAAATATCCGTTATAATATCTTTCATTGTCGTCCCTCCTAAGCCTTTTTCCCTGCAAACAGTTTTTTAATTTTTGCAATAAAGCCTTTAGGCTCATCTAAATCAATAAAAGGAACATCTTCCCCCATTATGCGTTTTGCGACATTGCCATAAGCTTGACCGGCTAAAGACTTTTCGTCATTTACTATTGGCTCACCCTTGTTCGTAGAAACGATAATTCCGCTATCCTCAGGAATTACGCCAATCAATGAACAAGAAAGTATATCGACAACATCGTCTATACTCATCATATCATTCATTTTAATTAAATTTGGGCGAACTCTGTTCAATAGCAGTTTATAAGATTTAATTTCTTCTTTTGAGTTTAATAATCCGATAATTCTATCAGCATCACGCACTGCAGACATTTCTGGAGTAGTGACGACAATAGCTTCACTAGCACCTGCAACTGCATTTTGAAAACCTTGCTCAATGCCTGCAGGACAATCTACCAAAACGAAATCATTTTCTTCACTTAATTCTTCACATATTTTTTTCAATTGTTCTTGAGTAACAGCAGATTTATCACGAGTTTGTGCTGCAGCAAGCAAACAAAGATTAGGATTTTTTTTATCTTTAACAAGCGCTTGTCTTAGCTTGCATCTTTCTTCAACAACATCTACCAGAGTGTAGACAATTCTGTTTTCTAAGCCTAATAGCAAATCTAAATTTCTCAATCCTAAATCAGTGTCGATTAAAACGACCTTATTACCTGCACGAGCAAGTGCAGTGCCAATATTAGCGCTAGTCGTTGTTTTACCGACCCCCCCTTTACCGGAAGTAATTACTATTACTCTCCCTGTCATGTGTTTCTACTCCTTATTCTTATTCGTTAATCTTAAATAATACAACTGAACCATCTACAACTCTGGCTTCCTCAGGCGTAAAAGTCGTAGAACGTTCTACAAATATAGTTTTCGCTGAATCAGGTCGACGAGAATACCACTCAGCAATTCTTAATTGAATAGCATTCATTTTCAATGCTCTGATTTTAGCTTTGTCATTTCCTGCAGCCCCTGCATGAGCTATGCCACTAAGAATACCCCACACTGTAATATCACCGGTAGCATCTATTTCACTGCCGGGGTGTGCGTCGCCCACAATAACGATCTTACCTTCATAGTTGACAACTTGACCTGAACGCAATGTTTGTTTTATATACATTGTCGGCAAATTATCAATCTCAAAATCTCGTTCAGTGTACTCCGCCTCAGTTTGAAGCATTTTTTCTATTTCATTGGCGTCAGGTTCTTGGCTTAAAAGTTCTTCTAAACGTCTTTCCTCATCAAATATTATATCCAATTCGTCATGCATTTTTTTATTTTGCTCTATTGTATAGCTCAATTCTTCAGGCGAACAATCATAAACTGCATCAAAATCATCGTCTTCGTCGCCATTATTATTTTTCACTTCGACATTTTCCTGAGGAAGTTCATTCGTGTCGGTTTTAGCTTCTTCTTGCACTTCTGAAACTTTAATTGCATCTGATTGCGTATCAGCGTTCGTTACAATTATGCCCAAACTCAAAGCCACCTGCTGAGTTTGCAAAGATTTAGATTCTAACGAACTGAGATGTGAATTTATGCTATTTATAAGTGATTTTATACTCAACAATTGCGACTGGTTAAGTTCAATGTTGCCCAATTTCAAAAAAATCTTTTTATTTTTAACTAAATCATTTTCTAATATTGTACTGAACTCATATATTACGTCAGCAGCTGTCGTAGCATAACTCAAGTCTATTACATAACTATTATCGTTTAATGATGATTCCATATTCTTCCTTAAAAACTCTCTTAGTAAAAGCATATATTAAAGAATTTATTATTACAATTTTTTTTAACTTTTTGTTTCAATTTGTATCACTAAATATTCGAATAAGCGCTTTAGTCAACTGAGAATATATCTTTTAAATCGTCGTAGGTTAGCGATTTACCTATATTTCTGTCGACAGAAATAACTGAGTCAACGAGGCTTCTTTTGCGTTGTTTTAATTTTTGTATTTTTTCTTCCACGGTGCCTTTTGTTATCAATCTATAAACAAAAACTTTCTTTGTTTGTCCGATACGATAAGCACGGTCGGTAGCTTGGTCTTCTACCGCCGGATTCCACCATGGGTCATAGTGAATTACGTAATCGGCACCTGTCAAATTCAAGCCTGTGCCACCTGCTTTCAAGCTGATTAAGAAAATAGGTATAGAATCATCAGTGTTAAATCTTGTTACTACTTCTTGGCGATTTTTCGTAGCCCCTGTCAGGTATTCATACTTAATGTTTGTTTCAGTTAGCCATTCTTTGACGATGTCAAGCATGTTTACGAACTGGCTGAACAGTAAAACTCTATGACCTTCTGCTATAATTTCTTGTAACATGTCTTTCAAGTAGTCAAACTTGCCTGAGTCTTTAATTTTTTTCTTGTTTTCTTTGTCGTACAAAGCTGGGTGACAGCAAATTTGACGTAAACGCAACAAAGCAGAGAAAATAGACATACGACTTTTTTCCAGTCCGTTTTGCTCAATTGATTTGAACAATTCTTCTTTCGTACTATCGAGCACTTCGAGGTAGAAATCTTTTTGCTCAGCAGAAAGTTCACAGTATGCGATATTCTCAACTTTATCAGGCAAATCTTTCGCTACGTCACGTTTCATACGACGTAAGATAAATGGATAAATTTGTGATTTTAAACGTTTCTCAACTGTCTTGTCTTCTCGTTCCATAATAGGGTTAACGTAACGATAATTGAATTCAGATAATTCAAACAAAAATCCGGGCATCAAGAAATCAAAGACTGACCACAATTCTTGCAATTTATTTTCGATAGGCGTGCCGGAAAGAGCTAACTTATGTTTCGAATTTAATCTTTTCACACTTTGAGCTGTCATTGACTCAGCATTTGTTATATTTTGAGACTCGTCTAAAATAATATATCTGAATTGATATTTTTTTAGCTTCTCAATATCACGACGAATAAGCGCATAAGTAGTAATCACTACATCATAATCTTTAATTTCTTTAAAATGCGATTTGCGATCAGTGCCGGATAAAACCAATACGCTCAAATCAGGAACAAATTTTTGAATTTCAGCTTCCCAGTTAAACACGACAGAAGTAGGACAAATTACAAGCGAAGGTTCTTTGCCTTTTTTCTCTTTGGCTTTTTGCAACAATGTCAATGCTTGCAAAGTTTTACCCAGCCCCATGTCATCGGCAAGTATGCCATTCAAACCATATTGATACATAAACCAAAGCCATGCAAAACCTTTGACTTGATACTCACGAAATTCAGCATTAACATTTTTCGGCAAAGTCGAAATATCCATTTCTGAAAACGTAGAAATTTGTTTCCAAAACTTTGAAAATTTGCGACTGTTTTTAAGTTTAATATCCAAATTTTCCATTTCAGAAATTAAACCTGCACGATAAGTTTTTACTAAGTATTTATTCTGGTCATTTTTATAGACATCAAAAGTGTTAAAAGCACGAAGCAACGAGTAAATATTCATAGATGGCAGCTCGACAAAACCATTGTTTTTCACACGATAGTATTTGTTACCTTCAATAGTAATGTCGTATAGTTCTTCAAAATTAATTTTTTCTTTACCGACTTCGCCGTAGAGCTCGACCTCAAAGCTATCAGTTGTTCCTTCGGCGAAATCAATAGAGGCTACTATTTTCAGTTGGTGCTCCGACAATTTAAAAAAGGACATGTCATCTTTTTCTTCAAATACCCACCCTTCGCCAGCTTGCGTGATATAGTAATTGTAAAAATCTATAGCATTTTCTTTTTCTAAAGCCAAATTGTTTGTTTGCATCGGTGCAAATTTGCATGCCAGCAACATTTGATAAGCTTGTTCTTCGTGCTTAGTGTTACGTTTCACCCAATACAACAAATTTTCTTCCGGCTTTTTAATTGTTACATAAGGCGTTTTAGTTGTCGTTTTAGCATAAGGCACTCTGACACCGTCATACTCAAATTCCAAAGCCGCTTTCAACGAACCATCATAGTCAAGACGCAAACTAACTACGTTAATCGGTGGTCGTTGCTCTATTATTAATTTGCCGATTGCTTCTGATACTTCACAATTCATTACTGATTGTAATTTAGGTAATTCTTCATACAAAAATTTTGCGCCATCTGCATCCTTGACATCAGTAAAAGTAGTTTTCGTCATATACTGAGGCAAGGCTGAAACAGAAACATCGGTTGGAAATATCAAATTTTTATACCGTCCCCACTTTAGTTGGCGGGAGAAATATCGGACTTCTTCGAATGGGATTAAATCGTTTTTGTCCGGTCTCACCCAGTGCAACGCTAAAAGTACGTTTCCAACCATTGAAAAATTAACAGATAACATTAATTTCCAGTCTATGTCAGTAAAAATCAATCTTTTTTTGTTTCTTCCATCAACAACTTCGTCAGCTTTCGCTAATAAATGAAAAAATGGGTCGAATTTAGGTATAGGAATATCGTACCAACCTGCTTTTTTATCGAGTCTAGACAATTTTAGCAATAATTGAAAAATAGCAATTTCAACTTTTTGTGAGTTATTCATCGAAAAATCATTATTAGTACGTTGAATTTCGATAAAAGCCCTTAATATAGCTTCAATATCACGTATGACTTTTCCTGTATTTCTGTCCATAACTAATATAGAAAAGAAATTTTGCCTACGTTTGGGGTTAAAATGAAATATATAACCACCCTGAGGCTCGGGTATTTCATCTAAAAAATCATCTGAAAAATCTTGTGGAACTTTATACTTTTCTTCTAAAAATTCGTCGTAGTACCCATGCTCTATCGTATCTAGACCGACAGCAATAGCATGTTTGCACCATTCTTCTTCAAGCGGACAATCGCATTTTGCCGTAACCTCACCTTTCTTAAAAGTTAATTTGACTTCATAAGCATCTTTAAAATTACCTTTGACTTTGCTCGTCAATATATTTTTTTTAATTTCAGTAGAAAGTATCAATTTTTTTTGAAAACACTCGTAACCCCTACGCCAACTACCAGGCGTAGCTTTTTCTTTTATATATTTGAAATTAAAATCACAAACACTCATATTTTACGTAAATCTTCCCGAGGATAACATCAGAACGAGCTATTCCAGTAGTACAAACCCAAAACAATTAAGTATCAATTAAACAATGCACAAGCAACATAAAAATCATATAATTAACTGTTAGTAATTTTATTATACACAATTTTCATAAAATAACAACCTTTTTAATCTTTTTATGTAACGTTAAACCAATAATTAAGAAATGCCAAACTAAAATTTGACCTTGTATATCTTTTGAATTACTATTTCATAGTAGGTAATCAGCGAATAATAAGGAGAAGTCATGGGGTCAAAAAATTTTTTATTCACGTCAGAGTCAGTAACAGAGGGACATCCTGATAAAGTGTGTGACCAAATATCGGACGCTATTTTGGACGAATTTTTAACACAAGACAAAAAATCGAGAGTAGCAGCAGAAACTACTGTCACGACAGGTGTTGCATTTGTTTGCGGAGAAATAACCTCAAACTGTTACGTTGATATACCTGCAGTTATTCGCAGAACAATAAAAAACATCGGTTACGAAGGCGCTGAAGGCGGTGGATTTGATTATAAAAATTGCGCAGTCATGACTAGTATCGATGAGCAATCTTCAGATATCGCCGGTGGGGTAAATAAAGCATTTGAAAGTAGAAATGACAACGCTGATACATCTAAAGACGAAACAGATGACATCGGCGCAGGTGACCAAGGTATTATGTTCGGCTATGCTTGTGACGAAACGCCTGAATTAATGCCATTGCCTATAAGCATGTCTCACAGATTAGCTAAAAAATTAGCAGAAGTTCGTAAAAATGGCAAATTAAACTACCTCAGACCAGATGGGAAATCACAAGTTACTATTGAATATAAGAATGACAAGCCTTGTCGAATAGACACAGTGGTTATTTCAACACAGCATGACCCTGAAATAAACGGTCTATCAAATAATAAAGCCGTTCAAGAAATTATTAAAAATGACATTATGAAATATGTCGTAGAACCTGTTATAGACACCTACAAAGTAAAACCAGACTCTGAAACGAAGTATTACATAAATCCATCAGGAAGATTTGTAATCGGCGGTCCACAAGGCGACGCTGGTGTTACAGGTAGAAAAATTATTGTAGACACATACGGTGGATATTCTCGCCACGGCGGCGGAGCTTTCAGCGGTAAAGATCCTACTAAAGTCGACCGCTCTGCTGCTTACGCAGCAAGATATGTTGCAAAAAATATCGTAGCTTCAGGATTGGCATCTAAATGCGAACTGGAATTAGCCTATGCAATTGGCGTGGCAGAACCTGTCTCAGTTCTGGTGGATACTTTCGGCACAGGCAAAATTGACGACGAAAGAATTTGCGATTTAGTCAAAAAATATTTTGACCTACGACCTGCAAAAATCATCGAAAAATTTGATTTGAGAAATTTACCTTCAAAAAACAACGGTAAATTTTATCAACTTTTAGCAGCGTACGGACACATGGGTCGAACAGATATAGATGTACCGTGGGAACAGCTCGACAAAGTTGAACAGTTAACATCTGAATTACATCAGTATAGTACATGTAACTAGACGAGGTCTGCGATGACAACACAACAACTAAAAGAAGCCAAACATACATTAACCGGAGCTCAGATATTTTTAGAATGTCTCAAAAATGAAAATGTAACAGATATTTTTGGATATCCGGGAGGGGTGATACTTGACGTTTACGAGGCACTTTATAATTGCAAAGAAATAAAGCATTATCTCGTCCGCCATGAACAAGCTGCAATTCATGCTGCTGAGGGTTACGCTAGAGTCACTGGACGTCCGGGAGTAGCCATTGTTACATCAGGTCCTGGTGCGTGCAACGCTATCACCGGAATTGCAAATGCCTATTATGATGGTTACCCGATTATCGTGTTTACAGGTCAGGTTAATTCACAATTGATAGGGAACGACGCATTTCAAGAGGCAGATATCGTAGGAATTACACGCTCTTGTTGCAAACATAATTACCTCGTTAAAAATATAAAAGATTTGCCACGAGTAATAAAAGAGGCATTTTACATCGCAACGACAGGTAAGCCCGGTCCTGTCGTGGTTGACATGCCAAAAGATATTTTGAGTTCTAAATCAATATCGTTTGAGTACCCTGAAACCATTAAGCTAAGTGGCTACAATCCGACTTACTATGGACACCCACGACAAATTTCGAAAGCTCTTAAAATGTTGTGCGATGCAGAACGCCCTGTTATTATTTCAGGCGGAGGAGTTGTCGCTTCTCATGCTGCAAAAGAAATTCGAGAACTTGCTGACAAACTTAATATACCTGTTGCCAATACACTAATGGGCATAGGTACTTACCCCTCAGAATGTGAGAAATCACTAGGTATGTTAGGAATGCATGGAAATTATTGGGCTAATTATGCAGTCAGCAGCTGTGATGTTCTTTTTGCGGTAGGCACGAGATTTAATGACAGAATTACCGGCTGTTTGAAAAAATTTGCAGCAGATGCTCAGGTAATCCACATAGACATAGACCCTTGCGCAATCAGTAAAAATGTATCTGTCGACGTACCGATTGTAGGCGACGCTAAAAATGTTCTAGATGCAATGATTAAAGAGTTAGATGAAAAGAACTATGAAATTAACATTGATGTAAAACAAGCTTGGTTCCAACAAATCCAAGAATGGAAGAAGAAAAGAGTATTGCCCTCAGTAAAGTCTGACAAGCTAAATCCATTAACTGTTATTCAAAAGATTTATGACTACACGCATGAGTACGAGCCGATAGTTTGTACAGAAGTAGGGCAACACCAAATGTGGACTGCTCAACTGTACAAATTTAACAAAACTCGCCAATTTATTACATCAGGCGGTCTTGGTACAATGGGATTTGGTTTTCCCGCTGCTGAAGGTGCTGCTGTTGCACTAAAAGGTACCAATAAATTCATTTTAAATATTGCCGGCGACGGTAGTATACAAATGAATATTCAGGAACTAGCGACTTGTCGTGATTACGACCTTCCTATTATTGTTTGCATAATTAACAATGGGTATTTGGGTATGGTTAGACAATGGCAAGAAAAAATTTATGATAAACATTATTCTCAGACAAAAATATCTTGTCCTGATTTTGTAAAAGTGGCTGAAGCATACGGAGGATTAGGCATTAGGATTACAAAAGAAGAAGAAATACAATCAGCGATAGAAAGAGCTATTGCGTTCAAAGGCCCTGTTTTCCTAGATTTTGTCGTTGAAGAATTTGAAATGGTTTATCCATGGGTTTTAGCAGGTAATCCTTTGCACAAAATATTATTACCAAATTGTGAAGTTAATTAAATAAGGGTTGAATTATGGGTGAACAAAATCATACAATTTCAGTTTTAGTAAAAAATGAAGCAGGTGTTTTATCACGAATAAGTGACCTGTTTAGTGGACGTGGTTATAATATTGAGTCGTTAACAGTAGCTCCGGGGATTGACCCTGAATTTTCAAGAATTACATTGGTCACAAACGGCGACGATACAGTAATTGAGCAAATTACAAAACAATTAAACAGACTTATTCCTACGTTGAAAGTTATGGACTTGACGACAGAGGACGCTCTTGAGTGCGAATTGATTTTATGCAAAGTTACGGCTCGTGACGATTATCGCTCAGAAATTTTAAGAATTGCCGAAATTTTTAACGCTAAAGTAGTTGACGTAACGAATAAAACTTACACACTACAAGCTATAGGTGATAGTCGTCAAATACGTTCATTGATTGAACTTTTACGACCTTTGGGAATTAAAGAACTAGTGCGTTCAGGCAAAGTTGCTATTTCTCGTGAAAATCAATTTCAAAATTTAAAGAATTTGTAGTATTGTTCTCTGAAAAATAATCTATTTGGTAGTTGATATTTTTTGAGTTATCCGTAAAATAATACTAGCCATGATAGAAAGTTTTTATAAAATTTTAGAAATAGATGTTGACGCAGACACACAAAAAATTAAGTCCGCATACCGACGTTTGGCAAGAAAATTTCACCCCGACGTAAATCCTGATAATCCGATAGCAATTGAAAAATTCAAAAAAATAACAGAAGCTTACGAAACGCTGTCTGACCAAATGAAACGCACACGTTATGATTTAAATAATGGATTTACCTCATCAAAAAATACGCAAACAAGACGTACACAAGCAAATAAAGCTTATTCAGAACAAAAAACGGCTCAAAGCCAAGAGTCATCTACTTATAGACATACCTATCGTACAGCCGAAAAGAATGCTTTTAACGAGATTTTTAACGATATATTAACCGGCATAAAAAAAAGTGCCAAGAAACAAAAAAAACAAATAAATCCTGCAGTGAACGGCTCTGATATAACAATGAGTCTGATTGTCACGACTCTAGAAGCGTTCGAAGGAACAACACGCACTGTAAATATCTTGCATACAGAAATCTGTCCAAAATGCAAAGGTCGAAAATTTATAAACGAAATGAAATGTCCTTTGTGTCAAGCGAAAGGCATTACTACAGTGCAAAAAAAAATTAACATCAAAATTCCAGCAATGATTAAAAACGGCTCAAAAATAAGAATTGCAAACGAAGGCAATCAAGGGCAAAACGGAGGACTGAACGGCGATTTATACTTAAAAGTCGAAATTGAAGAAAATTCTAAATTTACATTTAAAAATAATGCTGTATTTAGCGAAATAGAAATTACACCATTTGAGGCCGCATTAGGTGCTACTATTGAAGTAGAAACGCCAAATAACAAAAAGGTAGCCATGAAAATTCCGCCTTGCACTTCATCAGGTCAAAAATTCAAACTTTCAGGGCAAGGACTAAAAACGAGCAAAAACGCAGGAGACCTAATTATTACTGTTCAAATTAAATTTCCAAAAACTCTTACTCCAGAAGAAAAAGAACTGTATGAAAAAATTAAAAACATAACAAATAAAAATAAGGATAAGCTTTATCAATGAGTAAAACTGCACAAATAAATGAAATATTCTCATCCATTCAAGGAGAAGGTTTATACATAGGCGCAAAACAACTTTTTATAAGATTTTCAGGCTGTAATCTTCACTGTGATTACTGTGACACTCCACATGATGAAAATATGACCTGTTATACGACACTTTCACTGGTTGAAAAAATTAACACTTTTGATTTAAAAAACATACACAGTATCAGCCTTACCGGCGGCGAACCGCTATTGCACATGGGCTTTCTCCTTGACTTTTTACCGCTATGCACAAATCAAATTTATCTCGAAACAAACGGCACACTCGTGGAGCCGTTTGACAATGTAGCTAAATTCATTGATATTGCTGCTGTAGATATAAAATTAAACTCTGTTTCAAATCAAGGTTCACTTTTTAATACACATGATGAATTCATTAAAATTGCAGTAAAGCACAACGTTAAAACATTTGCAAAAATTGTCTTTGACGAAAATATCTTAAATTCAGAAATTCATGACTCGTGTAAATTATCTCAAAAATACAATATACCATTAATTTTACAGCCCAAAATGAAAAAGAACAAAATATGTTTAAACGGAAACGATTTAATTAACATTTTAGATAAATTTTTGGATTTATACAAAAATGTTAGACTAATTCCACAAACTCACAAATTTATTTGTGTGGAATAACCAAATAATTTTTTTTAATTAGCTCCTTAGTTTTATCACGAAACATTTTGTCATACGCAAAAACATCATCAATAGATAAATTACTGACGGTTGTGGCCGAGTCCAAAATCTTTTCTACTATTTTAGAGATATCGAACAATTTAATTTCACCCTTCAAAAAAGCAAAAACAGCTTCCTCATTCGCTGCATTCAATGCAATAGGGAAAATTCCTTTTTGTTTACCGGCTTCACAAGCCAATTTAAGGCAAGAAAATTTTTCAAAATCAGGTTCTTCAAAATCCAGACGAGCAATTTTAGCGAAATCAAAACTTTCCGTTTTTATCCCCTCAACACGGTCAGGGTAAGTCAAAGCGTACTGAATAGGTAAATGCATGCTTGGCAAACCTAACTGCGCAATAACACTTCCATCTACATATTCAATCGCACTGTGAACAATACTTTGAGGATGGACAACCACCTTTATATTATCAATAGACAAGCCAAAAAGATGAGATGCCTCTATGACTTCTAAGCCTTTATTAATTAAGGTTGCAGAGTCAACCGTGATTTTTTTACCCATTTTCCACTTAGGATGAGCTAGTGTTTTTCCCAAAGTTGCGTTTTTAATTTCCTCAATCGTCGATGTTCTAAAAGGCCCTCCAGACGCTGTTATAATAAGTTTTCTAACATTTTTGATATTATCACTATTATGCAAACATTGATGAATAGCTGAATGTTCACTATCGACAGGTAAAATATTGACGCCAAAATCCTTAGCCTTTTTCATCACAATTTCGCCAGCCATCACAAGTGTTTCCTTGTTAGCTAACGCAATATCACTACCACTTTCAATCGCAGCCATAGTTGGTTTCAGCCCAACATTTCCTGACACAGCCACTAAAATCATATCATTTTGCTTGTCACTTGCGAGTTCAATTAGTCCTTCCTCGCCAAAAACAAACTCAACTAATGGATATTTTTTCGCCAAACTCTTAGCAGCAATCTCAGTTTGTGTACAAACTTTTTTAGGTGAAAATTTTTGAATTTGATGTTCCAGCAGCTCAAGATTATTACCTACACTCAAAGCTAAAACCTCAATATCAGCTTTAATAGCTGATATAACCTCAAGTGCTTGCGTTCCTATCGAACCTGTAGACCCCAATATTGTTATTTTCTTTCTCATAAAAAAATTATAAGCTAAATAAAATATTTTATAAAGTAACTGTTCTAGTTTTTAACTTTTTTAGACTCTATGATTTAATTTTTTATTGTTCCAATGTATAAATTTAATGTCTATTTTGTCTGTAAACAATATTTGTGGTATATTGCAACTATGTTTACTGGATTAATTGAAGAAGTGGCGATAATAAAAAGTATTGAAAAAACAACTCAAGGCGCTGTTTTTACTTTTTTTGCGCCAACTATTTCTATTGAAATAAAAATTGGTGACAGTGTAGCAGTAAATGGTTGCTGCACTACTGTTACAAAAAAGACAACGAACACATTTACCGTCGAAATTTCAAACCAAACTCTTTGTGTTTCAAATTTTTCATTGCACAAAGTTGACGAAAGAGTTAACCTTGAAAGAGCAATGAAACTTTCTGACAGACTTAATGGTCACCTCGTTTCAGGACATATCGACGGAACAGCTAAAGTTATTAAAATAGAACAAGACGGTTTTTCTATACGTTATAAATTTGAGACAGATTACACTTTATCAAAATACATACTGAATAAAGGCTCCGTTTCAATAAACGGAATTAGCTTAACAGTTGCAGAAACTGCGAATAATACTTTTACACTTTGTATAATCCCTCATACGCAGCAAAAGACCAATTTAATTGACTTAAAAATAGGTTCAATTGTTAACCTTGAATTAGACATCGTGGCTAAATACATTGAAAAATTTTTATTACCGACAGATAATGAGAGTTGTGCGACGAATATTGACGAGCAGTTTTTATACGAAAAAGGATTTTTGTAATGCAAAATGATAATAATACAAAAAATGTTATTTTTAATACACTTGAAGAAGCGATTGCCGATTTAAAATCTGGAAAGCCAGTTATAGTTGCTGATGATGAAGCTCGGGAAAATGAAGGTGATTTGATATGTTCTGCTGAAAGAATAACGCCTGATGTCATTAATTTTATGATAAGCGAATGTCGAGGCTTAGTTTGTCTTTCAATGGAGCAAAAACAAATTGAGCAAATAGGACTTTCCTCGATGGTAGAACATAATACAGACGTAAAGTCGACTGCGTTTACTCAAAGTATTGATGCTGACCCAAAATATGGTGTTACTACAGGCATCTCTGCATACGATAGAGCAAAAACAATTCAAGTTGCCATTGCAAATGACACAAAACCTAATGATTTACGCCGTCCGGGACATGTCTTCCCTCTTATAGCTAAGCAGGGTGGAGTACTTGAACGCACAGGGCATACAGAAGCAGTAGTTGATTTGATGAAATTAGCCGGTTTAAAACCCGCCGGCGTAATTTGTGAGATTATCAATTCTGATGGCAATATGGCTCGTCGTGACGATTTACAAATTTTTGCAAAAAAACATAATTTGAAATTTATAACTGTTGCACAAGTCATAGCTCATCGAATTAAAACTGAAAGATTTGTAAAACGAGCAATACAGGTAGATTTGCCTACTGAATTTGGCGATTTCCAAATATATGGCTACATAAACGAATTAAACGGACAAGAACATGTCGCACTTGTTAAAAGCGATAGCCCTGAAAAAGTACCACTTGTTCGTATGCACTCTGAATGTTTAACAGGTGACATTTTTCACAGCCTTAAATGTGATTGCAACTCACAATTGCATGAAGCATTAAGAATGATAAACGACTACGGTCAAGGTGCGCTCGTTTATTTGAAAGACCATGAAGGTAGAGGTATAGGACTTGTTAACAAGTTGAAAGCGTATGCTTTACAAGAAAAAGGTCAAGATACAATTGAAGCAAATATTTCATTAGGATTTCAGCCTGACTTGCGAGACTATGGTGTAGGCGCACAAATTTTACTAGATTTAGGTTATACGAATTTTAACCTTATAACTAATAATCCAACTAAAATAATTGCGCTTGAAGGATACGGATTGAAAGTCAATGAGCGTGTTCAGACAAAAACGGTCTTAAATAGCTACAACAAAAGGTATATTTGTACTAAAAAAGAAAAAATGCACCATCTAATGAACATTGTAAGCGTAGGAGACAAGGGGAATGGCTAATCTCGTTTTGTATTCTGCAAAAAAACTTATCCCTGATTACTACAAAATATTCAGCGGAGTATATAATGATTTCAGATTGCGTTCTAAAACTGAATATAAATTTGAACTTGAACCGCTTTTATATGAAGATTTTATAGAAAGTGTAGACGCTGGTTTGTTGGAATGCTATATTTTACTAGAAGACAATATCCCTACAGGATTTTTGGCGTATACAACGCTTATTAGTGAAGCACTGGAACTAAACATTATTCACTGCTTAGGAGATGAAAATTTAAACCAAAAAAGGAAAATCCTACTCGAAAAATTTTTAGAAGACAACAAACAGCTTACAGAAAGTAAAGTCGTCACATACCCTATGCTAGGGAGTCAAGAGGATTTTGTGCCCAATATATCCCATTTTGGATTTAAGTTGGTTGGTTTGGCAGTTGTCAGATTTTTTATGAATGATGAAGTTTGCACCAAAATTTTAAAAACAGTTTGTAAATCAAAACCTAGTAGTGACTATAAAATCATCAATTGGGATAACAAATATTTTAGTGAAGCAGTGAAACTAATAAACAATTCTTTTAAGGACGCAGCCGACGCCCTTTTTGATCCCCGATTTAAAACGAAATCCGGCACCGAAGATATTTTAACAAAAATCACATCAGGATTTTACGGCGATTTTATGCCTGAAGCTACAAAACTTGCTATTAATGATGGTAAACTTTGCGGTATTTGCTTCGTTAATGTTACAGGAGGCTCAATAGCTAACGTACCACTCATCGGCATTAGTAAACGCCACAGAAACAAAGGTCTTGGCGAATTTCTATTACAAGCTGCTGTGAAACATCTATTTGACTCAGTCAAAAAACAAAATTCAATAATTACAGAAATCAACGCAAGCGTAGAAACAGATAATTTCTCCGCCGTTAGAATGTACAGACATGTCGGCTTTAAGGAAGATTATTCTTACCCACAAGCCTTTTTACCATGTCTAAACTAATTATTGCTAAGTACTAGCTTAAAAGCAATCAGATTTTTAACCGAGAAACATCGGTGTTTATTTCGTTGCTGCTTATTTATATCAAATATACGAATAATGCGTTGTATTTCCTGCAAATTCTTGTTATTAGAAACATCATAGGCACATTGTATCGGATCAGCCACTATACCTACAAGCGCATTTAACTCATGCTCTTTCATGTATTCTCCTCTAATATGTATACTTTAATAAAGTTTTTCATTAGAAAAAAATTGACTTTTTTAAGAAGCAATGAAACAATTTGTTACACGAAAAAAACAATATCAAGTACGCAAACACCTGTCTAACTTGACGTTAACAGACAAGAGAAAATCAAAAAATAATGACACTATAAAAATGATTTCGTAATCCTAGTTAAATCTGGTTTTAGTCAAATCAGCTTTTCGCATACGGACATTTTCCGGCGTAATTTCAACCAATTCATCATCAGCAATATATTCCAAACATTCTTCGAGTGACAATATTTGAGGTGCTTGCAATGTAACCATTACGTCCGCTGTAGCGCTTCGCATATTAGTTAATTTTTTCGTTTTACATACATTAACCTCAATATCTTGTTGTCGATTACCTTCACCTACAATCATTCCACGATACACTTTCGTTTTAGGAGTGACGAAAAATACGCCTCTGTCTTCAAACTGAGCCAAAGCGTAAGGAATAGCTTCACCTTGTTCGTGAGAAATCAAAGAGCCACTGCGTTGACGAGGAATATCACCGGCGAATTCATCGTAATCATTGAATGTATGATACATAATACCTTCGCCACGAGTCATTCTTATAAATTCATTTCTAAAGCCAATCAAACCACGAGCAGGAATATTAAAACGTAATTGCGTACGAATACCGTTAGACTGAATATCAATCATTTGAGCTTTGCGACCGGCTAGTCGTTCAATACAACTACCTGCAAAGGAATCAGGCACATCTACGACCAGATTTTCATAAGGTTCAAGTATACCGTTTTCAGTGTGTTTATAAATTACCTCTGGCTTTGAAACTTGAAACTCGTAGCCTTCACGACGCATCGTTTCAATCAATATGCCTAAATGCAATTCGCCACGACCTGAGACTCTGAATACATCTGTACTTTGAGTATCTTCTACTCGCAAACTTACATTTTTTTCCAATTCATCATATAATCTTTTTCTAATTTGACGAGAAGTAACGAATTTACCTTCTTGACCTGCAAATGGACTATTATTGACAGAAAAATTCATTTGTAAAGTTGGCTCATCAATTTTTATCAACGGTAAAGCTTGAGGATTAGCAAGCGAAGAAATTGTTTCACCGATTTGAATATCAGAAAATCCTGCAATACCGACGATATCACCTGCATAAGCTTCTTGAATTTCGACTCTGCCTAAGTCTTTAAATCCAAACAATTTAACAATTTTCCCACGAACAACGCTACCATCTGATTTAATCAAAGAAACTTGTTCTTGAGATGACAAAGAACCATTCATAACACGACCAACAGCTATGCGACCTACATATTCATTGTAGTCCAATGTTGTCACATGAAACTGCAAATTTGCATCTACATCACCTTTTGGGTGTTTAATATTTTTCACAATGCAATCCATCAATGGCGCAATATTAGTGCTATCATCTTCTAGATTTACTTTTGCAAATCCAGCTAAACTGCTTGCGTAAATAGTGGGGAAATCAAGTAATTCTTCATTATCAGTCAATTCTAAAAACAAGTCAAAAACTCTGTCTAAAGCCAAATTAGGGTCAGCACCTGTTTTGTCAATTTTATTAATAACTACAATTATTTTTATACCTAGCTCAAGTGCTTTTGATAGTACGAAACGAGTTTGAGGCATAGGTCCTTCGGCTGCATCTACAATCAGCAAAGCGCCATCTACCATTCCGAGCACACGTTCTACTTCGCCTCCGAAGTCAGCATGACCGGGGGTGTCGACTACGTTTATTTGATAATCTTTGTAATTAATAGATATATTCTTTGCTAAAATCGTTATCCCACGCTCCTTTTCAAGGTCATTAGAGTCCAAAACTCTTTCTTGAACTTGTTGATTTTCTCTAAACACACCACTTTGTTTTAGCATACAATCAACTAATGTCGTTTTGCCATGGTCAACATGGGCAATTATTGCAATATTTCTTAAATTTTCGATGTTTCTCATTATTATTCTTATTTCAGCTCTTATTGTGTACATTAACTTTGTAGCACAAACAAAAAATAATTACCACAGCCTAAGAAAAAATAATTGTTTTTAATCCGAGAAAAATCAAAACCAAACCTGCAAAAATTTCCAGTTTTTGCGTATTAAATTGCTTGAAACAATAGCCACACCAAAAGCCTATGAGCGAATTAATAAATGTTATTACACCTATTAATATCGCCGGAAACAGTAACGGCATTTTCAAAAAGTTAATAGACATGCCGGCAGCGAGCGCATCAATACTCGTCGCTATCGAAACTAAAAGTACAAATTTAATCGATAAAAATGGTGTAGCTATGTTACATTCAGTATCATCTTTTTTGTTCAAAACTGCGTCTTTAATAAATTTCACGCCGAGAAGTAT
>CAZTVM010000016.1:0-25518 GCA_964617065.1 uncultured Muribaculaceae bacterium
CGTCCTTAGTTCAGTTGGTAGAACGTCGGTCTCCAAAACCGGATGTCGAGGGTTCGAGTCCTTCAGGGCGCGTTTTTAGAAAGTCTGTATTAGCTGTGGTTCAATCACTTTATAGAAAAAGAGGAATTATGAATACTCAAGACAATACAAATAAAATAATTGAATATTTTAAAGGTGTCCGTCAAGAATGGAGCAAAATTACTTGGCCTGAATGGGCTCAAGTTAAAGGCGAAACCATATTCGTTATTCTGATAGTTTTTGTTTTTACTATCATAATTCTGTTTTATGATTTGATATTTAGTTCTGTGTTGAGCATTTTTAAATAATTATTGATAATTAGCAAGGTAGGATAAAATAATGACCGGTGAAAAAAAAGAAGTACGTAAAAAACAACCAACAGTCGAAATGAATGAGCAAGGACTTTTAGAAGCTAAAGACACAGAGTTTAAAGCTGAAAGAGAACCTAAAAAAGCCCAAAAAAGATGGTACGTTGTTCATACTTATTCTGGACATGAAAACAAAGTTAAAGTTAACTTAGAAAAACGTATTGAGTATATGAATATGGGCGATAAAATCTTTCGCATTGAAGTACCTCAAAAAACTATCACAAAAATTACTAACGGCAAAAAACAAGATCGTGAAGAAAAAATATTCCCCGGCTACGTCCTAGTCGAAATGATTATGGACGACGACAGCTGGTACGTAGTTCGCCACACGGCAGGCGTCACAAAATTCGTCGGTTCCAGCAAAAAACCGATACCTGCTCGTGATAGCGAAATCAAAAAAATTATCCACAGAACTCAAACTCAAACTACTAAAGTTGAGTTAGACGTCAAAGTCAACGACAAAGTCCGAATTATAGCAGGTCCTTTCGCTGACTTCATGGGCGACGTGACTGAGGTCTATCCGGATAAATCTAAGCTCAGAGCTACAGTATCTATTTTTGGCAGAGATACCCCCGTTGAGCTTGAATACAGACAAATTCAAAAGGTATAATACAAAACATGTGGAAGGGGACACTCACAATTTTATTGACTCGCTGTTTATCGGCAATTCATCAAAATAAATGACGCCCCCCGCTATGACCACGAAACAGAAGCCTAAATACGTTTCAATAAGTCAAGGTCATGCCACTTAATTGAAAAAGGAGAAAAAAATGGCAAAAAAAGTTATCGGCAAAATTAAACTTCAAATCGCTGCCGGAAAAGCTAATCCATCACCACCGGTTGGTCCGGCTTTGGGTCAACATGGTGTTAATATCATGGATTTTTGTAAGCAATTTAATGCTAAAACTGAATCACAAGCCGGTTATATTATCCCTGTTGTGATTGACGTTTATGAAGACAGGTCTTTTACTTTCATAACTAAGTCACCACCTGCTGCAGTTTTGATTAAAAAAGCTATAGGAATTGAAAAAGGTTCAGCTATTCCTAACAAAAATAAAGTCGCTCAAATTACTCACGCACAACTCGAAGAAATTGCTAAAGCTAAAATGAATGACTTAAATGCAACAACTATTGAAGCTGCTGTAAAAATGATTGCAGGTTCAGCTAGAGCAATGGGTGTTACAGTAGTAGATTAATTATATTGTGGAAGGGGACATTCACGTTTTTTGACTTGCTGTTCGGCAGTAATTCAAAATATATGACACCCCCCGCTATGACCACGAAACAGTAGCCAATTACGTTTCAATATGTCAGGGTCATGCCACTCAATTGAAAAGGAGAAAAAATGGCAAAACTAACGAAAAAACAAAAGAAAATTCAAGAAATAATGGAAGGCTTTGAACAACCTGCTAATATTAAAGACGCGGTTTCTATGCTTCAAAAAGTCAGCGGCGAAGTCGCTAAATTCGATGAAACTGTCGAATGTCACATGCGCTTAGGTATTGACGTCAAACATGCCGACCAACAAATCAGAAGCACCACTGTTCTACCGGCAGGCTTAGGTAAAACAGTCAGAGTCTGCGTTATCGCAAAAGGTGTTAAAGCAACTGAAGCTAAAGAAGCAGGTGCTGATGAAGCAGGCGCTGAAGAACTCATTGATAAAATCAGCGGCGGTTGGTTCGAGTTTGACACTTTAATCGCTACACCTGATTGTATGGGAATGCTCGGCAAACTCGGTCGTGTACTCGGACCTAAAGGCTTGATGCCTAACCCTAAGACAGGTACGGTTACTTTAGATGTTGCTAAAGCTGTTAAAGATGCTAAAGCAGGTAAAGTTGAATTCCGTGCTGATAAACAAGGTATGATTCACGTTCCTATCGGCAAAGTTAAATTTGACAGTGAAGACTTGCTTAAAAACTTAGCTACTTTAGCTGATGCTGTGCTTAGAGCTAAACCCTCAGCTTCTAAAGGTACTTATATGAAGTCCGCTTTCATTACCACCACAATGGGACCTTCTATTAAGTTAGATCCAAAAAATATTCCTGCTGAAATCAAAGAATATTTGAGCTAAAAATTTAAAACATAATAAAAGAGACAGTTCACATTTCGACTGTCTCTTTTGTTTTTTGTGATGGGTGTTATTTTAATTATACAGGACTTGCGGATTTAACTAGATTTAAAACTTCAGTTAACTCTGATATTTCTTGATTTATTCCCTTCCAAATTTGCTATTTCTTGTTGTGTTAATGTTGTTACTTCATTAAAACGTGTTTTGCTAGCGTTTGCTGCATCAATACGGCGTTGAAGGCTTCCTTCTCTCGCACGTAGACCTGTTAAACGTTCAGTATCAGCTTTAATAGCCTTTTGTAATTCTTCAGTTTTGCTACTAGAAAGCAAATTCAATTTATTTTCATTAACCATATCCGCTAGTGATGCACGTCGCTCACTCACCGTCATATTTAAATTAGTTACATTTTCATTTGTAGATGTATTTAAAAGCTCTAATAAATTACTTCTAGTAGTTTGCGCAGTTGCAACATTTGCTTCAACACCTGCAAATTCTCCACCAGTGGCTCTAAAATCTTGTTTGGCTCTTTTAACTTCATTGTTCGCTTTTTCTAACTGCGTTTCTCTAGTTGCTATTCTTGATGTTGTATTTTTAATATCGTTCTTTACAGCAGCATGCCTATCTCTCATAGCAGCAGTTTGTTCAACTTTCGCCAGCATAGAAATTGCGTAAAATTAGCTTTTGGAAAATTAAGTTTTGTAAAGAAAATTTATTATTTATGCAATTTTTTTCATTGAGCGACATATTACAATTATAACATCAATAATTAACAGCTAAAAAAGGAGAAAAAAATGTCACTAAACCTAAACAACAATAATTCACAAATTGCATTTGGTAGTAGAAATACACAGATCATTAATCGTATCCTTACTGGTGATAAAAAAGTTGACCTGCAACCAGCAATTGAATCTATGCGAATAGCTACCGGTGGTACTATAGAGCAGTCTCAAAGACTAGTTAAGAGCTGTCTCAACAGAATAGCAAAACAAGCTGATCAGCAAGGTGTCGAACTAGACCCAACTGCTGTAAGAGCAGCTCTATTAGATACACTTCCTAAACATGTCGGCATAGGAAAATCTCCATTAACTTCTTTACAATCCAATTTATACAAAGTAGAGGCAAACGGTCAAGAATCAACAAAAATTAATGGAGAAATTCCAAATTTAGCTAAAACTCGTGTTGACAATAGAATTGTAGTTATGGAAACAGAAGTTGGACTTTTCGACGCTAAAAGTGCTGCAACTCAACGTGGTAGCAGTTTAGGTAATGCCACAAGAAAATTGGTGGAAACCAATAATGGTATCGCTGAAAACAAACGTCAACTAGAACTTCAAAAGAGTATTTTGGACAGTGCATTTATTAACCGTTACAAGGCAGCATTAAAAGCAGCCAAATTATCAGAAGAAAATGTAGCCACTCTACGTGCAGCTAGAAAAGCCTTAAATGTTGAAATTGCAGCTTTAGAAAAACGCTACAACTACTTAGAAAGCGAAATAAGCAGGTACCGTAGCTCTGAACAAACTTTGACCACAGAATTAAGAGCAAAAAATGCAGAATTAATCTCCGCAAAATCTACCTTAGAAGATTTAAGAGCACAAGTCGCAGAAATCAATAAGAAACTTATAACGCTTTTTGATGATTAGTCGTTCACTGATATTAGCAAAAAGAACTACTCTAAACGGTAGTTCTTTTTTATGTTTAATATAAGTTCAACAAAGTTTTTTTATAATAAAAATGGCAATATTTTTTTCTCTCTCATCATTTGTTAAAAATATTTTTTATAATTCCAAGATAGCTAAATAAATATTTATATATTTATTCAGATAAAGTTTTTTTTAGAGCAAATAACTGCTGACGTAATTTAGCTATTTTAGTTGAGTCAGAACTTATATTCGTAGATAGAAATACTTTTAGAGCTTTATCATAGAATATTTGTGCACTCTCCTTTTTTTTCTTATTTAACAACTTTTTAGCATGAATAAGTAGTGCTTTAGGTAAAATAGTGGCATCTTTTCTTAATGTAGACTCATTAATCCAATTTTTATCTAAAAAGTTTAACAAGTCCATATCAACAATTTCAGTATTTATACCAAATTTTTCTAATAAAGTTTTCACTTTAACTAAAGCATTTGGGTCAGCTTCTCCGTTTAGTTGTCGAATTAAATCTTCATTTCTTGCTATCTGTTCGTTTTGATCCTCTAATATTCTTGCTAAATAAACAGATGCTGACTCGTCTCGTACATCAGCAGAATGTTCAGTAGCTTTTCTTGCTTCCTCAGTGGTTTTTCTTGCTTCTTCCGCAGCTTTTTCTGCTTCTTTTTTGGCTTTAGCAGCTTCGTCAGCCTGTTCTTTAGCGAGTTTTTTCGTTTCTTCCATGGCTTTTTTAGCTTCATCAGCGGCTTTTTTAAATTTATCTCCTCTTTTTTTCATACAAAGGTAAATGCCACCTGCAGCTAAAGCTGTTACCCCAATTGCGGCAGCTGTTGTGAATGTGTGATTGTGTTTCTCTTTCTTTTTTGTTTGTGAAGATTCAATTGAAATTTTTTCAGGAACAACAACACTATTTACAGAATCTCTTTGTGGTAAAAAGAATCTGTAGTTATCTGAAATCCAATTGTATTTTTTTGATAGAGGAAATTTTCTATCGAATACAGTATTGTTGTACATTATTTCACACACTAATCTTCACAAATCATACAAAACATCTCAAGCATAGAAATTGCGTAAAATTAGCTTTTATTAAGAATATTTACAAAAAAGTAAAAAATAAATTATTTAAGTCGTTCCAATCTAGAGTACAATTCAGAATTTTTGCCGTTCAAGTGTGTGCATTTTAGGTAATATTTTTTAGCATTTTGTACATCACCTAATTTTTCATAAATAATACCAATTTGGTAGTTTGTTTCAAAATCTTCATTATAGCCGTTTTCTTCGGCTCTGATGTAATATTTCAATGCTCTAATGTACTCTTTTTGTTTGAAATAATATTCGCCTAAACAGAAATTCACATTAGGACTTGTAGGAGCTTGATTAATAGCGATTAAAAAAGTTTTTTTTGCATCTTTCATACGACCTGCGTACAAGTAGGACATTCCTAGACCGAGAGTAGCATCTATATTACCAAAAGAAAGTTCACAAGCTTTTTTGTAATATTCTATCGCTGTGTCTAAATCATTGTCCATATTATATGTTTTGTATCGTTCCAGTTTAAAATCAGCCGTTTGCATATAAAAATCAATATAACTTTCATCGTCAAATAGTTCAGAAAACGCACTTCCTAAAGAAAATGAAAAAACAAAAACCAAAGCAAAAATTTTTTTCAGCATTTATTTTACCCTCGGAAATAATAACAATTTGCCGTCATCGGTTCGCCAACGTAAATAGCCGATTTTTTCGTTGTTGCCGATGTCCAACACTCTCACTAACATCCAGTTCCCTTTTATATAAACCAGTTTGATGCTATACGCATGTTGATAATTAGCGACTAATTTCATGTCTTCTTTTTTTTCAAAAGGCTGGGCATAGAGTTTTCGCTCATCAGCCGGAATATCTTTGAACAAATATAGTCCGTTTTTTTTACCGTAATTCATGTAAAACTGTCGCCAAGACTGAACTTTCTTTGTGTCTGACTTTATCCAACCACATAAATCTTTTTTTTGGTCGTAACAAATGTAGCACCAACCATCATCTTGCTCGTCAATCACGACCAAAAACGCAATATTTTTGGGAGGCACTTTAGCCAAAAAATATTCACTGTAATTTATTTCATTCATTGAAGTCAAGTTTGTAGTCGGATTATTTACCTGCAAAGTTAGCAATTTTTGAGCATTTTCATCAGGCTCTGAATAAACAGTAACAGTATTTGTGATTTCTACAACTCCAAAGCCTGATTTTTTTATATCGGAAGAATAATAAGGCTCTGCAAGTACAGATGCTGTTAAAAATATAATTATAACAAATAATAAAAACATATTTTTATACATAATAAAATTATACTTTATAAATCTGAGTTTGAACACAATATATTTTAATCAACAAAGCCATAAACTAAAATATAGATTGTGAAATAGAATTTTAATGTGTTATCATATTTTATGTTATGCAGAAACGAATAAAAATCCTTATAATTCGACTCAGTGCGTTAGGTGATACAATTCATACACTACCGCTCGTTGCTTGTATAAAAAAAGCTTATCCGAACTGTACTATAGGCTGGGTAGTCGAGGATAAGGCTAAACATTTTGTTGAAAATAATCCTTTAATTGACAAAACATACGTCATTCCTAAAAAAGAATGGAAAAAACGAGGCTTTTCGTTCCAAAATTTAAAAGAATTTTTTTCGATTACGAATGATATTAAAAAAGAAAATTATGACATTGCACTAGATACACAGCAATTACTGAAAAGCGGATTGATTTTAGGCTTTAGCGGAGCGAAACGCAAAATTACGCTAGACAAAGGTCGAGAATTTTCGTCCTTTTTTGCGAACGAAATCATAAAAACGCAAAGACCGCTATTTGACATCAACTACCATGTTGTTGAAAGAAATTTAGACCTAGTGCGGTATCTTGGTGTAAATTGTGACGAAATTAATTTTGCATTACCTGAAATTAGTCAGTCTACACAAAAACATGTTGATGACTTAATTAAAAATATTGATAAGTCAAAACCAATTGTCGTTATTTCTCCTGCAACAACTTGGGAAAATAAACACTGGACTGAAAAAAATTTTAGCGAAGTTGTAAAAGAACTTACGAAATTTTCGAATATCATTATTACAGGAACAGCGAACGATACCGAGCTCGTCAACAACATAAAAACTTTATCAAATTGTGAAAATATTTTGGATTTATCTGCACAAACAACTCTAGAAGACTTAACGTATTTATTTTCGAAAGCCACACTTGTAATCAGTCCTGATTCAGGTAGTGCAAATATAGCTTGGGCTACGCAAAAACCTTATGTCATAACGCTTTTTACCGCTACTTCTGCTAACAGGACAGCGCCGTTCGGTGATAAATATTTTGCAATTCAATCTGATGTCATTTGCAGTCCTTGTATGAAACGAAAATGCGCCAATAAAGACCACTATTTGTGTTGTCAAAACTCAATAACTGCACAAGATGTTATTGAAAAAGCTAAAGCTATTTTATAATTTTTTTCAATTCCTTTTTAAAATCAGCGTTTACATTCGAATATTCGTTAATAAAATTACAAAAAAGTGTAAATTTTTCAAATAATTTTTCACTCATGATATGTTCCATTTTGCAAGCGTCTATGGTGGCTTCTTCTTTTGATAGTTCTAGAATATTCACAAAAAATTCTGACATGAACTCATGTCTTTGCAAAATTTTTTTAGCAACAGTAACACCTAAATCCGTCATAGTTATAGCAGAATACGGTTCATAGTTTATTAACCCTTTTTTTGAAAGTATGTTAATAGCTTCAGAAACAGATCCTTTTTTTACGTCAAGTAACAGCGCAATGTCGGTTACCTTTGCGCAACCAGATTTTAGCACTTCATTATAAATAGTTTCTAAGTAATCTTCTTGGCTTTGAGTTAATTGCATGATGTATTTTCCTTAATATTAGATTGTATTGTAGCATATATTTGAGTAATAATTAAGTTATGAAGACACTCGCTGAATTAAAAGAAAATATTTATAAATGCTCAAGGTGCGGTTTGTGCCAAAGTGTTTGTCCTATATATAAAGCGACGGGAAACGAATGTACGCTTTCACGTGGAAAATTCATTTTACTGAATGGAGTTGTACAACGACATATTCCTCTCAATGACGACGTTTTGAAGTACGTTGATTTATGTCTGAATTGTAATGCTTGCAAAAATTTTTGTCCGAGCAATATAGACGCCCGAGAAATCATGACTGCAGCTAAATACGAAAAAAATACTAAAAAAAATAAATTTCTATTGAGCTTTTTAAATTCTTATAAATTCTTCAAACTAAAGCTGTTATTTGCTAGTACGTTGTTTAATATCTACAGATTTTTTCATTTTGATAAATTTGTTTCAAAAATGCAAAATTTCATCATAAAATGTGGAAGTTTTGGAAAGAAAATACTATTTTTAAATTCAATAGCACAAAAAAGAATTAATAGGAAAAAATACATAAAAAATAGCTCTAAAAAAACGCTTAAAATTCTCTATTTTTCAGGCTGTTTCAACGATTATATAAACAACAGTTCTAAAAATTCTGTGCTTAATATTTTGGACGAATTGAATTGTGAAATCGTAAATGTAAACTTTGAGTGTTGCGGAATTAGCTATTATTCAAAAGGTTTATCCGCAAAAATAAAAAAACTTGCTGAAATCAATTTAGCAAAAATTCCTGAGGATTTTGACTATCTCGTGACTGATTGCGCCAGTTGTAAATTCATGCTCACATCATACTCAGAATTTGTGAGTGATAAATACAAGCAAAAAGCCAAAATGCTCGCTGAAAAGACCATTGATATCATTGAATTGTTAGAGAAACTAAATTACAAAAAAGAATTCAAGAATAAAAATTCTTTTACATTTCACAAGCCTTGTCACTTCTCAGGAGATATAAAAGAAATAATCAGCAAATTAAAAAATTGTGAATACAAAGAAATGAGAGAATATGACACTTGTTGCGGAGCTTCAGGTGAATTTATGATAAAACACAACGATATCTCAAAAATCATATCAACTAAAAAAGCTGAAAATATCATTAATAGCGGAACTGATGTAGCCGTAACAGCTTGCCCAAGTTGCATTTTAGGGCTCAAGCAAGGTTTACTTGAACTAAATTCAAACATTTCAGTTATGAATTTTATTGAATATCTTAACCTAGATTAATTACCACGACTATTCCTTTGATTTAAGCCAATGAACAATTGTTTCATTAGCACCTTTGTTATTTTTTATAAGCGTCATACCCGGTCCGCCTCTCGGCAATTTCATGACGTTTAAGTCACCTTGTGCATATTTACTTAAATTATCAATTTCTTTTAAAGAGTGAATGTCTTTTATACTTGCAATAGCCAAAATTGGTATATTTCCTGCGTTTGCAAGTTTTATTGGCGTATACAATCCTTTAAATTCAATTGTTGGTGTTATAAGAACCATGCCTGCCGGACGATATCGTAATTTAGAACATGTCAAAATTGTGGTGTTCGCACCAATATCTGCCCCCACAAAATATATCTTTGACTTGTCTATATTGTCATACAACTCTGTCAAATTTTTGATTATTTCGGCTGTATCTACAGGAAATTTTTGGAAATCTTCTTTTTTTAAATACATCCAAGAATGCTGTTTTAAGCTAGAGAGATACATACTTTGCCCATGTCCTCGAAAATCTATAGTCAAAACTGCAAACCCTGACTCAGTCAACAAATTAGGTAAATTCCCCCATAAAGTAGAGGATTGACCGTAAGAATGTAAACAAACGACAAGTGGGTAAGGTTTTGTACTCGTATTCGGATAGTACAAAGTAGAACGCAAAACACGTCTGTCAGAAGTGACGTGTTCTACAACTTGTTTATTATTACTGTTTGCGTAAACAAAAGGAACTGTCAATGCAGTTGCTAAGACAAAAAATAAAAATATGGAAATTAACTTTTTCATTGATTTTCTCTAAATTTCGCTTCTTTCAATGTGACATAGAGCGTCGACTACAATTGGATCCCATTTCATGTGGGTTTCTTCTTTTATTACTTCTATAGCATTCAAATCGCTAAATGCATCTCTGTAGGGACGTTTGCTGGTTAATGCACAATATGTATCAGCTACTGCGATAATTCTTGAACCCAAAGGAATACTATAACCTTTAAGACCTTCCGGTTTACCTTTTCCGTCCCAACGTTCTCGGTGATAATGAATGTAGGGGATAACTTCTGAAAGAAAATTAATTCTCATCAACAGGTTTACACCAACATTAGGAGAACTTTCCAGCACTTTCCATTCTTCATCGCTTAATTTACCTTTTTTGTTGAACAAATCCGTTGGCAAAATAATTTTTCCTATATGCTGTAACATCGCTGCATAATAAACTAAATCTTTTGTTTTTTCATTTAATTCTAAATATTCACATATTTTTCGTGCTAAGGACGCAACTTTTGAAGAATGACTATCGGTATATGCAGCTTTTAAGTCTACTACGTCAGCTAATCTTTCGACAAAAACTTGTTGACCGTCGCCTAAATCACCAATAGTCACAGTTAATTCAGCTCGTAAATGTTTCAATATCGATAAAGGTGCCTTCTCGTTTTTGATAATAACTGAAACTTCCTCTGTCAATGTTTGCAATTGCAACGATGTCGCAAATAAGTGTGCTGTCACATTTACCAAGTCCAAAAATTCAGGTAAAACATTTTTATTACTGTAATTTTCTATTACGATTACACCTAAACATTCTACGTTATTGCACATAGGAATAGCAGTGTAAGCTTTAGTTTTAGACTCATTCAAAACTTCCATCGGCTTAAAATACTGTGAATTTTTTTCAACATCAACGAATAAAGTTTTTTTCATTTTATATGACTGAACAATATAATCATTATCACTGAGGCTGTAACCGTGACTGTGAGGCTCATCTACTTGAATTGACGACCCTACTAAAACTAAATCATTCTCTAGCGTTCCTCGTATTCTATCTTTCACTAAAAATATATGACACGCATCTGCTTCAATCATTTGCGCAATAGTTTTTGCGATAGAATTATAAATGACAAAGTCTTCATGGTTATTAAATCCCAAAATATTGAGCGTATTGTCTATAGAATAAATAGCCGATAACTCCCTTAATTGATTTTTCAATTTTTGAGGCTCATCTTCCACATGATGCTTTATTTTTACGGCTAATTCATCAGATATAAGATGCTCCGTCAAAAAATCGCCGAGATTTAAAGCAAACATCTCCTCAAAGGGGTCATCATTCATTAATTTGTTACTTCTTGAAAACATTGACATTTAATTCTTCCATTCCGTTACATGCTCTAACTTATTGTTCGTACTCATGTTATCGGCTAATTTGATTGAAAACTTTGACGTTTGTTACAAAAGTTTATACTAAAGTATTAAAAATTTTATACCCCAGTATAAATTTTAAACCTGACAAATTTAATAACTAAAACCCTAAAACGACTTTTTACTTTGTCTCGCTTTAGGGTTTCAATTAAATTTATTGTTCAGTATGGCTGCTTGCTTATTCTTCAGTTTGTTCTTTTTCTTTGTCTAACTCATTTTCTGCGTTTGTTAAATCGTCTGCTGCATTGTTTGCATCATCTTGTACTTGATTGACATTTGTACCGTCAGCGTTAGCATTTGTTGCTGCTGCTAAAGCTTGTTGAGCGGCAGTTGCTGCTACTTCTTTTTCTTTGACATCGTCTTGCTCTTTTTTGAATTTTTCTTCAATTTCGTTTAATATCGTATCAGCTTGAACCTTACCTTGGTTGTTTGTCGCTAAAGCTACTTTGTCAGCGTCAGAGCTTTCAACACCCAGTGTTAGCCACGCCGCATTGTTATCTTTCTTTAATTTTTGAATTGCCTCTTGGTGCCCGGTAATCATTGTTGCTATACTTGTGTTGCCACCTGTCGTTCCTGCTGCGTAGTCAGACATTTGATAATTATTTTTTAGCCAATCAATATTATCTAACGTATTATATCCGGTGTTATTTACAGCGCCACTCATCGTTAAACTAAATGTGCCTAATTCAACGTTGCCATTGCCTATGTCTTTATTATTGCTGTCTTTATAAGAACTTAAATCAATAAAGTCTTCGTCACCGAATAAATCACTTACATTTTGGACCGTTCTATTACCTTGTGCGTCCTTTTTGTAGGCGAACAAATTACCCGCTACCATTTCAGCCTTTGACACCTTGTTATCACCGTCAGTATCCAGACTTGCCATTTCATTCCATTGATTGTCAGCGCCTAAAAATTCTTTTTCATTGCTCAAATCACCATTGTTGTCCTTGTCGACAAATAAATCAATTGTTGAGCCATCATCTAGTTTAAATCCAATAGGGTCACAACTTTTTGACTTTGTTGTTTCTACAGCTTGTTTTTCTGCTATTTCCGTATTTAATGTTTGAATCTCAGTACCGAGAGTAGTATTTGCGGTATTTAACGTTGTTACTTGACCTACTAAATTTTCCATTGTTGCTATTTGAACATTGTTTGTCGTTAAATCATTTATAACTTTAGCTATTTGGCTGTCAGCACCTATGTTTGCAGTTTCTATTTTACCGCCAAGCAGCTCTGTGTAGGTCTTTGGATTATCTCCGCTTTGTTTTTCTACTTCGTCTAGTGTATCTGCTACAATTTGTTTTACTTTTGTCTTTTGGTCATCGGTTATATCTTCTATTTTCTTAACGGATTCGGCAATATTTTCTTCGATTTGCGTCTTCATTTCCGTTAATTTGGTATTTAATTCGTTAATTTTTTTGTTATTTACTTCAATTTGCGCTTGTTTTGCTGCGATTTCTGCTTGAAGCGCCGCTATTTCTGTAGTTAAATCATTTGTTGCTACAGCTGCATTTGTACCTGTTGCTGCTATATTCAATTGGTCTTGGACTGTTTCTGCTGCTTCAAATAAGCCTTCTACCTCATTTTGTACTGCAACACCTGCGCCTGTAGCGCCGGCAGCTCCAGCTACCGCTGTATTTAATTGATTTAGTAATGTTTGGTTAATTGTCATTTTCTACACACCTTTCATACAATTTCGTTATTTCACACTTACGTAGAAACAAAAACAATATAAAAAGTATATATTCATTTTTGTTTTTTTTTGTTACACTTCTTTACCATTTTTCGTAGTTCAATTCAACGCAAAAAAGACTCAATGCTAAGCAAAATGAGAAGATTAGCCTGAATTAACAAATTCAAATTGGCGATAAATTTTTTAAAAACGTTTTACATTTGTATTTTCGAAAATTTTGCGCATGGACGAAAGTGCTATGTTTTTGAGAGAACAATTACCGCCTTTAGAAAAGACTCCTATACTGCTCAATCTATTCACAACAGATTCATTCAACTCATCTGCTGAAATAAACAAAGCACAATCTGGCACACATTCAGCTAAATTAAAAGGGCATCTTTTTGTCATAATAAACTCCTTATATCATAATAAACCAAAAAAGTTGTTTTAAAGGACGCATTACTAAAGCTATTAAAACACAAAAAACAAAATCATATATGAATTTTATACCACTTTGTAAAAATAAAAAATCAAATATATAATAAAAAGAATCTTGTTTAATTACAGCAACAAGCATCAAATAAAGCATTCCCATCACATGGATGGTCAAAACGCACACCAAAACGGATTTAAGCAAATTTTTAAAATTATATCCTTTTTCTAAAAAGTAAGCGGTAAGAAAAACAGCAGGTAAGTACGCTAAAATGTAACCAAAATTGTACTGCAAAACATATTTTATTCCACCACCAAGAGCATAGACCGGAAAAAATAAACCAATGATAATGTACAATAAAACCGCCAAAAGACTAAAACGTTTTCCCAAAAGAGCCGCTATAAAAAATATGACAGGAATTTGAGGGATATAAGAATAGTTTACAAATGAGCAACCTGTTGAAAAACCTAATAAATGTGTAAAATCAATTTTAATTTGCGTAAAAGTTGCCACAACTATCGAAAAAGTACACAAAAAAATTACAGCCAAAGTACCTAAATTCAGACGAATTTTCTGCCCTGTATATTTAAGATTTTGCATTTCTTCAAGAAAAGGATTTGCCATAAGAAACATTCACCATTTTATCTTCTGCATTAATTTTATCATATATTGACTTAAATTTACTATACCAAATATTTTCAGTAAACATAATTAAGGCATCTTCATTATTATCTTGGTAATAAGCTTTTCTGGTGCCGATAGAGGAAAATCCGAATTTTTCATAAAAAGTAATAGCTGCCGTATTACTCACACGGACTTCTAAAGTTATATATTTAACTTTTTCACGATAACAGCATTCAATGCATTCTGTCAAAAGCGTTTGCGCCAGATGTTTATGTCTATATTCCGGATGAACACTTATAGTTGTCACGTGTGCTTCTTCAAAAATAATCCAAAATCCAATATAGCCGAGTATTTTTGAGTTCTCATCTTTTAAACAATAATATCTAGCCAAATTATTAGATATTTCATTCAAAAATGAATCCTCCGACCAGTGGTGGGCACCGTAAGAAAGGGCTTCGAGCCTTACGACTTCAGCGACATCGTCAGGCTGCATTTTAAAAATCGTCACATTCAAATTTTTACTCATATCTACAGAAATTTCAGTATACCTTGTTTTATTTCAACGACATCTACGCCTAAATTGCTTAGCACCTTCATCGCTATATTATTAGGAACTTTGGTAATTGCTTCAAGTAAGTGTTCTGAATTTATTTTGTTTAACTTATTACTTTTCGCAATATTCCAAGCTAATTCAATAATTTTTTTAGCCCTCGGAGTAAAAGATATTTGAGTTTCAGTGTATTCATCACCGAGACCGACTATTTTTTCAATTTCAGCACGGACATCTTTAATCGTGATACCCAACTCTGATAGCACCTGAGCTGCGACACCAACTCCTTCGCCTAGGATACCCAACAAAATCATTTCCGAACCTACTACACTTTTCCCGAGTCTTCTTGTTTCTTCTTTTGATAGACGAAGGATAGTAAGCGTTTCAGGTTTTTGCTTTTCAATTGGTCTTATTATTTTATTTCGTAAATCATCATCATCAATATTTAATTTTTTCAAAATTTTATAGGCAATGCCGTTCTTTGACTGAAGTAGCCCCAAAATAATATGCTCCGGCTCTATTGTAACTGCGCCGAGTTCTTTTACAAATTCCATAGCATAAAGCATTGTTTTAAAGGCATTTGGCGTAAAAATAATTTGTTTTCCTTCAAACTCATCATTTCTATTTTGTATTTCTGCCATCTTTGCATTAAACGACTCAGGATTTAGTCCGCACTCATTCAATATTCTAACGGTTTCAGGATTGTGTGCAGAATCTTCTAATATAGCTTGAATAATTTGTTCTGTACCCAAAATTTCATAATTTGAAGTTGACAATTTAGCGGCTGCATTTTCGAGTATTTTAGCCACCGTTGAATTTTTGATGTTATCAAAAATATTCTGATAATCAGTTTTTATATCTGCATTTTGCGTATTTTCAGGGTGATAATCACGACTAACATTCTTTTTCTTCTTATCAAGAAATTTATTCACTGTAGCAATGTTTCTCGGTATATCAAAATTAAATTCAGCCAATATCGATTTGACTTCTGTTTTTGAACTTTTCAGCACTGCTATAAACAAATGTTCAGTCAAAATATATCTGTTATTTAACTGCTTAGCTATATCAAATGCAGTTTTCAAAACATCTTTTAAAGATGAACTGAACGCTATTTCTTTGGGTACAACTTTTTTTTCTTTATTTTTAAGTTTTTCTTTTATTATGTAGTACAATTTTTCTTGTTTCACGCCTGAAAATGATAGCAGCTTAGTACTGAGACAAGATTTTTGCGCAATCAAACCCAATAGTAAATGTTCGGGTAAAAGGCAACTGTGCCCAAGCCCTTTCGCATTTTCCTGTGCGATAGTCAGTACATTAATGGCTTTTTCCGTAAATTTCTCGAACAAATTGCACCTCTTTTATTTTATTATTCTATAATAGAATAAACTTAAAGAAATATCAAAAAAATTTTGAAGCCGTTTAGTGTTATATATTTTGAATAGAACAATATGTTGCCTTATTGAAAAAAATACTTTATAATACTACTGAGGAATTGTGAGGTTTGTTATGAAAAATATAATATGTTTAGGTTTGATGATTTTGTTGTCACAAGGATTAGCTTTTTCTTATATCAACAGTCTTGATATGACAGATGAAACTTATATGAGAAACCAAGATTATTCTTCAGAAACAATAAGATTAATTAATATGCAAAAATATACACCAACTGTTAATAGAGATGAAAAAAATACTGTCGGTAAAACTTGCAAATCAGTTTGGCAAAAAATTAATGCTTACTACGACCCGGCTTTCGACAACGGAACCTTTGGAAATAATAATATCCCATTCACCAATCGCTGGGATGAAATTTAAAATTTCTTCGCAATGCCTTCATATAAAAGCTTGTCTAGCAACACGGCTGAGGTTGCTTTGTTTATATGAATTAGTCTTTCATCTGTAATTAAACGAATAGTTTTTAATTCATCGTCGCTATGATAGATTATGACTGAAATAGCTTTATTCTCCAAATATTTGTTTAATAAATTGTATGTGAAGTAATTATACAAATGGTCTTCTATGATTACATGTGTCAGTCCTAATTTCAAGTAATTTTTCAATTCAAAAATTGAATTATTACAAAAAATTTCATTTTCAGAAACCCCTGCATTTTGACATTTTTCAATCAATTGAGCTTGTAAATCTATTTTATTTGCCAAAATCAGTACACGACTACATTCCTGTTTTGTTGATTTTTCTATAAAAAAAGTATTGTTTAACATAATCTCATCCTATTTCACTCATTAGGTTATTCGGCTAAATAATTTAAAAACTAAATAAATTAGAACAAATATCATTCTGTTGATGTAAATTATCAATGATATTCAGTTCGAACATCTGTCATGCAAAAAGCTCTCTAATAAAAAGGGGCTGATGCAACACTCATGCCTGCACAAATTAAAAACAACAATATTTTTACAGAATTCTATCAAAATACAAAAAGAAAAAAGTAAACGAGAAGCTCTACAAAGGCTTGAAAAATTATCAAAAAGAGAAAATAAAAGCGACACTGAAAAACTTTTTAAATCTATTTTCTAACTAAATAAAAATTCGTGCTTTGTATTCTACTAATACATATCTCCAGCGCCGAATGTAAAGGTACCATGCTTGGATGCGTTGCTGCCTGGGTTGGTGAGCGGGAAACCGTAGTCGATACTAAGAGGACCTACCCCAGGGATAAAGACTTTCAAGCCAACACCTGTAGTGATAGCGTCAAGAGGTCTGTCATAAATTTTATCACTTATAGTAGAATTAAAGATTTTACCTGCATCAGCGAACAGTGTGAGACGTACATTTTCGAGGAATTTAAGTTTTTCCATCCTATCAACAAATGGTAGTGGCAACAGCAATTCCGCAGATCCCATTGCAAATCCTGTGCCTGTACCAATTGCGCTCATTTTGAAACCTCTAACGCTGTACGGACCACCTAAGCGATACGCCATAACTTCAGGCATGTCGCCGTAGAGTTTGCTGCCAGCTCGAGCCATCAAAGAAACAGCAGCTTTTTTTGTTTTGGGAACAGGAATGTAGTATTTGATACTTCCCATTAATTTACCATGAGAAGCGTCGAAATTATCAAGTCCGACAGCCTGATCGAAACGCAAAGATGCCAACGTACCATGACGAGGGGCTATCACATTGTCACGAGTGTCATAAACTAAGCTAGGAGAGAAGTTCAAGAAAAAACCACCTTCAAGTTGTTTAGCACGTTCAGATATAGGAATGTTGTGTCTTGCGTATAAGCCTTGAATTTGGTTGAAATCGCCTTCTTTAACTTTTATGTGTTCAGCTCCGAAGGTAAACGAGCCGGTTAAATGTTTGTGAGTTTTAAATTGTCTGGAAATAGTCGAATCTAGACCAATTCTACGTTCAATTGCGAGGGGTACTTGGTAACTTGCAAAATCTCTATAGAAAGCTTTTAAAAGTAGCGAATTATCAGTTCCCCGAAGTACAGGCTCAAAGAAACTAACTTCAGCTTGCCAATTCGCACGGTTAAGCATTGAGTCATCTGTCATGATTGTACCTGTACCAGCTAAGAAGTTAGCCGAAAGTCTTTGACCTCGACCACGGAAATTGTTGTCACCAAAGCCTGCAGTACCGAATAGACCTGTAGCTGTATCCACACCGCCACCTAGCGAAATAGTACCTGTTCTTTGTTCTTCAAGATGAATAGTTATATTATACTGAGTTGGGTCAGTTTCGTCCTGCTCAATTGTTCTTGTCACATCTTTAAAAGCTTGAGTTGAGTACAAACGCATCAAATCTTGTTTCAAGAGTTGTTCGTTGTAAGCTTGTCCTTCTTCAAGTAAAATATTTCTTTTTATTACAAAATCTTTTGTTTTTTTGTTCCCATCAACTTTAATGCTTTTGATAATGCCTTCATCAACAGTGAAATTAACGACACCGTCAGGGTCATCTTGTACAGCGATAACACGAGCTAAGATGTAGCCTTTTTGAGCGTATACACTTTGTACTTTATTCACAGTTTCATTCATAATGACCATATTTTGTGGTTGATTTAACATCGGCATCAATACAGGCATAATAGCCTCAGAAGGCACACTATTATTACCTTCAATGGTAAAACCTGTGATTGGGATATTTTCTTCAACGGTTATTCTGATAGTGACATGCGTATCGTCGTGAATAATAGGAATAGCACGTATTTTTTCAGTAAAATAGCCCATGTCGTAGATAGCTTTGAGATTTTGTTGCACCATTTCACGGCTATATACGTCACCGGCTTGCATTTTCATTTCTTTCATCAAGGTCGAATTATTAATAAGCTTGTTTCCTGCAAATTCAATATCTTGAATATAGACTGTCTCGTTGGGCATTGCATCGTTAGTTTCGTATGTAGAAACATCAGGCGACTCCACTTGAGTAGGAGTTTCCGTATTTTGCAAAGGGGAAGTAAATTTAGTTTGTTCAACTCCATTTTGCGTAGAAGATTGTTGTTTCTTTTCTTTTTGCCAGAACCATTTGCCTTTTTCTTTTTGTTCAGAACTTTGAGTGTCAAAAACAGTCTCATTCGTGGCATTTTCTTGTGATTTAACTCCGTTTTTATTGCCACCAAACCATGCTAATACCTGTTTTTCACTATTATCAAAATCTGTATTGTTTATTGCTTCAACACCGTTTACGGCACTGCCGAGCAGCAGTAAGACCAAAAACAATTTTATATACAATACTTTGAATTCTATAATATTCAATCTTTATTTCTTCCTAATGTCCTATCTTAAGTCCCATTCGTCTAGCAATATATTCTAGCTTACCATAAAGTATACTAAATAAAATAATAAATTTCTACATTTTTTTAATAAATCATATAAACTACCTATTCCTTTAAAAATATGAGTTCTTCAGAATGTAAAATATAAAGAAATATTAAGTGTTTAATAAAATGTGCTTTCTATAGAATTTATTTTCTTTTTCAGAATAACAATTAAAATTGTATTAATTGAGACAGACGCAATCACAAATCCAATCCAAAATCCTACCAGATATAATTTATAGTAAAAGGCTAAAAAAGCTCCCAGCGGTACAGCGACACAGAAATAGCCAATAAAACTTGCAATTAAAACAATTTTTGTATTTTTGAGCCCTTTAAAAATACCACCTAGTACAGCTTGCAACCCATCGAACAACTGAAAAGCTGCAGCTACATATAGCGCAGGAACTACTAGTCTAATCAGGCTTTCGTCATTTGTAAAAATTCTAACAATAGAATTCGGATAGATTGTAAATAAGCAACCGCAACAAGCCATGAAAAGCGAAGATATAACAATGCCACTTAGTGAATAGCGTTTTATTTTATTAATTTCCTTTGCGCCGTTAGAAAAACCAACCTTTACAGCTATTGCATTAGAGATAGCTAACGGTAGCATGAAGGTTATACTAGTTACAATAAACATTATATTTTGAGCAGCCGCATAAATGCTCGAAACCCGCCCCAACAAAAGTGCGATACTATTAAAAGCTGTTACTTCAATGGCTATTGCGCATGAAATAGGAAATCCTACTTTTAAAATACTCTTATAATAATTTTTATCAGAATATTTTTTAAATTTGAACAAAAATAAACAATAAACTAATAAACTGATGCCCATGAACATTCTGACCAAAACACTTGCTATTGCTAGCCCAATAACACCCATAGCCGGTATTCCTGCAAATCCGAATACGAATATAAAATTCAGACCCAAATTTAAAAAGATACCTAAAATTGTTACAAAATTAGGAAAAAATACTATTTCAAACGACTGCAAAAATTCTTTCAAAGCGATATGTAAGTGGGCACCAAATGTTGAAAAAGCAATTACAAATATGTATTCTTGTATAATTTTTACTAACTTATTTTCAAAACCTATATGAGGAACAACAGGAATTATGAGCATGCAGACAATTGTAAGAATTGTTGCTAAAATCATCGAGAATTTAATTGAAGGATAAAAATATTTTTTTGCGTTCTTTTTAGCTCCTCGTTTATTTGAAAGTATAGGCGAAATGCTTATCATTAACCCTAATCCAAACATAAAGATTGTTCCGACCATAGAATTAGCCAGACTAATGGCTGCCAAAGCATCTGTGGAATACTTTGCAGCTATGTATACATCTCCTGCGCCAATCAAAATTATACCGATATTTCCCATTATTATCGGCAGCGCTAATTTCAACAATTCTTTTGCTGTTTCAACGAATTTAATAATTTGAAGTTTCATTATCAAATTATCGTACATAAAATAAGATATTTATTAAACTAATTTTTTTGGAATATAATTATATACTCATGTTTAAAAATATAGAAACCGCCGTATAAAGCCCTATATCGCCAAAGATTTGCGTTTTTTCCTTTAGCTTTTTCATTGCCTTCAATATTTTTCACAATAATGGACTTCGTTTCAAAACCCACTTTGTTCATTCTAGCCATACATTCAAATCCGAGAGGATAAAGTTTTCCATTACTATATTTATCGCCGATTATGAGTGCTGCAAATCTACCTTTTTCCAACAACTCGTAACCATTTTGTGCTACTTTTTCAAATAAATCATAAAATTCTTCTGTAGTAGTACAATTAGATAAATCTTCTTTTCTGTCAGAAAATTTAATTATATCGTCATAAGGTGGGTGTAAAACAAGTAATTGAGCAGCGTTTTTCCCCATAATTTCTAATCTCGTTTTAACTTTATCTCTAGCAATAGCTGTTGTGCTATCTCCACAGATAATATTTACATCTGTAACGAGCTGTTTTGCTGTAAATTTCGTGCTTACGTAATCAATTAAATCACTTTTTAATTCGACACCGATACAGCGACGTCCCATATTGACTGCCTCAATACCTGAAGTTCCTGAACCGAAAAACATATCGAGAACTACGTCATTTGCTTTCGTAAATCTTTCATAGAGTTGATTTGCTATTTGAGGAATATAATTGCCATGGTAATCGTATGAATGTCCGTTACTTTTTTCTCTATTAGAAAATTCCCACAATGTGTCTGTCAAAATATGAGGATATTCTTTCCATTTATTAAGATTAATATCGTTGTATGGTTTTGTCATCACCTCGTTTTTGACTAGTTTTAAATCAGCTTTGGGGCTTTCTTTTTTCTTTAATTGTTGGTTGCGTGGCAAAATATTATCTCCCTTATGAGTATTTCTATTGTGTCAGTATAAATAATCTTTATATTTCTTAAATCGTAGTCTTAAACGAATTTTTATTTTTTCGTAATACTATCAGACGATATTAAAATAAAAAGATAGAAAATTAATATGAATTTTAATAAAATTAATATTATGAAAAAAATAATAATAACTTTATGTATAATTTGTTTATTTGCACAATATGTTACGGCAGCCATATTTTCTTATGAAGAAGACATAGACTACAGTGTTGATGAACAAATAAAAAATGAATATAAAACAAAGCAAGCCGAAGAAGATTTACTTCCACCGTTGCCTGAGACATACAATGATGACGAAAAATACATTCAGCAAGAAAAGGTAACAGTACCTAATATACAAAAGACAGTTACTCTAAATAATGTTATTACGCATAAAATACCTGCAGGTAAAAAATTTAAAGTAAAAATATTAAACAATTTATCAGGAAACACGAAAAAAAACAGCGTTATTTCTTTTGAAACTATTTATCCAACAGAGTTTGCTTGGGGGACAATCCCTATGAAAACAAGATTTCGAGGCAAGGTAATGAACGCTCATAATCCGCAATTAAGTGGCAATGGTGCACTACTTGTGCTTTCTGTTACAGAGATTAATTATAACGGACAAAGCTTTCCGGCCCAAGGTAAAGTCATTTTTGCCGATAACAAGAACATATTTTTCAATAACATAAAAGGTGAAAGACAGTATATAAGCAACATGGCGAAAACGATAAAACCTACAAGTAGATTTTATGACAAAATGTGGCGTTCGACTCGCAGACTTTCACGGAACATGCCTGAAGCCATTTTATCACCTTTCCCATTCCTTGTCGGAGGATGTGCATATTTGGGCGGAGTAGCTGTATCACCGATGGCATCACTTTTCAAAAAGGGCTCTCAATTAAATATCCGAGCAGGAGAATACGCTATTATAAAAATCACAGATGATGTATTTGTTTATTAATATTTCACGAAAAAAATATTAACATTTCTTAATCAAAATATAGCCCAAGTGGGCTATTTGTATTGACAAAATAGCATGTTCGGTTTGTAATACAAAAGGTTTATATGTTATGTAGTGTGTTTAAATTAAAAAAGGAGGGTACATGAACGTAGGTAAAATTGGTGTAAGTCAATATCCTATTGCTTACCAAAAGAGAAAAAGTGTTGCGCAAAATAATATTGCACAAAGAAACGTAGCGTTTAAAGGTGAAAACGCAAATTTAGGAGCAGCTGCAGGAGGGTGCGTAGGCTCGGTTGCCGCTCAAGGTATACTCGGCGCAGCTGGAGCCGCAGCCACTGGAGGAACAGCAGTAGCAGGTGCAGGTGCAGCAGGCGGAATAGGCATTGTCGGTGCCGGCACAACTGCAGCTGTTGCAGTACCTTTAGCACCAGTTCTTTTAGCAGCAGGTGGGGCAATAGCGGTATGCGCAGGCGTAGGTTGGCTTATAGGCAAAGCATTTGAAGATTAATAAAAATTGAATTTATTTTACACTAGCCATCTCAATAATATGTATGTGTCACTGCGAAAGTGTTTGGCAGTCAAAAAAGTATAAGAAAGGTAAAGTCTAATGGGGATTTGTGCTGTAGTCACAGATGTCAGAAGAAACAGTAAAATATATGATGCTTGGGAACAAGAAAATCAAGATAATTATGCCAGAAAAAGGTATTTAAGCCAAAAAAATTTATCGCCTGAACATATTAAAAAGCAGAAAGAAATAAAGGACAAAGCCAATGTAGTGTTGAGAGCTTCATCGATAATGGATAATCATTCAGAGGCAATGGCAGCAGACGCTGCGTTTGCAACCGGAACAATTTTTCAACTTGTTACTATAGGCGTAGCTTCTTTAGCGACACTCATTCCCATTCCTTTTATAATCAAACAAATAAAAAAGAAAAAAATAAATAACAAAAAAGCTCAGCTTTTAGGAACAATCCTACCGCTAGTCTCAGGACTCGCAGGTACATTCGCTGCAATATGTGCTATGGCACCCTGGATGGCTAAAAAACAAGTTGAGGCTTCAAGAATAGGTCGATTCAATGCAAAACAAAAAGATTTGAGTGACATAAGAAATTTTGTTGTGTATACAGAAGAACAAAAAAAAGAAGCTGACAAAAATAAAAATAATGTTGTCGGAAGCAATATTCAACCAGCCATCCTGAAACGCAACATTCAAGGTGCATTTCAGATTTTAGCTAAAACGGATAACGATTACAAGGCTTATAAAGAATGGCAAAAAAACAATGCAGGCATCGATAAAAAATTTACAGACAAATTAACAAAAGAATATAATCCTTCGACAATCGAAGACGCAAAAACTGATAAAGAAATATTATTAACCGGCATAAAAGAAGTAAACAATCGAGCCGAAGCGTATTCTGAAGATATGGAAGCAACTTTTAATACTTTAGGTATTGCTGCTCAATTTGCGACATTGCCATTAATTTATGCGACAAATAAAATCGTTGGTAAATGTAAAAAAGTGCCGATTATGACCAATCAACTAATTTCACAACTTATTCCTTTGGTATTTACTCTTTCGCTCGCTTTTTATGCAACAAACAAAGCAAAAGAAGCCGCAAGAATTGGTCGATTTAAAGCACAACAAGAATTTAAAGAGGATACTGCAAAACTTACACCTTATGACGAAAGTGAGTTGAAAAAAGTTGAGCATATAAAACACACAGAAAAAAAGAAAACTTGGTTCCAAAAAATCAAAGACGGCTCTACATTTATATTTACGAAATATAAAAAGGACAGACAAGAATACCTAAAATACATAAAAAATGAATATATTGAAAATGAAAAACAACAGTTAGCTCTAAAAAAAGTTAGTATCTCAGAAAAACAACTGAAAGATGCAAAAGACCTACAAAGCAAAACATTTTTCGTATTTGATGAAGTAGATGAAATATCACAAACTTATTCTGAAAATATGGAAGCAGCCGTAGGTGTGGGCATGTCAGGAGTCCAACTCTCAGGCATGGTCGCTTTTTATGCAACTATATTTGGTGTTCCGATGCTTTTATATAATCAAGCCCGTAAAGGAAAACTAAAACTACCGATAATAAGTACTATCAATAAATTCGCAAATCTTATGCTAAAAGAAAATTCTCCGTTAAGAAAAAATATTAACGCTGCGTATGATATGTCACAAAAAAATCCAAAACTAAAACAAGCTTTTGACAGTTATTTATCGACAAAGGAGTCTGATGTTGCATTAAAAACTAAAGAATATAGTAAACCACAAGTAGCGAAAATTATCAACGAAATAGCTACTTCACTTAAAAATAGTACACAGGTAAAAAGTGAAATCAAAGGTGGACTTATACAAAAATGGATTGTAAATCTTTACGCTGACGCACTAAAAGCAGGTCGTGAAAAACAGCTCAAAGTATTATCTGCAAAAAAAGAAAAAACGCCGGAAATGTTGAAACAAATAAAAGATTTATAAGAAAGAGTAAAACAAGAGAAAAATAACGGCACTCCTACATTAACTACAACGATAACAACAGCGATATTTGTTGCAATGCTACCGGGTATAATAATAATGCAAGGCATAAATTCTTGGCTAGCAAATTTACAAAAGAAAGCCGGCTACATCGGTGTAATG
>CAZTVM010000017.1:0-4177 GCA_964617065.1 uncultured Muribaculaceae bacterium
ATGACATTTATTCAGGATTTTTAAATCCGATAATGCCTTTTTTAGCTGCAAAATTGGGATTTACTATGGCAATTGCTACTGTAATAATCAGTATTGCACATATTTGTTCATCGTTATTGCAACCATTTTTCGGCTTTATTGCCGACAATATTCTCAAACGAGTTTTTATATTTTGGGGATTATTATTTGGCTCGTTATTTGTGCCGATGACGCCACTTGCGCCTAACGTCTACATACTGACACTATTCGTTATGCTAGGTAATATCGGTGGCAGCTTCTTTCACCCTCAAGCAACAGGATTTATCATCAGATTTTCTGGTAACAATTACTCTGAAAACATGGGCTATTTTATAAGCGCCGGCTCTATAGGATTTTCTTTCGGCCCTATTATTGCTGGCATGGTCGCCCAATACTTCGGACTTCATGTTATTCCTTACACATGTGCGTTCGGTGTAATTCTTGCTCTTTTGATGTTCAATTTTGTGCCTCGTCTTACAGGTCATGAAACTTTGCCTGTACAAAAAAAATTCAGGCAAACTTTTAAAACTATTTTGTCTAATAAAAATATTATTATTTTAATTATTATTTCAATGATGAAATCTTTAATTACAAACAGTAGCTGTATTTTGTTACCGTTTTTATGGAAAGATATGCACTACAGCCCTGCTCACATCGGCACAATACTATTTCTGTTTATTTTCTTTGGCGGAATTGCCTCACTTTGCAGCGAAAAAATTGAAGCAGCAATTGGCGCTAAAAAAGTTTTCTATATTTCTATGTGCACTACTTTTCCTCTTATGCTTTTATTTGTTATGAATGTAAGAACTAATCCTAGCTTAGCTGTCGGAATATTTGTACTTATGGGGTTTATAACAATGCTGGCTATGCCTGTAACTATGGTTATGGCTCAACGAATTTTACCTGAATACAAAAGTATTATTGCAGGATTTATCAATGGTTTTAGCTGGGGCGTTTCTGCTATTTGCCTAACTTTGGTCGGCTTTTCTGCACAAAAATTCGGTATTACTCACGCACTCGTCGTCATTTCTCTTGTACCGGCTGTTTGTTCTTACCTCGTAAAATACTTACCTGACAATAGCTAATCGTAATATTTTGATAAAAAAAAGCAGAGTATGAACTGAAAACTAGACAAAGAAAAAAAGTCGGTTTTAGGGTTCAGTCCAGTATCACACTCTGTTTTTTTTACTCTTAGTAAATTTAGTTTTTTCTCATATTTTCAATTTGCTTGTTAAGATTTGCATCAGCTTCTTGACGAGCTTTTATATAATTTTGTATCATTTCAGGGAAATTTTGGTACAAAATTTCAATATTGTTAGAAGCCTTATCAATTCTAAATACGCAACCTTCATAGGTTACATAACTATATCTTGACATATTAAAAATAGAAATAGCGAATACTATTATTAACAAAAAATAGTAAAAAGCTTTGTTATCGTCAAAATGTTTTAAAAATTTACTCATTGCAGTTTTCTCCTTTTATTTTTTCAGTCCGCTCGCCCCACTTACAACCTCAATAATTTCTTGAGTAATTGCAAATTGTCGAACTTTGTTGTAATCGATTGTCAAATTTGTAATCATTTCTTCTGCATTATTAGTTGCCGCTGACATAGCCATCATTCTCGATGCCAATTCACTGGCAGTAGCTTCTAAAAACGCCTGATAAATTATATTTGAAATATACATAGGCATAATAGTCTGCAAAATAGCATCAGCGTTCGGCTCAAATTCCATCAATGGGTCAATGTGATTATCATTTGACAAAGAGTCCTCTTGATGAACTACCGGTAGAATTTGCCAACTTTGCACAGAATATGACATCATATTTTTAAACTGCGTCGTAATAATTTCAACTTTATCAATTTTATGCTCAACATACTCATCAGCTAAATCCTCAGCAACTACTTGCGACATAGCAAAAGTAATATCTTGCGGAAATCTAATATAAGTTTTAGCAATTTCAAATCCAAAAGTTTCAGCACGTTTTTTCAGAACCGCAACACCTTTTAGCCCAACGATATAAAGCCTTGTTTTAATACCTTTTTCAGCATATTTCTGAACCTTACTCAGCGTCAACCTTATGATATTAGCATTATAAGCACCCGCTAACCCTTTACTGGACGTAATGACTAGCATACCTACAGTTTTTATTTCTCGTTCTTCAAGCAATGCTGGGTAGTTGTTTATATTTTCAGCAAAATTACTCACACTGTGGTCATAGTCGACATTTGCAGCCATTAACTTTGAAAAAACTTGTGCCAAACCTTTAGTAAACGGACGTGAAGCCTTCGTCGCATTTTCACATCGTTTAACTTTCGCAGCAGCGACCATTTTCATCGCTCGAGTGATTTTCTGCGTATTTTTTATACTGGATATTCTGTTTCTCAAATCCTTTAAATTTGCCATAATTATCCTTCTCTAGCCGAAAAATGTTTGCTTAAATTTAGTAACATTTTCACGCAAATTTGCTTTATCTTCATCAGACAATGCGCCACCACCGTTCAACTGTTTTTCCAGTTCAGTCATATTAGTTGTAAAATAGTCACACCACTGTTTTTTAAACAAAGGTATTTTTTTATTGTCAACATCATCTAAAAATCCTTCATTTGCTATAAACAGCATTGTTACTTGTTTTGCGACGCTATATGGAGAATACTGAGGCTGATTTAAAACTTCTGTCAATTTTTGTCCACGCAAAAGCTGATCACGAGTAGCTTTGTCTAAATCGCTTGCAAATTGGGCAAAAGCTTCTAGTTCTCTGTACTGAGCCAAATCAAGTCTTAATTGACCTGCCACTTGTTTAATACCCTTAGTTTGAGCCGCACCGCCCACACGAGATACTGAAATACCTGCATTGATAGCAGGTCTACAACCTGAATTAAACAGCGACGTTTCCAAGAATATCTGTCCGTCTGTAATTGAAATAACATTGGTTGGAATATATGCAGATACGTCACCTGCTTGAGTTTCAATAATCGGCAAAGCAGTAATACTGCCACCGCCTAGATTGTCATTCAACTTACACGCTCTTTCAAGTAATCTGGAGTGTAAGTAAAAGACATCGCCGGGATAGGCTTCACGACCTGGTGGTCTGCGAAGTAGTAAACTCATTGCACGATAGGCTTGAGCATGTTTAGTCAAATCATCATATACAATCAATACAGACTTGCCTTGCTCCATAAATTCTTCACCTATAGCAACGCCTGCGAATGGAGCAATATACTGTAATGGTGCCGAGTCACTCGCTGTAGCTGATACTATAATTGTATAATCCATTGCGCCATGTTCTTCAAGTGTTCTGGCTAAATGCGCTACAGTTGAAGTCTTTTGACCGATTGCAACATAAATACAAATAACATCTTGACCTTTTTGGTTGATAATAGTATCAATAGCGATCGCTGTTTTGCCTGTTTGTCTGTCACCAATAATTAATTCACGTTGTCCACGACCTATAGGCGTAAGTGCGTCTATAGCTGTCAAACCGGTTTGCAGCGGCTCATGTACAGATTTTCTTGCGACAATTCCCGGAGCTACTCGCTCAATCGGCTTTGATTTATCAGATTTTATTTCACCTTTTCCATCAATAGCCTGACCTGTAGGATTAACAATACGTCCTAGCAATCCGTCACCAACCGGTACAGAAGAAATTTTACCAGTCGTTTTTACTGTCATACCTTCTTTTATGTGTTGATATTCACCCAAAATTACTACACCAACATTGTCTTCTTCGAGGTTTAAAACCATACCTAACGTACCTTTACCGTCCTGAAATTCAACAAGCTCATTTGACATCGCATTGCGCAATCCCCAAATACGGGCTATTCCGTCACCGACTTCCAATACGCTCCCTGTATTCGTCACTTCTATTGGCGAATTGTAATTCTTTATTTTGGATTTAATAACTGATGTTATTTCATCTGGCTTAATTGTCGTCATAATATCGTCCTTTATATTAATTGTTTTCTCATATTTTCAAACTTCGTCGCATAACTGGCATCAATAACTTCATCATCAATTTTCACTACAAATCCGGCTATCAAAGATTTATTCGTATCAAATTCAATAATTAAAGTTTTATTAAGTTTTTGTTCTAACTTTTCTTTTAATTTTTGTTTAGCGGATTCGTTCATTTCAACAGCAGAAACAACAGATGCCCTTG
>CAZTVM010000017.1:4187-25416 GCA_964617065.1 uncultured Muribaculaceae bacterium
AGCAGTAGAAAGTACTTTAAACTCTTTGGGGAAATTGAAAGAATAATTGAAATTCTTTGTCGAAAAACAAAAAATCTTTTCTTTTCTATCAAAATGTATAACAAATTCAAAACAGGCTCACAAATAGAACCATTAAAAGTCTTATTCACTACGTCTTTTTTGTCTTCTACAGAATAAGCAGGATTATTCAAAAAATCTTGCAAATCCTTAGATATCATGAGCGTACTCAAAACAGTTTTCAGATTTTCAAATATTTCATTAGTCGAATTACTTGAAATGGCTACGTCTATCAACGCTTTGACATATTTTTTTGCTGTTTGTAAGTATTTATTATCAGTTTTTAAATTCATTTATTAAAAAGCCTTTTATATTTTTTCTATCGACTCAAGTATTATTTTTTGATGAAAATCATTGTTATTCTCAAGAAAATTTACTAAATTATCTTGAGCCAAAATCATAGAAGCAAGAGAAACATCATTCGCTAGCATTGCTTTCGCCTGTTTCATTTCGTACTCTATAGTTTTTTCTGCATTATTTTTAATAATTTCTGTTTTATGCTCTGCTTCTTCTTTAATTTTTTCAGCCAAAAACTTGCCTGTATCAGCAGCTTGTTTGCATAAATCATCAATATCTTGAGGCAATTTTTCTAACTCATCTTGAATGTTTTTAAGTTGCTGATAAGATTGCGTTTTATTGTTTTCCGAGTTATCAACAACTGCTTTTATTTTTTTTCTGTTTTCATCTAAAGCGTTGTCAATATTCATTTTTTTCCATATCCAATAGAAAATTGCAATCATAGCGCAAAAACTAAAGAAATTTGCGTGAATAACATTATCGATAGCGAAATTAATTGCCATTGTTCAACACCTCGCTTATTTTTTCACTATTAACGTTTGTCATAGCTATTTCTTCACCTGCGACTTTGCTCAAAATCCTTTGCGCCAAATCAATAACGTCATCATTCAGTTCAGTTTTGACGACATGAACTTCATTTTTTATATCGTTTTTGGAATTATCGACAAACTGAACCGTCTTTGCTGTGACATCTTGAATTAAATCGTCTTTTTGTTTTTTTGCTTCTTTTGAAACAGATGAAATAATATCTCTCGCAGAGATCTTCGCTTCATTGAGTTTTTGAGCTTTTTCCTCGGTCATGCTGTCTATATTAGTTTGGTTTTGATTAACCTCATCAGCATTAACGTTGAGTAATGCCATTCTTTTTTCAACGATATTTTGAATAGGTTTATACAGCACAATATTCATCAAAACCATGAAGATTATGAAGCTTACCATTGCAAATAAAAGTGTAGCGTCAAATTCCAGCATTTAATATCCTTTATTTCAAAACAAAAGCTAATATAATAACTACCAACAATGCGTAAATTGCGCATGCTTCAATAAGACCTGCCCCAATAAAGAAATAGGTTTTCATTTTATCTTCAGCCTCAGGTTGTCTGGCAATAGCTTCAATAATTGCCTTTGTCGCTAAACCTAAACCAATACCGGGGCCGAATACGCCCAACCCGATTGCGATACCCATGCCTAACATTTTCATTGCCATTGTTTCCATAAATTTTCTCCTTTATAAATTATAATTCCTAATGATTTTCTTCTAAAGCCAGTGACAGATACGCTGTCGATAATAAGGTAAATACCAATGCTTGAATTACCGCTACAAATACCTCGAAAAACATAAACGGTAACGTAGCTAACGAACCAAGAGCAGATAGAGGAACAGATAAAATGCCGACATGCGATAAATTTACAGAACCTGCTATCCAATTAGACAAAGCGCTTAATGCACCAGAGCCCAAGCCTAAAATAGCCATTATGAGTATTTCACCGGCTAAGATATTGGCAAAAAGTCGGACTGCCAACGATAAAGGTCTTACAAAATCTTCCATTAAATTTATCGGTGCCATCCACGGAATAGGCTTAAAGTAGTGCAAGAAATACTTAGGACCTTTTTGTAAAACACCTGCGCCTATGTAATAAAACAAAACTAAAAGCGCCATAGCAGCTGTCATGTTTATATCGTTCGTAGGAGATGCCAATTCACCGCTACTGCCCAAATGATATAATCTCCACGGTATTTGACCTATTAAATTCGCTGTTAGAATAAACAAGAATAGTGAAGCCAATAGTGGTGTATGTTTTTTTCCACTGTGACCTATAGGCTCAGAAAGCCCCCAGAAAAACGACATGATGTTTTCTAAAACAGCTTGCAGCTTCCCTGGTACTATAGACAAATTTCTAGTTGCAAAAAACGAAAATAACACCAATGCAACCATAACAATCCACATTGTGATTAGTGTGTCCATGTGAACTGACATACCTAAGAATTTTGCTACTAAATGTTGTCCTGCCTCTATTTCCATCTTTGTAAACCTATTTGTGAGTATTTAATCTGGATTTATATTAAGTTATTTTAACACTTCAATAGAATATTTGCAAAGACGTATTCTGAATTAGTGAGTTAGTTTTTTATACGCTATGTTACAAAACATACAAATTTCGTAAATTTAAGTAACAAATTTAAAAAAAAACTTGTATTCATATAATGGTTTGAATAAAATTGATGACAAGTAACAGACAAGGAGAGAGAGTATGAAAAGGTTGGTTAGCCAGTTTTTGGTTTTACTTATGTTGGTGTCTTCAACTTGCGTTTATGCAGCTACACCTCAGATAGGTGCTGTATCCACCGCAACAAAAAAAATTATATATAAAAATAATGCCCCAAATATGCAGTATGCATTTATATTAGACGGTCCTTCCGACAAAAACGCAGAGGTTTTGAAATATTTTAAAGAAGCAATTGTAAAATCTACTGCGCCTGATTTTAGAGCTATTTTTTCAGAAAAATTGATATTTACAGGTGATTGGACAGAAAAAGGTATAAGAGATATTTGTAATAAAGCACTATCTTCTGAAGCTGCTATTGTTATATCTTTGGGCTACCGTTCCAGTGAATATTTAAACACCTTAAATAATAAGAAAAAATTTGTAATGACAATTGACCAGTACGGATTAAGAGATTTCGGCGATAATATTTTTAATCCAGCAGCCCAGTCAGGCAAGGGCATAAAATTATTTCAAAAATTAACAGGATTTAAAAAAGCTGCAGTTTTAGTAAATGAATATTACTACACATTGGGAAAAGATTGGGATAAATACTTAAAAGAACGATTAACGAATGCCGATTTTGTTATGATTTCTGTAGGCAAGGACTATACAAAAGCCTTAGAAAAAATATCAAAAGATTGTGATGCTGTAGTTTTTACGCCATTATTTAATATTAGTGAAAGTGACCGTATTGCCCTCATAAACGCTGTAAATGCAAGAAAATTACCCAGCTACTCGACTACAGGCAAAGATGACGTAGACGCCGGAATTCTAATGGGTACAGGTGCGCTTGATGTCGACAGACGTCTCGCTGAAGCTACATCATTCAGCATAAAAAATGCGTTGAACGGTGACGTAAAAAAATCAGATAAAATTCAGTTTTATGAAGAAGAATTATTATACTTCAACAAAGATACAGCTGAAGATATCGGATACGAGCCACATATAAGGATTTTAGACAATGCTCAAATAATTTCTCATCGAAAACCACCAATGTACACGTTGAGTGCAGTTTTCGATGCGTTAGAAAATCAAAATTTAGATATTGAACGAAAGAAATTGCTTTTAAAAGCCGCTAAAAGTTCTTCAATGTCTGCAATTTTAAAATATTTACCGACTTTTAGTCTGACCTTAGGTTTTCAACAGTACAACGAGGATTACGCAGACTCAGCAAAATTGTCCATTCCTGAAGAAACAGGCGTTTTCAAGATGGGATTTGACCAGATGATTTATTCACCAGCTTTGGTTACAAATATTTTGATTAAGAAAAAGAAAGTAGATTTTTCAGAAGCTGAAAAATTCCTAACAGAACAGTCTATGGGGCTTGAACTAGCACTTTTATACATCAATACACTTACTTTGGAAAATTTAGTGAATGTGCAAAAGGAATATGTTAAAGAATCACGTGAAAATCTCGCAATCGCTCGTGTACGAGAAAAAATGGGTTTTTGCGGAAAAGAAGAAGTCCTACGTTGGGCGTCACAGTTGAGTGTTAATGAACAAAACTTGATTAATATGAGAGCTGAATACAAAAATTTAAAAATTCAAATTAATAAAATTTTGTTCCAAGATGCTAAAACAGATTTTGCGTTTGCCCCACTAACCGCTGCTGACCCTGCGTTTTACACAAAAGATTTTCATGTAATTGATTATGTGTGCACCCCTAAATCACTCGCAAAATTTACAGATTTATTCGTTGAAGAATCTTACAAAGTTTCACCGGAATTAGCTAAACTTCGAGCTGCAATTAAAATGAAAGACTACGAACTCGGCATGTATGTGCAAAAATTCTTTTTACCTGACGCAAAATTGTCACTAGAATATACGAACTTGATGAACCCCAGTTACACAGGTGACATAAAGCTTTTGCAACCAGTAGGCGCAGGTGGAGCGCACGTACCAGTGGCTTTAGGGCATCCCGACGATACGAATTGGAAACTCGGTGTTTTTGCAAAATGGACACCTTTTGAAGGTGGTACAAAATTCGCTGAAATCTCTCGTATAAAAGCTGAACGAGCTGAATTGGAAAGATATGCAGATGAAGTTAAAACCAGTATTGACGCTCACGTTAGGGAAACAATAAATCGTGCAGTAGCTGCATATTTTTCTATCGAAAAACATTACAAAGCTATGTATACTGCAAACGAAAGCTATTTGACAATGAAAGATTTGTATTTGAATAACAAAATTACAATGGCTCAACTATTAGACTCTCAAAAAATATACCTTGACTCAAAAGCTCACGCACTTAATTCGCAATATGACTTCTTCAAAGAATTACTTTGGGTTCAAAGAGGTATCTGCGCAGTTAATTGGTCTAAAGCCTCTCCTGAAGCTAAAGAGTTTATTCTTGGTTTGAAAGAAAAATTAGGCGAACACAAAGACATAAATATAAGTTTGTAATTTTAAACTATTTCCATTCCTTTTTGAGCAAAAAAAAAGCTCCATCGGGAGCAATACTTGTAATAGGAAGGGAAGGTTAGGAAGTTAGGAAGTTAGTTGTCGTTTATGTTATGTATGTAATAAAAAAATTATATTTAAGTTTTCGTGATTATTTAATGCTTACATATATATAAAGTATATTTAGTATGCATAATTGCTATACTTGCTGTATTCTGTTACAAATCGCAACATTAAAATTGTCAAAAAAAAAGCTCCGTTGGGAGCAATACTTGTAATAGGAAGGGAAGGTTAGGAAGTTAGGAAGTTAGTTGTCGTTTTATGTTATGTATGTAATAAAAAAAATTATATATTTATGTTTTTGTGTTTATTTAATGCTTACATATATATAAAGTATATTTAATATACAAAATTGCTATATTTTGTATATTTAGTTACAAAACTTAACATTAAAAAATTTGTAAAATAACCTTAATGATATAAAATAGAAAAAGAGAGATACATTTATAGAGGTACAACATTGAAAATAGCGGTATGTATAAAGCAAGTTCCTGATACAGCTGATATAAAGTGGACAGAGAACAACACCATTCAACGAGAAGGAATGGAGAGTATAATTAATCCGTTTGATGAGTATGCCTTAGAAACGGCACTCAAAATAAAAGATAAATTGCCTAATACTGAGGTTTACGTGCTAACGATGGGTGTGATGCAAGCACAAGAAATGTTAAAAAAAGCAATAGCCAAAGGCGCTGATGAAGGTTTTTTAATAAGTGACAGAAAATTTGCAGGTGCTGATACTGTCGCCACGTCTAGGACGATTGCAGCAGCTATACAAACAAAAATCCCCGATGTTGACTTGATTATATGTGGACAATTTGCAACTGACGGTGACACAGCTCAAACTGGTCCCAGTATTGCGCAGTGTTTAAATTTTCCGCAAGTTACTTATGTAAAAGAAGTTACTGATGCAGATGAAAAGGCATTAGAAGTCATAAAAGAAATTGAGACAGGAACAGAAAAACTAAGAGTTCAGTTGCCGGCATTGATTTGCATGCTAAAGTGCGAGTATGAGCCTAGACAAGCTCTTATAGACGGTTACATCAAGGCTCATGACTCAGAGATTCAGCTTGTTACACTAGCTGACATCGGTTTAGAACCTGAAGTTGTTGGAATGAAAGGCTCGCCGACTTATGTAAGTGCAGCTTTTCGACCTGAACAAAAAAGTGCAGGTGAAATAGTCAAAATGAATTCTGTCACTGAATACGCAGAGTTTTTAAATAAGAAAGTTATAGAATTAAAAGAGGTTTTTGGATTAAATGACTAATAATGAAATTTTATTATATGCTGAAATTTTGGACAATACTACCTTTGCGCCTGTCGTGCTGGAACTGGCTAACAAGGCTTGCGAATTAAGCGAGAAATTAGACAATGCGTCAATCGCAGCTGTTTTATTAGGTATAAATATAGATTACCAAAGCTTTGCTAATATTTTAGGTAAAGCCGGTGTAGACAAGTTTTACGTCGTAAACAATGAAAAACTGAATAAATACTCAACTGCATTGTATGCGCATGGTGTTTTAGAGGTAATTAAACGTACTGAACCTGCTATTATGCTAATAGGGGCAACAACTCAAGGTCGTGACTTAGCGCCGAGATTGTCTTCATTTTTGAATACAGGGCTTACGGCGGACTGCACGAAACTTGATATAAACGATAAAAAACAATTAGCCGCTACTCGTCCAACCTTTGGTGGGAATTTAATGGCTACGATTTTATGTAAAAATATGCCTCAAATGGCTTCAGTACGCCCAAATGTTTTACCTAAAAGTGAATTAAATTCTGATAAACAGACACAAATTGATTACATCGATGTCGATTTCAGCACTGTAGAGGATAAAGTTGAATTAATTGAATTTATAAAAAATTTGCAAAATAGTGAAAAAAATCTGAGCGAAGCCGAGATAATAGTGGCTGGAGGCAAAGGCATGAAGACAAAAGAGGGATTTGAACTTATTGAAAAATTAGCTCAATTACTCAATGCATCAGTTGGAGCGAGTCGTGCAGCAGTTGACATAAAAATAGCAACACCCTCTATTCAAGTTGGACAAACAGGTAAAACTGTAACTCCAAAAATTTATATTGCATGTGCTATTTCCGGTGCTATTCAGCACGTTATAGGCATGAGCTCAAGCGATATTATAATTGCCATAAACAAAGATGAAAAAGCACCAATTTTCAATATTGCAGACTTCGGCATTGTCGCTGACGTATTTGAAGTGTTGCCGGAGTGGATTAAACTACTTTCAAACGAGTCTAATAGTTAGCCACGCTCTGGGGTTGGCTCAGGCTTAGAATTTTCAGAACCGTTAGTCAATGACTTAATAGATTGCACAAAATTTTGCGATGAGTTATTTTTTTGCTCAGATTGAGTATTGATTGGCTGCGATTTTCCATTGTCTATTTTCAAATAGTTTGTTTTCCAACGCAAATCGACATACTTAATTTTTTTATTTTTCAAAGTTTTTATTTTAGGCAATATCGAGCCGATGTCCTGAATACGCAAATAAACAGAGTCATCGACTTCTCCTATTCTGACTTTTGCTGTTTCCAGTTGAATATATACGTCTTTTGGATTTCGCAAATCGATATATTTTATTTTTTCTTTTGAAAGCAGCTCAATTTCATTAGCTAGACGCAAAATCGAATTAACTTTTTCTGCATTCCATTTGTGATAGTCATCACCTCTGACACCGTAAGAAAGAACTAAAAACGTTTCATAAGATTTGTCGAGAGGTAAGTAATCTCGTCCGATAAGTTTTCCACACTCAGTAAAAAAGGCTATCGGAGAAACATCTTCCTTCGGTGAAATACTAAGCACCGGCGTAAGTTCTTCTAACCTAATTAAAAGGCGGGCAGGAAACCAAAAACGTCTTATATAAGCTTTTTTTACAGGTGGCAACTCTGACAAATTTTCTTCCATTTCTGTTGTGCTGATTAAATAGATAGGTTTATGAGGCAAATCTACACGTCTTAACGCCGCTAAAACTTTATAATCAGGAGTGATAATGTTGCCTTCTATAGTCAATTGACCATTATTTTCGACTTTGTTAAAAACATCACTGCGCAAGTACCATTGGTGCATAAACAGCGCCCTATAAAGAAAGTAGCAAAGACAAACTATTACAAATAAACGTAAAAGTCGATATATCTGACGAAAAAGCATTTTTTTTCGACGATTAGCCCTTTCACACTGTTGAAGTCTAATACGAGCCTTTATTTCGGCAATATTTAAACTTTGTTCTGCAGTTGCATCTTCGTTCGTCATGCTTTACTTATTTAATCCTACATTATTTAAAATTAATTGTACTAAATTATCATAATTAATACCACAAGCATTTGCTTGAGCAGGCAAATCACTCAAATCTGTCATACCAGGGCTCGTATTGATTTCCAAAACGTAAGGTATATCGTCGACTACCAAAAAATCCACACGACTAACACCTGAGCAGCCACATGCATTATAAGCTAAAAGTGCGTATTCTTTTATTTTTGCAGATACTTCAGAAGAATATTGCGCAGGCAGTATGAACTCGGTCATACCAGCCGTGTATTTACATTCGTAATCATACCACTCATTTTTAGTACGAAATTCAAGAATTTCAGTCACTAATTGTCCATCATTTTCTACATCGTCTATAACCCCAACGGTGCAGCCGCTTCCTGTCAAAAATTCTTCTACTAGAATATCTTGTTTACATTCTAAAGATTTTTTGTATAGCAAATCAAAATCTTTTTCATTTTCAACTTTATACATACCGATGCTTGAGCCTTCTGAAACAGGTTTAAGCATTAACGGATACTTCAAATTTTTTATTTTTTCAGCATAGTCCTCGCCATATTTAATAAAAACAGAACTTATCAAAGGAATATTAGCAGTTTTGAGCATACGTTTAGTGTATTCTTTATTCATACAAACAGCACTAGCCATTGTGCCACAGCCTGTATATGGAATTTTCAAGATTTCAAGTAAACCTTGAATACAGCCATCTTCACCGTATTTGCCATGCAGAGCGTTGTAAACTAAATCATAATTTTTATTTTTTAATGTTTCAGCAATATTTTCATCTACATCAACGAGTTCAGCATTTTTATATCCTTGGCGAAGTAAAGCCGCAAGGACATTCTTTCCTGAGCGAAGTGATACTTCACGTTCACTCGACAACCCACCGCACAAAACAGCTATTTTTTTGTCTACTTCTATTATTTTTTTAACAATTCTGCCCATATTAATTTTTCTTCCTTAGTCATCTTCCCTACAAATTTTATTTCAGGCTCCAGTTCTATTTTATATTTTTCCTTAACCTTATTATACATATTTAAAATCAATTGAGAAATTTCCAAAGAAGTAGCGTTGTCATCATTAACGATAAAATTCGCATGCTTATCAAAAACATGAGCACAACCGACAGAAAGTTCTTTCACACCGGCTAAATCAAGCAACCTTCCTGCAGAATCGCCAATTGGATTTTTAAATACGCTGCCGGCATTCGGAGACGTCAACGACGGCTGGTGCGTTTTACGAAATTCGATATTTCTATTAATAATATCATCTATTTTGTCCTTATCCATTTCATCAAGTTGAAATTTTGCACTCAACAATACGTACTCTTTTTTATTTAAAATTGATGAGCGATAAGCGAATTCCATGTCCTTTTTATTCAAATCGATTATTTTTTTTGATTTTAAATCATAAATTACGCAAGAAAGAATTTTATCTGAAACAGACTGTGCATGAGCACTTGCATTCATGTAGACCATACCACCGATTGTTCCTGGAAAACCTATCATAAATTCAAAGCCGGACAAACCAAGTTTTTGAGTTTCTCTGGCTAAAAATTGTCCCTTCACACCACACTCTGCCTCAACTATATTTTTTGTTACAACAAAATCCTTTATATTGGTGGTAAATATTACAGGTTCTTCAATTCCTGATGAAGAAATCAAAATATTTGACGCAGCACCTAAAACAAGTGGATTTTTAGCTATTTTCAACAATTCAACTAATTCTGTCATCGAAGAAGGAAAAAAGACATTTTTCGCTTCGCCACCTATTTGAAATGTTGTATATTTTTTCAACTCTTGTGACACCATTTAACAGACCTTACTTTCACTTAGCTCTAGTAACTTTTTACCTAATTCAGTGACATCACCAGCACCAAGCGTGATAACCACATCATTTTCATTCATTAACGGATAAATTTTTTCGGCTGCTTCAGCAATTGTACCAGCGACATACTTACAGTTCTTATGCTGAATTGTCGAAGCAAATTTTTCAGAATTATAACATTCGTCAAAATCGTCGCCTGCGTTAAAGACATCTAAAACAATTAATTCATCAGCGCAATCAAATGCAGCTAAAAATTCATTCCACAAGCCTTTAAGCCTTGTATAACGATGAGGCTGAAATATAGCAACTACGTTTTTGTTCAAAGATGTTACACTTTGCAGCGTAGCTTTTATTTCACTAGGGTGATGAGCGTAATCATCAAAAATTTTCACTTTGCCGACTTCACCGACGAATTGAAATCTTCTACCCATACCTGAAAAATCAGTAAAATAAGGCACAATATTTTCGATTAAAACACCTGCCTCATTTAACGCTGCAACAACAGCTAAAGCATTATATACATTATGTTTACCTAAAACATTCAATTTAATTGTGCAAATTTTTTCATCATAATTATATACATCAAACTGCGACGATAATTCGTTGTATGAAATATTTTTAGCTACATAATCAGCATTTTGCAGCCCAAAAGTTATAAATTCAAACTCCGGATTAACTGTCATTAATTTTTGGCAACCGCTACAATCAGCGTTCACTATTAGTTTTGCGTCGTCCTTGAGATTAGAAATAAATTTATTAAAAGTCGCTAAAAGTGTTTCAAAACCATTTTTGTAAAAATCAAGATGGTCAACTTCTAGGTTATTTATCACAGTGACATCAGGCATGTATTTAACAATAGTGCCGTCCGACTCGTCTAACTCAGCGATAAAATAATCACCTTTTGAACATTTTGCGTTTGTATGCAAAGCAGGTATAATTCCACCAACAGCGAAAGACGGAGCATAACCGGCTTTTTCCAAAACGAATGATAATAAACCACTTGTTGTAGTTTTTCCATGCGTTCCGGCAAAGCCAATAAACATTGGCTTTTGTGTTTTACCAAGGCCTTCAGCTATTATTTTTAAAATATCAGAACGATGGTAAATTTTTTTGCCAAACTCTAATGCTCTTTTATATTCAGGGTTTGAAGGCTTAATTGCCGACGACGCAACTATTACAGCATCTTCAGGAACATTTTGTGCTGAATGACCGACATAAACCGTTGCGCCTAATTGTTCCAACTCTAAAGAATATTTACTCTTATTTATATCAGAACCGCTGACTTCACAGCCGACTTCAAGCAAATACTTAGCCAAAGCACTCATACCTATCCCACCTATAGCGATAAAATGAAATTTTTTTTGATTTTTTATATTTTCAGTCAATTGCTTACCCTTTGTTTTTAATTTCTGCTTCAATGTCCTCAATAAATTTGTCAATTGAGAAAACTCCTATTTGCCCTTTGCCTCTGGCTCTGACTGCAACTTCATTATTTTCAATTTCTTTATCGCCAATAACCAAAACGTAAGGGATTTTTTTGTCTTGCAGGGCTTCACGGATTTTATAGTTCATACTCTCTGAGCGGTCGTCGAGCTTTGCACGAATTCCTAAATCGTATAGCCTATCAAAAATTTTCTTTGCGTAATCAGCATGCCTGTCAGAAATAGGCACAATTGCGACTTGTGTCGGCGCCAACCAAGTAGGAAACGCACCGGCATAATGTTCAATCAAAACGCCCATAAATCTTTCCATTGACCCAAAAATAACTCTGTGGAGCATTATCGGAGTTTTCATTGAGCCATCGCTGTCCTGATATTTTAAATCAAAGCGTTCCGGCAAATTAAAATCGAGTTGAATAGTAGCGCCTTGCCAAGTGCGACCGATTGCGTCTTTCAATTTAAAATCGATTTTAGGTCCGTAAAAAGCACCATCACCTTCGTTTATTTCATAAGCCAAACCTTTTACAGCCAACGCTTTTTTTAGACCTTCTTCTGCTCTGTCCCAATTTTCAATCGTTCCTACATAACTTTCAGGTCTTGTCGAAAGTTCTACTTCGTAAGACATATTAAACATTTTCAAAGTAACATCAACAAAGTCAATAATAGCGTTAATTTCGTCAATTAATTGTTCATGGGTACAGAATACGTGCGCATCATCTTGTGTAAAACCTTTTACACGGCTTAAACCTTGTAATGCACCTGAACGTTCATTTCTATACACTGTGCCCAACTCTGCCAGACGTAATGGCAAACTTCTGTATGAATAACGGTTAGCTTGATATATCAAAATATGAAATGGGCAATTCATAGGCTTTAACACATACTCTGTGCCCTCGTCTTGTATAAAATACATATTTTCACGATAATGCGAACTATGCCCAGAAATATCCCAGAGTTTTGACTTGGCAATATGAGGTGTATTCACTATTTGGTAGCCCCTTTTTCTGTGTTCTTTACGCCAATAATTTTCAATTTCTTCTCTGACAACGGCTAAATTCGGATGCCACAAGACTAAACCTCCACCAACTTCATCATGGATAGAGAACAAATCAAGCTGCGCACCGAGTTTTCGGTGGTCACGTTTTTGCGCTTCTTCTAAAAAAGTCAAATGGGCGTCTAATTCATCTTTTGTCCAAAAAGCTGTCGCATAAACCCTTTGTAACATTTTATTTTTTTCAGAACCACGCCAGTATGCACCAGCCACATTTAAAAGCTTAAACGCTTTAATAAACGAGGAGTTAGGAAGATGAGGACCTCTGCACAAATCATTAAACAAAGCCTTTCCGTCTTTGTTTTCTGTTACATACAATGTAGGGCTGTCATTTTTATGTTCTTCAAGCAATTCTGCTTTATATATCTCGCCTTGAGCCTTAAAATCATTAATTTGTTTCTCTACATCTGAAATCAAATATTTCTTAAACGTTAATTTCTCTTTCACTAAACGGTGCATTTCGTCTTCAATTTTTTTGATATCTTCTTCACTCAAAGTATATCCGTCAATATCAAAATCGTAATAAAACCCATTTTCAATCGCAGGACCTATCGCCAATTTGGCTTGAGGATACAAATTTTGAACAGCTTGTGCCATAATATGCGACGTAGAATGACGTAAAACCGCTAATGACTCTTTGTCTTTTGACGTCAAAATTCTGACTTTATCACTATTTTTCAACACTGTATTCAAACTTTTCACTTCGTCATTTATAACTGCTGCGACTGCATTTCTCGCCAATCCTTCACTAATCGACAATGCAAAATCATAAGCATTTGCACCTTCTTTTATACTTGATTTTGCCCCATCCGGTAAAATAATTTCTATTTCAGACATAAAATTAACCTCTTTTTAATACTTGCTACCTTAGTTATATCACCACTACATTTGTTTTTCAATTTTTTTAATTATTATTTATAATCCATAAAAAAAACCTACCGAGTGGTAGGTTATAAAACTGGGTATTTAATTGAGTATTTGAGTAAATGAGTATTTGAGTAAATTTTTACTTTCTAACCAAACATACTTCCCGCACCTGCACCGCCTTCAGAATCTCCGAATCCAAAAGCCGTTTTAGCTAATGACATACCGACACCGCCCCACATAAGGTCTAGTGGCATATAGTTTGTGCTACCGCTGACGCTTTTAGCATCTGTTTTTCCTGCACTTGAAAATGCACCGTCAAAATAAGAACTGTTGACTGCTCCTGACATCGTTCGCCTCTCTTTTAAATTAAGCTTTAAAATAAAACTTTTAACATCCCTCGTATTTATATAAAAACATTTTTAAATTAAATATTGCCTGAAAAATATTTTTTCTTGTTCTAATTCTGTAAAAAGCACATATAACAAGCATTATTGAATATTAATAAAACTTAACAATCTTAAATGGTAGCTATTTTGACCTTTTAGCTTTTTATATTACGCTACTATGGAAACACAAAAAATATAGAAAATTAAAAAAAAGATAATTTTAATTTATAAACAGACGAAATCAAAAAAAAATGATACAATAGCAACATATAAAAAATCGGGATAAGTTATATGAGCACAATTTCTTTAGAATTAGATGATGAATTTATAAATGGCTATTACAAACTATTAGGTAAAAATCCGCCAAATACAGAAACACTAAAATTGAGTGATTTAAAACTGGTATTGTCTGAATTGCAAAGCGCAATGACAATACTCAATGCCTTGAAAGAATCCCCGACTTCAATACCCACTTATACAGAAGATGAGCAAACTGCACTTACAACTGCATCAGGTAAAAAATCTGTTTTAATTGTAGATGATTTGGGTGTTATTACATATCAGCTGAATTTAATTTTTCAGCGTAAGGGATTTATTTCCGTTACATCACAAGAAATATTTGACGCATTAGAAAAATTCAAGAACAATCATTTTGATTTAGTTGTAATGGATTTATTTATTCCAACAGAGCGTGAAGGACTAATGCTTTTAAACGAATTGCAAAAAATAACAAAAATAAAAAATCAAAAAACTAAAATAGGTATAATTTCAGCCTCAAACAAAAAAGACCATAAAAAATCATGTTTAGAACGAGGTGCAATGTTCTTTATTGAAAAAACAGACGGTTGGCAAGAACTATTAGCGCAACAAGCTGATTTCAACGAGGACACCCACACCGACGAAAATGAAAACAATACAAATAATCAGGAATAAAGGATTTATAAATGGCAGAACGCAGCTATAGTAGAAGTAATAAAGCATTACGACCGATAAAAATAACGAAGGACTACACAAAAAATGCTTTGGGTTCAATATTGATTGAAGTCGGCGACACAAAAGTAATCGTAACCGCATCAGTCGAAGAAGGGAAGCCCAAATGGATGGATAAAGACGACTTAAGAGGTTGGCTAACTGCAGAATATTCGCTTTTACCATCATCTACTAATACCAGATGCCAAAGAGAACGCACTAAAATTTCAGGTAGAACTCAAGAAATACAGCGACTTATCGGACGAGCACTCAGAAGTTGCATTGACTTAAAATTATTAGGTGAGCGAACTATTATTATTGACGCAGACGTAATTCAAGCTGATGGTGGCACTCGTTGCGCTAGTATTTGCGGTGGTTTTTTGGCATTAAAAGAAGTTGTAAACAAATTAATCCAACAAGGTTTGCTTGACAAAACACCAATTATTGAAGAAATTGCCGCTATTTCTGTCGGTATAATCAATGGTGAAATAAGATTGGATTTGGACTACGACGAAGATTCACATGCCGAAGTCGACGCTAATATCGTTATGACTAAAAGTCACAAAATTATTGAATTTCAATCCACAGCTGAAGGTGCACCTTTCGAGCGTGCTGAATTAATAGAAATTATAGACACAGCTGAAAAAGCTATCACTCAAATTATTGAAATGTATTAACTGTCCCACTTGCTTACACCTACTTAAATTCGCTGTAACTTGCATGTCTAACACTATTTCTATTTGTGTTCAAAAGAGTTTAGTTGTGTTAAAATTAGTGTATTAACAGGGAGAGTGATTTTGTACAAATTTGAATTTAAACTTGATGATTTTCAAGAAGAAGCTGTTTTCCACATAAATAACAACAAAAGTATTGTTGTTTGCGCACCGACGGGTGCAGGCAAAACCTGCATAGCTGAACATGCTATTCACAAAGCGTTAGAGAACAATGACAGAATTTTTTATACGACACCTTTAAAAGCGTTGTCTAACCAAAAGTTTAACGATTTTTCAATGAAGTATGGTTGTGATAAAGTAGGGCTTCTAACCGGCGATACATCAATTAATCGTGACGCTCAAATAGTCGTTATGACAACGGAAGTTTTTAGAAACATGCTGTACGGAACAAATTTAGGCGCAATTTCAGACAATTTAAAAAACGTGAAATACGTTGTGTTAGATGAAGTTCACTATATGAACGACGAGCAAAGAGGCACCGTCTGGGAAGAAAGCATAATATATTGCCCATCAAATATACAAATAATAGCACTTTCTGCAACTGTTGCAAATTCACAACAATTAACTGACTGGATAAACTCCGTTCATTATAGAACTGAGTTGGTCTATACGGATTTTAGACCTGTACCGTTGCGATACTTTTATTATGATTCTTCAAAGCCTTTTGATGTGTTGCCATTACTGACTCCTGATGGAAAATTGAATAGCAAAATTAAGCCTGAAAAAAGACAAAGAGGTTACAAAAAACAACTTTCACAACGTTCGGTAGTGAAAGATGTTGTCAGTATTTTATATAAACGTGAAATGTTACCTGCAATTTATTTCACTTTTTCTCGAAAAAAATGTGATGAACAAATGGAAAAATGTGCTGAGCTTTGCCTTGTAACTAAAGAAGAACAGCTTGAAATAAAAAAAGTTATTGATGAATATTTAGCTGAAAATCCTCACCTTAATAATAACAAGCATTTAGAATATTTAATTCAAGGTGTAGCGTCACATCATGCCGGACTTTTACCGAGTTGGAAAGTGCTAATTGAAAAACTGTTTCAAAAAGGCTTGATTAAAGTTGTTTTTTCAACTGAAACGCTCGCAGCCGGAATAAACATGCCGGCACGTTCTACTGTTATCTCGTCAGTCAGTAAGCGAACAGACAACGGTCATAGAATGCTGACCGCAAGTGAATTTTTGCAAATGTCCGGTCGTGCTGGGCGTCGAGGCATGGACGAAGTCGGCTTTGTAACTGTAGTTGGCACACAATTCCAGTCACCTGAAGAAGTCGCTACACTCGTTACCAGTGATGCAAATCCCCTCGAAAGTCGTTTTGCTCCGACTTATTCTATGGTTATGAATTTGCTTCAACGCTTTACTTTGGAACAGTCTAAAGAATTGATTTTAAAAAGTTTTGGTTATTTTTCATCTACAGATAGATTGAAACCTCTACTGCTGCAAAAAGATGAACTTGACAATACTCTTTGCAATATAAAAAGTTCTAAATGTGATTATAACTTATCCGACGAAGATTTTGAGACCTATTTAAAAATAAAAAGCACTTTCGTTGAACACAGAAAAATATTGAATACATTAAAAAAACAAAATAAAAATAAACCAATTTCAAATGAGTACAATGAGTTTAAGAAAAAAGTCGCTGATATTCAAAATAAAATGTTTGAATACGCCTGTGTCAACTGTAACAGATATAAACGTCATTTAAAAGATTTAGAGCTGCATGAACGTTTTGACAAAAAAGTTAAAAAATTAGAAAAAACTATTGAATATGAGAAAGATGTATATTGGAGAATTTTTGAAAATCACGCTAATTTGCTGGAGCGAATGGGCTACACTGAAAATATGTACCCGAACGAAAAAGGGAAAATGATTTCCGCAATACGTGCGGAAAATGAATTATTTTTGAGCGAAATTATTTTAAAAGGTATACTAAATGAGCTAAATCCTGCTGAATTAGCCGGTGTCATTTGTGCGGTAACTACAGAGGATTTGAGAGCAGAGTTATACACAAGATTGCCCATTAGCATCAAATCAAAAAAAGCACTCAATAGAATTAAAGATGTTAAACGTATTGTTAATATTGTGCAGCGAGATTTTAACATCGAGACAGAAATGTTCATTAACTCATACTACTCACCATTAATTGAAAACTGGGTAAACGGCTGTGAATGGAATGATTTAGTTGACCAAGTCGAAGCAGGTGAAGGCGATATTGTGAGGGCTTTTAAACGTACTGTCGATATTCTTAGACAGCTTACAGTTATCCCGAACATTCCGGACAATCTCGTTCAAACTGCGAGAGATGCTATTACCGCCATCTTGCGAGAACCTATCAATATTGACTAGATTTACACGTCAGTTATTGTATCCTATATTTTTGCTTTGACATTGTGCCTATGTGAAGATAATAATTAGTGTTAATTTTTGTAAACAAAAATATATTTTTTATATAATATTTAGCACTTTTTTTCAGAATTACCACTTTATAAATATATAGAGAGCATATAAACCACAAAACGGAGGAATATAACATGGCAAGAGTACTAATATCAATGCCCGAAGAATTTTTAGAAAAAATTGACGACGTGGCAGACAAGGAAAATCGTTCAAGAAGCGAGTTAATACGTGAAGCGCTACGTACGTACATTCACAGACAAAAAATCAGAGAAACAGGCTTAGCCGCCAAAAATGCAGCTGTGCTTGAGGCATTGTTAGACTAAAAAAAGAATAATTTAAGAGATAAGAGAAGGGCTGTTACTAACAGTCTTTTTCTTTGTTGTTTGCTTATAAAAAAAACAATAAAAAAGAAGTCTGACAAGTAATTTAGAGTATTTGACAGACCTCTTTTTATTTTATAATTAAGTAAATCTACGCTTTATTGCTGTTGGCATAAGCTGCATAGCCACCGAGTGCGACTGCTGCTGCTGCACCAGCTATCCCAGCATGTGCCCAAACCTTGCTTCTCTTTGCATTTTTAAACGCTTGTACAGCCGTTTCATCTAAGCCTTCAGCATTGCCTTTTTTCTCAATGACATTTTTTAACATCGATTTTGTTTCTTCGAATGTATTTGGCTGGCCTTTTGCTTTAGTTAACACACTCTTTAAAGCTGCATCTTCATCTTTTGAATCTTTTAACATGACAGCTATAGTTTCAGAATTACTCGTCTTAGAAAGCATTTCAGCCTGTTTATCTAATACTTTAGCTTCTAGAGTTGCCTTCTCTACACCTTTTTGCTCACCCGTGAACCCAAACTTTTTAGCTTCATCAGCAGTGAGGTCAACAGTAGCTGTTTTATCATCAGGGAATTTAGTTTTAATAAGTTCTTTTAAACCGTTGTTTTCGTCCGCAAGTAAGTTGGCATATTGTTTCAAAACACCTTCTTCAGAAGGTTTAGCAAAGAAATAGCTACCTGTTGCGCCAGTAGCTGCACCTAAAGCCGCACCACCAGCCGCATAAGCTAAAACGCTTTTTTTAGAACCTTCTTGGTCACCTTGAAAAGATACATTTTGACTTTTTAAATTTGTATTAACACTACCTACACTTTGTATACCAGACATATTGTCCTCCTATTTTTTTATATTACACACTACTTATAATACTAGTAACGCATGTGATAAAAATAATTTGCTAAAATAGCTCTTTTTATTACAAAATTGTTACATAACCATTTGAGCAAACTAAAATTCTCATTTGTATTATAACATAAAATTCAAATTATGCTATAAAATCCCACGACCTAATATAATATACACTAAAATTTGTTTTTATGTGATAATCAAATGAAGAAAAAATATTAACTAAAGAATGGAGTAGTTATGAGCGATGAACCGAAATACACTACTGGTGAGGAATTTGCCAACGCAACTACACATGCGCTGGGTGCTATATTAGCAATCGCAGCTATTGTAATATTAACAACAACAGCAAAGACGCCCACAGCAATTACAGCTACAGCGATTTACGGCACGACAATGTTTTTGCTTTTCCAGTCTTCTACTTGCTATCACGCCTTGACTAATAAAACAGCTAAAAAAGTTTTTCGTCGTATTGACCATTCTGCAATATTTTTATTGATTGCAGGAACATATACACCTTTGCTGCTGCTTGCAATTCCATTTCCGTTATCAGTAATATTACTCGCTATCATTTGGTATTTATCAATAACAGGAATCGTTTTTTCTTGTTTAACACTCAAATTCAAATACATATCAACCGGACTATATTTGCTTTTGAGTTGGCTATCGGTGTTTTTGATTTATACAATCTGGATAAATTCCAGCCATTTAGTCGTTTGGTATTTTCTTGCTGGCGGTTTATTTTACACTTTTGGGTGCATATTTTATTTGTTGAAAAAGAAGTACATGCACAGTATTTGGCACATGTTCGTCTTAGTTGGTGCTGTTTTACACTATTTTGCAATAATGGAACTTTTAAAAGTCAGCTAAAAAATATTTTCTTGAAATTTCACTTTGCTTAGTGTTTAATATTAATAAGTTAGCCCAGTTGTTCACAGCTTTCAGCTCATACCAACGAAGGACTAAAATATATTTGACAGTTTAATAATAATAAATGGCTGGGTAGCTCAGTTGGTTAGAGCGTTCGGCTCATACCCGAAAGGTTCGAGAGTTCGACCCTCTCCCCAGCTAATTTATTTTATGTCCATTGTTTGTCGAATTAAAAAATAATACAATGTACCAAAGCCCTTCGCTTATCGTCCTGCATTTCTCTTAATAAGAGAACCTTAAATTTACGTTACTGCTTTTTCGCAGTTTCATCTGGGTAAAAAATATTTCTGGTTTGCCATATATAAATTTCAGGTACCATTTTACCATTTTTTCTTACAAACTTAACGCCACCCTCAATATCTTGCGGTACAGATTTTTTAACCTTAACCCATTTGCCCTTAGAATTTTTTTCCATAATTTCAGTAGGCACTTCTTCTTCAATTCGTTCCGCTATTTTAGCTATTTTTTCAATAAGAGATGAATATTCTTTTTTTGAACAGTTAAGTGGGTCTTTTGAATAATCAACGCTATCATATTTTTCACGATAAGGGTCGTTCATAAGAACTTTTGAAATGTTTTTCATTCTGTTTTTAGTCGCCATCATCGTTCTCATAGCCGGATAACTCTGAGAATTAGCGGTTCTGTCGTATTCAAATATGTAAGGGTCGCCAGCAAAACCGCAGTCAACACCCGGAGAAAGTTGTATTGTCATTTTGTCTTTACTGTTTTTTTCCAAGTTCCCTGTATACAAAGTAAAAGTATAATCTACAGGCATAACTTCTTGTATGATAATATTAGGCTGAATTTTTTCGTGTCCTATTTTGTAATCATGCCTAGCCCAGAATGATAAGTCTTTCCATTTTGAAGCCCAAACTTTTTTGACACCATCCATCAACTCTTTTTGCGTACGAATACCTGCTACAGAATCGTACAGACCCTGCGTTGGCATTTTATCCGAATCTTCACCATTAAATGATGAACGAGCAATATAACATTTTTGTGGAATTGTATTTGAATTTGTTCACCAAGGAACTCACCCAAACCTTTTTTAACGATTCTTTTAACTAAAGCTGCTTTTT
>CAZTVM010000018.1:0-25225 GCA_964617065.1 uncultured Muribaculaceae bacterium
TTTTTAATTTTATAAAAAAGTTTTCCTACATAGTGATTAAGCTCAACCGAGCAGGGGTAATTTGAGACCGCACCTAAATAGCAATCCACTATCTTTTGAATATCGTGCTTTTCAAAATAAATGGTGGCTTGCACACCAAAATTGTCTGCTGTGGCTTTTATGGATATTAAAAAATTCTTGATATTTACATATAATTCATTATCTAATTCACCACGATAATATTTTACAAAACGTTCATAATATTTGATGGCTAAATCACGAATACCTTTTTTGCTGTATGCAACGGCAATATTATAATTTGTGGCTTCTGACTCGGGCTCAAGAGCTAATGCTTTGTGCCAATATAATACGGCTTTGTTTAATTCATTTTTTGCAAAATATAAATTTCCTAAATTTATGTTTACTTTTGCGCTACTAGAATATTCCGCTTCAGCCTCTTTCCAGACAATTTCGGCTTCTTCTATATTATTTAACTTGTAAAGACAATTGCCGATATACAAATTTATATTTTGATTTTCACATTGTGGGCTATTTTTAATTTGTTTAAAAAGCTCCAAAGCCTCTTTATATTTTTCAGTTTTGTAAAGTTTTAAGGCTTTATTTAAAGGAGAATTTTCGTCAAAAACCGAGGCTGAAAAAGTAATGTCATTATCTTCAATGGCATCTTGCTCTGAAATCTGTTCATGAGAAGTCAAATTCATTTATCTACCCAATAATGTCGCTTAAAAATTCGTCATTATTTAAAAGCGCTTCAATAATATCAGCAGAATCCGACAAACTCACTCCGTTCGAAAGTAAGTTTTCAAAAACGAGTCTATTATGTGAATTATTTTCAGGATCAGATAAGGTCAATTGCGTAAATTTCTTTATATCAGACTCTTTTTCATACAATTTCAAAGCATCTTCGGAAATATTACTTTCATCAACTAACTGTATCACATTTTCAGAAAGTGCTTTTCCTTTGTACGAACTTAAGCCCAATTTAAGCAATTCGACCTTTTCATTTATATTTAGATTATCTTGATTGGATATATTGTTTAGCATAATTCCCCAATCTCCCCTCTATAATATATTATGCCCACATTTATTATTTTGTCCATAAATCAAATAGATGATTTTAAAATTTTTCACAAAAAAAAGCAGTATTTAAAATACTGCTTAAAATTTTAATAATTCTACTAATTCTGATATTTTTGGTATTAACACATAGCGCTGAAGTTATTTTCTTTTTTAGCTTTTTCAACGCCGTCTTTAAGACCGGCTTCGTATCCGTTTTGTCCGCCACTACCACCAGAGCTGGCAAGTTGAACATTGGAACCTTTAGCAGAATCAGCTTTTCCAACACCTTCTGCGCCACCTGCGCCACCAGCTTTTCCTACATCAGCAGCGCCTCCTGCCTCTTGAGCGGCTCCGCTTTCTTTGCCCAATTGCATTTTTTCTCCGCCTTGTCCTGGTACGCCGGGTTTTTTTTCAGTTTCTTTTTTAGCATTTTCTTCTTTTTTAGCGCCTTCTTCTTTTTTAGTACCTTCTTCGGGTTTAGTACCTTCTTCGGGTTTAGTACCTTCTTCGGGTTTAACACCTTCTTCGGGTTTAGCACCTTCTGATTTACCTGCACCACGCAATTGATCACCAATTTCGGTAGGGTTGCTTGCTTTACTTTGCGATTCGCTTGTTCCTCGTGATCGTGCTACTTGTCCTATTTTTCCGATTGCTACCATTGTAATTCTCCTTTTTTCTATCTAATACGTTATATATACTTTTCTGATTAAGTATCACTGCTTTCGCCCATAAGGGACTGTAAAAATGAATTGAATAATTCTGTCACATAAGCCTTAATTTGGCTCATTGTATCTTCGTTTAAAGTTGTATTGCTATTAGTGTTGTTATTTGAATTTGTTGAGTCACTTTGATTATTCGATGATAGTTGTTGCACCCCATTGTTAGCCCAACCATAATTCGGTATGTACATCATAGTACCGGTGAAAGCTTTTGTTATGTTCTGTGAAGCTTCTAAATCGAAACCGTCTGTAACACCAAATTTTGCTGTTGATGAATTATTAAAAATACTTGAGTTGCCTTGAGTATCAGTCGAATTACTGCTCGATTTTCCGAGAGACTTCGTGTTATCTGTTAAACTGGTATTAATTGCGCCTTGATTGACTTTAGATTTATTTGCAGAAAATACATCAGGAATATAGTTATTTTCTACGCCTTCAGAGCTGCGGCTCGTAGCTGATGATGAATCTTCATTCAATGAGCCATATCCTAGTTTTTTTAGTCCGACATCGCCACTTTGTATTTCGGCCATCATTGTCCTTTCTCTGAATTAATATCTATTTAATCTCTCTTGTTTATATAAAAACAATATATAAAAAATAATTGCGTATATTTACAATTATTTGAGCAAATAAAGAGTATATATAACGTGAATATAGATATAACCTTAAAAAACAGCTTTACAAAACTTAATATCGTCCTTTTCTTTTGATACAATTATTTCATATTATTTATCTTGACTAACGATATTTGAGCAGATTATAATGACTGTAACTAGATTGACGAAGGTAAAGGAGATAACATGAATATAGCCAATATGATGAAACAAGCGCAACAAATGCAAAAAAGATTGCAAGACGCACAAACAGAACTCGCTGCAAAAGAGTTCACAGAAGAATCCGCAGGAGGTGCAGTAAAAGTAACTTGTGACGGACAAGGTCGTTTTAAATCAATCAAACTGTCAGCTGAAGCAATTAATCCTGAAAATCCTTCGTCTATCGATACTGATACAGTTGAAATGCTGGAAGATTTAATTACTGCTACAATTTTGAAAACGTCACAAACAGCAGTTGTTGAATTAGAAGCAAAAATGAAACAAATAACGGGCGGTATCAGTATTCCCGGATTATTCTAATGCAATATACAAAAGGACTTGCAACATTAATTGATTTTTTTCAAAAATTTCCGGGCATCGGTCCAAAATCGGCACAAAGAATGGCGTTTTACCTTCTCAAAATGCCGCTGTCTGAGGTCGAAAAATTCGCAGTTGCCATGGTTGAAGCCAAAAACACCATTCATTATTGCGATGTCTGTTTTAACATGTCGTCGTCCAATCCATGCGAAATTTGTCAATCCTCGAAACGCAATCGTGAGGTAATTTGTGTAGTAGCTGAAACTAAAGATTTAATAGCAATTGAAAAAACAAATGAATACAATGGGCTATATCACGTCTTGCAAGGAATGTTATCACCGATTGACGGAATTGGCGCGGAAGACATACGAATAAAAGAACTTTTGAATCGTGCTACTGATGAAACTGTAAAAGAAATTATACTCGCTCTTGGTCCTTCGATAGAGGGTGATGCGACAAGTTTGTATATAACAAAATTGCTTAAACCTTTTGGAATAAAGATTACTCGTATAGCTTTTGGTATTCCTGTTGGCTCGGATTTGGAATATGCTGACGAAATTACTCTCGCTCGTGCTATAGAAGGTAGAAACGAGCTTTAAAAGCTTATCAGTTTCCGACTATTACCTGCTTTTGCAATACTATTAAAAATAAGCTGCTTAAATTTATGTATCGTGAATCAAAGTGGACTTTAGTTTTTTGTTCTTTTTCATGTATAATTATAATTAAGAAAAAATATTATAAGGGAAGTGGAAACATGATAATTCCAAGTATAGATTTAATGGGTGGAAAAGCTGTTCAACTAAAACAAGGCAAAGAAAAAGTTTTAGAAAAAGACAATGTTTTAGAGTTAGCATCTTATTATTCTCGTTTTGGCGAAATAGCAGTTATAGATTTAGACGCAGCAATGGGCAAGTCTGACAATGAAGTTCTGATTAAAGAAATATGCAAAATCGCAAAGTGCCGTGTCGGTGGAGGAATTCGTGATGTCGAAAAAGCTAAAAGAATTTTAGCAAACGGCGCTAATAAAATTATAATAGGCACTGCTGCTAGTGAAGAATTATTATCTAAATTACCTAAAGACAAGGTTATAGTTGCAATTGATACAAAAAATGGAAAAATCACTACCGAAGCTTGGACAAAAGAACTTTCGCAAACTCCATCGGATTTTATAAAACGTTTTGACGAGTTGTGTTGTGGCTATTTATACACCGTTGTCGAAAAAGAAGGAATGATGGGCGGGTGTGATATAGAGGCAATTAAAAATATCGCTTCTTTAACTAAAAATGCTATAACAGCAGCTGGTGGAATTAGTTCTATTGCCGAAATTGTTGAACTTCAAAAAATGAATGTTTCAACTCAACTAGGAATGTGCATTTACAAAGGAATAGTCAAGCTTGAAGACGCTTTTTGCGCTTGTGTAGACTTTGAAAAATGCAGTGGTCTTATTCCCACAATAGTTCAGGATTTCGACACTAAACAAGTTCTAATGTTGGCTTATTCAAGCAAAGAGTCTTTGTATAAAACACTTCAAACATCTTCAGCTACTTATTTCAGCCGCTCTCGTAACGAACTGTGGACAAAAGGACTTACCTCCGGCAATACACAAACACTTGTGACCGCTTTGTTTGACTGCGATAGAGATACTATTTTATTTAAAGTTAAACAAAATGGCAATGCGTGCCACCTAAACCGTTTTAGCTGCTTTGAAGATAAAGAATTTTGTGTAAATGAACTTTTTGCGCTTCTTTTGGACAGAAAAGAAAAATTACCTGAGAAATCTTTTACTACAAAGTTATTCCAAAATGAATTTTACCTGAAACGTAAAATCATGGAAGAAGCTTTTGAATCAGTAAATTTTGAAGAAGGCGACGGACTTAGTTGGGAAGCTGCAGATTTGACTTACTTTATGCTTACTTTTATGGCTAAACATGATATTACGCCAAAGGATATTTTGAATAATCTCGCTTCACGTACAAAATAAGGACTGCTATGAAAATTATTGATTTTAATGAAGTTAAAAGTGACTTTTTTGACAAAATTGAATTTGAAAATATACAAAGCGTTGCTGAAATTATATCTGATGTGCGTCGAAATGGCGATTTCGCCGTAAAAAAGTATGCTGAGAAATTTGATAATTGTCACTGTGATAATTTTTTGCTTTCTGCTGATGACATTAAAAACGCTTATAACAATGTTGAGCGAGAAACGATTGAAGCGATAAAATTTGCCATCGAAAATGTTAAAGAATTTGCGCAAGCGCAATTAGCCACTGTGAAAAATCTCGAAACTCACATCAAAGGAAATATTTTGGGACATAAAATAATTCCAATAGATACCGTTGGCTGCTATATTCCGGGGGGAAATTATCCCTTGCCGAGTACTGCAGTAATGACGATTGTGCCTGCAAAAGTTGCCGGCGTAAAAAATATTATCGCATGTTCTCCCAAAATTCCACCAGTAACGATTGTTGCGGCTGATTTAGCTGGCGCTGACAAAATTTATGGAGTCGGCGGTGTTCAAGCCATAGCGGCGATGGCTTATGGTACAAAGACAATAGATAAAGTTAATAAAATTGTAGGTCCGGGCAATAAATACGTCACCTCAGCAAAAAAAATGGTTTATGGTGAATGTGGAATAGATTTTCTAGCAGGACCTTCAGAAGTTATGATAGTCGCTGATGAAACGGCGAACCCTAAATTTGTAGCTGCTGACATGCTTGCACAATGTGAGCACGACATTGATGCTCGTGCGTATTTACTTTGTTTTTCTAATGATTTTGCACTTCAAGTAGAGAAATATGCAAATGAATTTTTGAATACGCTAGCGACTGCTGATATTGCGAAAAAAGCCTTTGGAAACTCTTTTGCAGTAATCATAAATAACGTGGAGCAAGCAATATCTCTTTCTGATAAAAAAGCACCCGAACATTTGGAATTGTGTTTTGAGAATGCTGAAATTTTAGCAGATAAATTTACAAATTATGGCTCATTATTTATTGGGAACTATTCTGCTGAGGTTTTTGGTGATTACGCAAGTGGTACAAATCACACACTGCCAACTAACCAAGTCGCAAAGTATTCAGGCGGATTGAGTGTGTTCGATTACATCAAAATTCAGACATATCAAATTATTAGCAAAAATAAATCAGAAAAACTTTTTGATTGTGTAGAATGCTTAACTGAGCAAGAAGGACTAAAAGCTCACCAACTTGCGTCTGTAATTCGCCGAAAATCTATTGAGCCTTAGTTGCCTGAGTAATAACATCTTGTGAATTTTTGTTTTTGAGTCTGTTTTTCTTCGTTACATTTTCGTTAAACTTAGGAATAAAATAACCAAGCATTAGCGGCACAAGCCCAAATGTAGTAACGAAGTCAAAAGAGCTGTTCAATACTTTTGCGTGGTGAACCAAACTGTTTTCATTTGGATTTGACAAAATATTTTCAATGTTTTTTATGTATTTATTTTGGTCTTTTCCCATTTTATTTTTATCTTTTAGCATCAACACCAATTCACGAGAAGTAGCTTCGTCGAAATTGCCGTTTTTGTTTGGAGATGACCATGTTTTGTACAAATCTATGACATTTTTCTTGATATTTTTGTCATAGCTCAAGACTTTTTTGACATCACCGTCATTTTTAGAAATAAATTCACAAAAATCTACAATGCCATTTTTATATTCGTGAATGTTGCCGTATTTCGAGGCTATTTGTTCACTGCTTAAAATATTTATGCCTTTGTGGGGGCGCAGATAATTGTATGCTTTTTGGTAAAATCCATTATGATTTTTAGGTTTAGTATGCAAAGCGAACCCTGTCACATTAGAGCAAACTTTAGAAAATACGTTTTGCAATGAGCGGCGTGCAAAAATAATTGCAGTGACTGTGATTACGTCACGAACAATTACTTCACGTTTTTCATCAGGGTCTCGAGATTGGAAATAACGTGGCAATATAACTGCACCATAGCAAATAGCCATTAAACCATAGTGCGAAAAATTAAACTTATCAAATTCAAATGCTTTGCCGACTTTGCGTAATGCATTTGGATTTGCGCCAAAATTGACATTTGTATTTGGTGTGGAGTTATTATTTTGTGCATTTATATTTTTAGCAGAAGTATTTGTTAAAGGATTAATTTTAAGCATTTAATCCTCCAACATCTTTTGTTTGAATTCGTGCAGATACTTTTTTAAATGGTAGACGAAAATAATCAATTTTTGGCGCAGGGAATTCGTGAACAATCATTTGACTATTTTTAGGGCTTTTAGAATTATTATTTTCATCTTCATTTATCAATCCTTTCAGACCGGGATTGGTGTCATGAATTTGATATAATTTTGGTATTATCATACAAAAACCGGCTACTGCAACCATCATGGCTATATTAGTTAATGAACGTAAATTTTTTCGATTTTCATTAAATGTTTCTATTATGTACGGAGAATTTCCTTTCTTTTTTGTTGTTTCGATTATATCCTCTGCATAATTACGCATATTTGAGAGCAATTGCTCAAAAGAACCTGTTGAGTTACTTTTTGGCGTAGTTATAGTGAAAGAATGGAAATTTTCCGAGGGATTTACACTGTGTTGTTTTCTGAGTTTTACGAATTTATCTAAAAGTTTTTGTGTTTTATCTGTAGCTGATTTTGGGTCAGGCTTATTTATTAATTTTTTGTATAATGATTTCGATTTTTTCGTCTCAATTTCTAAAATGTCGTTTACGTACGTTTGAGCTGTTTCCTCTATTAGTTTGCTGTCTGAAGTATCGCCCAGTGATGACGCTACGACATTTTTCATGACATCAGTATAGAAGGCTTTTTTAATTTGTTCAGAGGAGCCTTTGTATGAATTCGTATTTTTTTTGTAAATAGAACCAAGCGTATCGATAAAATCCATAGGTACATCACAAGCTTTACCGAAAACTCGTTTAAATGCATATAGACCTGCCATTGGTATCATAAACATTGGTGGACCTGTCGCTATTTCTCTGATAGCAACTTCTGAAGCTTCGCCATAGTTGTATTGACCTGTTTTATCCTTGTTCCGATAAAAACCTGTTACAATACGTGGTGCAATCATTCCACAAAAATCTTGTGCCATAAAGGTTGCACATAGACCGCCCCTGACCAAAAAATCCATAGTGCATACCGGAACGCTCCCTACACCCTTAAAATTGACATTAGCATTGTTATGCTCATTATTATTGATGTGAGAAGTATTTTTTTTTGAATTAAAATCTGTGAGGCTTAAATTTACTTTCATTACTTCTTTTTTATATACGTTCATTTTAATCTGTATAAATGGTGAGAACAAAAAAAATTGCTATTCCTGATGGCGAATATTAAATTTTTTTACAAAACCTCACACAAATATTACTTTTATAGTATATAGATTAATTGTATTTTTTACAATAATTTTTTAAGATTTATGTCTAAAAATTAAGATTATTTGCCAAATTTTTTGTCGTAAAGAATTTTAGTTTTTTTAAGTTCCTCGGAGTTAGAAGTAATAGCACACAATTTGAATTTTGCAAAATAAATTATTTGTGAATCGGCAAAAGTTTTTAACCCTTCATCTAAGATATCAAGAGCTTTTTGAGGATTTCCTAAATCATTGTAAATGTAAGATAAATCGATGTAATCTTGAGCTGTTTGAAGTTGCATAGCAAGTGTTTCAGACAGAATTTGTTGATATAATTTATTTTTATTCATTGCTTTACAACAAAGTGCGAAGTTATACCTGTAAATGCTTTTATTAGGCATTTCTTGTATAGCGTTTTCAAAAGAGTTCATTGCTTTTTTATATTGTCCCAACTGATATTGCGCAAGACCTAAGTCGTTGTATAGCGCTGCTTTATTATTTTCTTTTAGTAGGATTTGGTATAATTCAACAGATTTTTCAAAATTAGACAAACAATAGTGAACTTTTGCGAGTGCAGAAACGTATCTATCATCTTGATTGATAAGTATAGCTTCTTCTAAGTAGTCTCTGGCTTTTGGGTAATTCCCCAACGCTATGAGTGATTTTGAAAGGGCATAATAAATTTTGTCAGAATTATTTTGGAGTAAAGTTGCTTTTTCCAGTATTTTAGCAGATTGCGTAAAATCGTTCAATGCGTATAACGTTGCGCCTAATCCGTAATAAGCTTCAATAAAATCGGATTTTTTTTCAATAGTTTTACGATAATTTTCAGACGCAAGTGGTAAATAGCCTTTTTGGTAATAATAATTGCCCAAAAGATAATAAGTACCATAATCATCAGGATTTGCTGTCGCAGCCTTGTTCAAGTAGTCTAATTCTTTGTTCTCATCTTTTAATTGTTTATAAATTAGTGACAAATTCAACAAAGGTTGCGTATAGGATTTGTCAATTTCAAAAGATTGATTAAAATATTTAATGGCTGTTTTCACATCATTTTTTTTCCAGTAGGCCATGCCGAGATTGTTGTAAACTACTGCGTTTGTAGGTTCAAGTTTTAAGCTGTTTTGGAAATATTCTATGCTTTTGTCAAAATCGGATTGCAAATACGCCTGCATTCCTAATTTTTCATATTCGTCTGCATTTTTAATATCATTTTTGGTTTGTTGCTCTTGTGGCTGTTGAACTTGCGGTTGAGGTAATTCGGGGTTAGAAATAGCGGTATCAGTTTTTATCGTTTCCTGTTTTTCAGTTTTTATATCGCATTCTTGTGTTGTAGCTAAAACAGTACTTTCTTCTTTGTTAGCCGGTAATTCCTGCTGTTGAACTTTCTCCGTTTTAGGCTCAATAATTTGTACAATTCCTGGTATCGTTTCGACTACGCCTGTTGCCGTTTTTATAGGAATTTTTACACCTTCAAATTCTACGGGTTGTAGTGTTTTTTGTGTATTATTTTCTTGAGTTGGTTCAAAAACAGTTTCTTGCTTTTTGTCTTCACATTTTTCAGTTGCCGCTTTATTTGGTCTCAAAATTTCAAGTAAATATTCTTTTTTCTTTGTAGCTTCAAAATTTTCAGGATTAATCGACAAGACTATTTCTATATATTCGAGTGCTTTTTTGTAATCTTTATTAAGTTCATAAAAATTCGCCATATCGAGATAATCGCCTATTACCTCGTTTACTGTTGCATTGTCAATAGCAGCTTCCTCAGCAATTGTCGTTACTGAAATAGTATTCATAAAAATAATAATTGATAAAACCGCTATTAATTTTTTCATTTATTTAATTACCTATAAGTTATTTATCTGTAATTTTGGAATTGGAGCGGAAAATCGTATACTTCTTCTTTTTCTTTTAGAGCTTTAATCACGAGTTGTAAATCATCTCTGCTTTTACCTATTACACGAACTTGGTCAGCCTGAATAGAAGCTTGAATTTTTAATTTTAAATCTTTAATGTCAGCAACGATTTTTTTAGCTAATTCTGTAGACAGACCTTTTTTTAAATTCAGCACTTGTCTGACGTTGTTGCCCAACGCATGTTCTACTGTTTGTGGGTCAAGTATTCTTATGCTCAAATTTCTTTTCACCATTTTGCTTTGCAAAATATCAATAATATTTCTGAGTTTCATATCGTCAGATGTAGTTATTGTAATAGATTTATCGCTATCAAGTTCAATTTCAGAATTCGTATTTTTGAAATCAAATCTTCCTGATATTTCTCTTTTAACTTGGTCTACAGCGTTGACCATTTCTTGTTTATCAAATTCTGAAACTATATCGAAACTGGCTTCTTTTGACATGCTTTTCTCCTTACTTTTGAACTACATATAGGTGCTGATATCAATAACATTATTTATTTCTTTCGGAATATATTTTTCGCAATAATTCCATAAAAAGTATTCATTGTCTGAAATTTCATTTTCATCGTTGTCAATTTCTTCAGCAGACGAGCATTTTTTGCAGTTGCAACAGCCTTTTAAGTAATTTGCGCCGTTTTCCATTTTGCAAAAAAAATACCCACAAGTTTGGCAAATTTTTATTCTAAAACCGTGTTCGTCTAATTTGTCAGCAATTTCTTTGATAGCTTCGTAAGTTAGCAAATGAGACGACGACATGTACTTTTTCTTTTTAAACGTAAAAATTGCTTTTGAAAGTTTATCCTCAGTTACAATTTCTAATTTGCACTTAAAATTTTTATTTCCGCCACTAACTATTACATCTACTGCGAATTTTTCTAAAATTTTTACTGAACTTTTTGCAGCAAATAATTTTTCAGAAATCCCACTAAAAACCTTGTAATTGCTCATATTCTTAAGTAAGTGATAAAACGGATATAAAAATAAATAACAAATATCTTCTTTTTTAATTTTTGCTCTAAAAAGTGAAAAAATAAAACTAAAAATACAAAGTCCACCAAGAAGCTGCACTACAATATTTTTGAAAAATATTGAGAATGAAATAAAACTCATTGTAAACCAAACAAACAACATATAAAGCGCTAACATAAACAATACATTCGGTCTTATTAAGTAAAATAAATGTTCCGTAAATTTCAAATTGCTACAAAAAATTAAAGGCAAGCAATGACAAAAAAGTGTCAGGCGACGTTTAAAAGAAGGTATTTTAATTTCAAATTTTTCTACATCTATAAATGTTTTTACATTCGGTGCAAATTTCGGAATAAAACCATTTTTAACCAATAAAGTTGTATATTTCAGTTCACTGTTTACATCTTTAAAATCTATACATTTTATTTTTTCTAATACTTCTTGTTTAATAATGGCAACATCAGAATCAATCAAACATGACAAACCGCCAAATAAAAATCTTCGACCGGTTTTTATAATTTTGTCGTCGTAATGTTTGTAAACTTGTTTTATTGAATTAATTAAATTATTCTCAGTGACAACTGTTTCTGTCGTGCCAACCAAAACATCACCATCGAAAAGGGCTGAATTAACGTTTGTTAAAAAATTTTCATCAATTTTACGATTAACGTCTAAAAAAACATACGCATTAACGTTTTGGAACGAAATAAGTCGTTCTAACGTCCAAGATATCGCAGAATCCTTGCCTAATGTCGTGTTGTCTTCTCCTACTCTCCAAATTTTAGCGCCACCAATAAATTCAAGAATATTCGATGAGTTGTCTGTGCAATTATCAAGAACTATATTTACTTGGTAGTTCCCTTTAGGATAATTTTGCTTATTTAATTTTTCTAACAAAGCGACAATAGCCTTTTCGTCGTTATGAGCATAAATTATAATAGAAATTTGATTGTTATAAGGATGATTAAAATATTTTTGTTGAATTTCATAGGCTTTTAATTTCTTGCTGGCAAGTACGTACGTAATGTAAGCAATCATGCTACACGAAAGATAAATCGCTAATATTATGAGGGTGATTATTATTACAAAATCCAAATTTGTTGCTCCTATGAAGTTTTATGAAAATTTCTTTTAAAATGTTTCATATCATGTATAATAAAATAATATAAAAACACAAAAATAGGAAGGGGTCTAACATGACAAATACAGAATATTTATTTTTAAATGGTGAGTACATTGATAACAAAAAGGCGAGTTTACCTATAAGAACACACGCTTTTTTGTACGGTACATCGGTTTTTGAAGGCATTAGAGCATACTACAATAAAGAAGACGAACAACTTTATGCTTTTAGAGTTCCGGAACACTTTGAACGTCTCGTCAACAGTGGCAAAATTATGTACATGAAATCAGATTATAGCATCGCTGAAATGTGCGAAATTACAAAAAATTTACTCAAAAAAAACGAATACCGTCAAGATGTCTATATTCGTCCGCAATTTTATAAATCCGCTGAAAAAATAGGTCCCAGTCTTATCGACAATCCTGATTCATTTTTGATTTTCTCTTTCACTATGGGCGATTATATTGACTTATCGAAGGGCTTGAAAGTATGCGTTTCTAACTGGCGTCGTTCTGATGACAACGCAATTCCTCCTCGTGCTAAAATTAGTGGTTGCTACGCTAACACTGCACTTATCGTCACTGATGCTAAAAAAGCAGGTTTTGATGATGCTATTGTCCTTTCGCCTGATGGTCATGTTACAGAAGGCTCCGCTATGAACCTGTTTTTAGTTCATGATAATAAACTCATCACTTCTAACATAACTGATAATATTTTGGTCGGTATAACCAGAAATACTATTATAGAACTCGCTAAATCCGTATTAGGCATTGAAGTTATCGAACGACAAATCGATAGAACAGAACTTTATATCTGCGATGAAGCGTTTTACTCAGGCACCGGTGCTCAAGTCAGTCCGATTACCTCTATAGATAACAGAGCTGTGGGCGATGGCGCTGTCGGACCTGTTGCTAAAGAACTCCAAAAACTATACTTTGATGTCGTTAAAGGTAAAGTTGAAAAGTATAAAAAATGGTGTATGCCCATTTATGATTAGTTTCTTGGGACATTGTATAAAAAACTTGGTCGTTACTCTAAAATATATTTTTAGCGGACAGACCAAGTTTTCTGAAATTGTATACAAAGCTGCTTCTATTAGTTACGACTCTTTGCCTATTGCTATAATAATCGTTTCGGTCGCTGCCGTAGTAATCGCAGTTCAAGTAGCGCAACAATTTTTGATGACCGGCGCAGAAGGTTATGTAGGTGGGTCTTTGACAATTGCTTTGGTTAGAGAAATCGCTCCGGGCTTCGTTGCTATGGCTATAAGTGCTCGCTCCGGTACTGCAATCTGCTCTGAAATGGCTAATATGCAAGTCACATCACAAGTCGATGCAATGAAAACTTTAAAAGTAGACCCTGTCGGTTACTATTTTGCGCCTCGATTAATTGCTTCTGTCGTCACAGTACCTATGGTTGTGATTATAGCAGAATTGTTAGGTATAATAGCAGGCATGGCTGTTTGTTTCGTTACTATCGATTTGCACCCAAATTTATATTTTAACTCAGTTTGGCTCTGGCTATTGCCTAAAGACCTTTACATCAGCCTTTTTAAAGCTGCTGTGTTTGGCGCTATTATTACAATAGTCTGCGCAACTCAAGGCTATATCACACGAGGTGGTGCTGCCGATGTCGGTATTTCAACCACTCAATCTGCTATAAAATCTACTATTTACCTCCTCGTCGCAGACTTTATAATTAACCTTTTCTTTTATGTGAATATTTAATAAATTATCTTATCAGGCAGCTGTAAAATTATTTTTTCTTTTATTATAATTAAAATATGAATAATGATTTTAAACATTACAGCGTAATGGCGAAAGAAGCAATAGACTCATTAAATTGCCAAAATAACAAAATTTATGTGGACGCAACTCTCGGTGGTGGAGGCTACAGCGAATTAATTTTGCAAAAAATTCAGCCGAATGGACTGCTTATAGCGTTCGATGTAGATGATGACGCAATATCCGCCGCCACAGAACGATTAAAATGTTACAAAAATTTAAAAATTGTGAAAGATAGTTATTCAAATATTAAAGAAAATTTACAAAAATTAAATGTAGAAAAAATTACCGGCGGAATTGTATTTGATTTAGGGGCATCTTACTACCAATTAACAAGTGTTGAAAGAGGTTTTAGCTTCTTGAAAAATGCACCTTTGGACATGCGTTTTGATAAAAACGCAGACTTTACAGCATACGATGTCATAAATTCGTACACAGAAAAGGATTTGGTCGATATTTTTCAAAATTATGGAGAAGAAAGATTTTCCAAAAGAATAGCTAAAAGTATTGTTAATACAAGAAAAATTGCTACTATAAAAACTACTGTCGATTTAGCTCAATTAATACAAAACTCAACACCTAAAATCAAAAGTAATATTCACCCTGCAACTCGTGTGTTTCAGGCTGTTCGCATTGAAGTTAATCATGAGTTACAAAATATAAAGAAAACATTAAACGATGTGGTTACATTATTAGATGTTAATGCTATAATTTCTGTAGTGAGTTTCCACTCATTGGAAGACAGAATAGTAAAACAATTTTTTAAATCTCAAGCAGCTAAGTGTCGCTGCGAAAAAAACCAACCTGTATGCGCTTGTGGTGGTGCTCAACTCGAAATTATTACGAAAAAACCACTTGTCGCTACTGAAAATGAAATTAGAGAGAATCGTCCTTCTCGCAGTGCTAAATTAAGAACTGCTAGACGGATTTAAAAAAAAGGGATAAAATTGGGGAAAGTTAGTTACAAAACAGAGACAAACAAAATTGATTCATCTATACGGAATTTTGAAGGTACCGTACTGAATGGTAATTTTATTCCATACAAAAAAACCTACAAGGAGATGGCTATCGCAAGAATTAATTTATTATTGAATATTATTTTGAGTGTGCTTATTTTATTTTCGGTTGTTAGCTATTATTTTGTTACATCGAGCGAAATGCACTTGAATAAAATTAGAAAAGAAACATTAATGATAAATGATGAAAATATGGAATTGCAAAATAAATTAGATTATTTGAAATCATATCGTAATGTCGACCAAACTATGCAAAATAACAATATTTTGCAAAAAGCAGAGGAAATAGTTGAAGTCTCTGTACCGGTAAAAGATAATACCGCTGATAAATCTAATTTTATTATAAAAAAAATAAATTTATCCAATACAAAAGCGAAACAGCACAAATTCAAATGGTCATTGGGCTATTAAAAAATTTTTATTTTGTTGTGCGAGTAATTTTTCTTGACAATGACTTTTGGTCTTAATATTATATACTAAGTGACGTTGGGACGTCGCCAAGCGGTAAGGCACCTGGTTTTGGTCCAGGCATTCGGAGGTTCGAATCCTTCCGTCCCAGATTATCATTCAAATTTAGTCCTTCAGCAAACAAGTTGAAGGGCTTTTTGTATTCATAGCAAAGCTTTCTACCTTTGAGCGTGCAGTTCTGAAGTACCATATTTAATATTCTTTTCTTTTCGTTAATATTGCTAAGTAGGTACGTATTTTCAATATTTAAAAGAAGATTTAGAATATTTATGCCATTTGCAAGATAACTTGTATTTGACTTCTCAAAGGCTTCTATTGAGCTTTGTAGGTTCATCAACTCCATTGACCATTGATTATGCCTCTCCAGCCAAAAAGTTTCTGAAATCGTACCGTCAAGCTTATCCAAATAAATCTTACTTAACCGTTCTTTTAAAATCTCTTTTTGTTCATTTAGATGTTGAATTTTTTCTTTTGTATAGCTCTGTTCATCTTTAAAACTTTCTTTCAAACCTTGAATAATCCATTCTCTTTGCTCTTTAGATGTTTGAATATTTTTTAAAGCTTCAATCAATTGATTTTCAAGTTCTTCTTCTCTTATATAGATATGTTTTTGCTTACATTCACCCCTACCACCTGTGCAACTATAGTAAATGTACTTGCCCTTTTTTAGTTCTCCACTAATTTGACATCCGCAGTCTGCACACGTAATCCTGCCGGCTAACAAAAAATCCTTAGAATCTTTATATTTTGGTTTATTGTCTTTCTTAAAGGCTATTTTCACTAAATCAAATAATTCTTTTGAAATTAATGGTTCATGTTTTCCTTGATAAAATTCACCCTTATACTCAATTAAACCATAGTAAAAATGGCTTTTTAGCATTGATTCTAATTTTGAAGTATTTATTTTATGTTTATTATCTTTATAAAGAAAACTTTCTTCATACAATTGTTTCGCTAATTTTTTAAGAGAAATATCTCCTTTGGAGTATAGTTCAAAGGCTCTTTTTACAAATGGTGCAGTTGTTTCATCAATTATACTTGATTTAGTATCGGCTTTTTGGTATCCGTAAGGTGGTTTACTGATTACATAACCTTCTTTGACTTTTTGAGCTAATCCTTTTTTTACTTCTTCACTTAAATTATCAATATAATTTTTTGCCATTAAAACCTTAATGCCATATGTTATTATTTTTTAAAAATTCATCACCTGGACAATCTGTAATATTAAAATTCCATCCGAACTGGCTTTTTACATATTTCCATTTTGTTTGACTTGTTATTTTTACAGTATCTTCTCGATTTTTTGAAAGATTTATATGGAAATCGTTTACAGAAAAATCAAATCGTTTTGCAATAGCTTCTTCTAAGTCAGCTACACAAAAAGGACTTTCTCGTTTTATATTACTTAATGTAATTTGTGTACCAGAAGATTTTTCTGTAGGCTCATTTCTCTTTACAATTACAGGTTTATATTCTCCGTTATTATCTTCATTTGAAATGTCATTTAAATCCATAGAGAAAACATTTAATAAATTGTCTTTTACAGTTTTAATCTCAATTATTGAAGTGATACCAAAAATAGCCAGCTTACCAAGACCTTTTCTTCCAGTAACTTTACGACCTTTCGGAGTTAATCCCACATTGTTTTTAGTACCTTTTCTTCTGTTTTTACCAATAACTAAAAATGAATTATTTATTTCTTCAAAGCTCATTCCTGAGCCGTTGTCTGTAATAATTATTTGTTTTATAGTTGATTCGTCAAAAAGTTTAATATCAACCCATGTAGCATCTGCATCATAGGCATTAGAGATTAGCTCAGCCAATACAGGTGGAAGAGTTTTATACATTTTTACACCTAAATGTTCGATTGTATTTAAATCAAATTTTAATAGCAAATCATTTTTGTTATTCATAAAACGTACTTCCTTTATTGGATTTTGGGATAAGTTTGTTATAATACAAAAATAATATTAGACTTTCTCAATTGGTTAAAAGTTAACGAAAATAAAGGCTATGCCGAGTTATGTAGAAATTTAAGTGATAACTGGTCAAAATATATAGAATTTGAGCAAAAAGTAATTAGTAGAAATCCAAAGTATCAAAAGTATTTCAGCTAAATTTAAATATCAAAGTATGTCTAATATTTGATTATCAAGCATATTTTTTTAAGTTCAAATATAGCTTGATTTTTACACCATTATATATAAGACTAATACTTTATTTCATATAACTAGCAATGAATATAACTGCTCGACATATAAGTTGTAAAACATATAACCCTGCAAAGCAATATCATTCATATAAATGTATGCCATATAAAAATAAGCCTTAATGCTCAATAATTTCATAACAGATACAAACTTATATCCGTAACCTCAAATCTATCTTAAAAGGCATTATTTTCACACTCATAATTAACAAATATATTTGAAACACAAGTACCCTAAGTGGTATTGAAGTTAAAAACATGCCTGAAACTAGGAGGGGATAGTTGATAGCCTTATAAAGATATATTTAACATTAAATGAACTATGCAACATTTTCTAGCAAATAAGTTCTGAAATCGTCCAGTAGTATTTTTCTTGACAAGAGTCAAAATTAACGAAGTAAGCAAACGGCAAAGTATAGTCATAGCTTACTTTTTTGTTGTTTATAGTGCAGTTCGATAATAAAAATTTAAGCATTCTACGCTTTTCATGGTTATTTTGTTTGGAATACTTATTATAGGCATTTTTCAGAAGTTCTAAAAATTCTAAACCTGCATCATAGTATTTTTTATCAGCGTTATGAAATGCTTGTAATAAATTTTCTATCTCTTCTTGCTGATTTGTCCATTCTTGCCTTTTCTCAAGCCAAAAATCATTATCAATAAAGCCGTCTAGTTTATCAAGATAAAGTTTATTCAATCTGTCTTGAATTTTTTTATGTTGTGCTTGCAAGCTTCCGACTCTTTCTTCGCTGAATTTAATCTTATCGGCTAAACTTTCTTTTAAGCCTGCCTTGATATACTCAAGGTGCTTATCATCTAATGTAACGGCTCTGACCGCTTCATCAAACTGCTTTTCAAGTTCTTCTTCCCTCATATAGGTTTTCTTTTGTGAACAGGTTTTGTCGTGTCCTGTGCAGTGATAATAAACATATTTCCCTTTTTTAATTTCGGCTGTTATTGCACAACCGCATTCACCGCATTTTAGCAAGCCTGCAAACGCAAAGTCATGGTCGTTTCTATATAAAGGCTTATTGTCTTTCTTAAACGCTCTTTGAACATCATCAAAAAGCTTTTCAGAAATAATCGCTTCATGCCTGCCAGCGTATATTTCATCTTTAAATTTTAGCACTCCTGTATAGTTGATGTTTTTAAGGATTTGTTCAAGTTGACCTTTAGAAACTTTGGGGGAACTTGGAATATAGATATATTTTTCATCTAAAAGAATTTGTCTTACTTTATCCAAAGACAAATCGCCTTGAGAATACAAATCAAAAGCACGTCTTACAAAAGGTGCTTTTTCTTCATCAATAAGAGTAGTTTTCGGGTCTGATTTTTTATAACCGTACGGAACTTGTCCGATAAAATAACCCTCTTGAGCTTTTTTCAATCGTCCTTTTTGGGTTTCTTCTCTCAAGTTGTCAATAAAGTTTTTTGCCATTAATACTTTAATGCCGTGAACAAACTTTTGATGTGAAGTTGCTTTTTTGCCGATTATTTCGTTTTCTTTGACTAGGTGGATTACAAAATCATCTTCGCCGATTTCAACATAATCTTTAAAGTTTCTGTAAAGCCTATCTGTTTTTTCTACAAGTATTGCTTTGATGTCTTTACTGGCATGTAGAAAGCTAATCATTTCATTGAATTTTACACGCCCTGATTGTTTTGCTGTTTGTGATTCTTCGTAGATTTTAACGACTTCAATATCATTTTTATTTGCATAATCTTTAATCAAATCAATTTGAGCGGGTATCGAAAACCCCTCTTTTTGTTGTTCGTCAGATGAAACCCTTGCATAAATTACGGCTTTAATCATTTGTAAAACCTCGCAAAAGTTCTTCAATATCAGACTTTTTATAAAGCCTGTATTTATTAATCGGGTGCCGATAAGCCTTTAATTTGCCTGCTTTATCCCAACGTCTTAATGTCATAGTAGTAACATTAAGTATTTTGGAAGCTTCATCAATTTGTATAAAATCTTTCATATCCATACAAACATTATACAACTTTATACACAAAAAGCAAGCCCCAAATCTTTATATAAGGTTACTTCACTAGCTGAAAGAATTTATACATCAATCTTGTTAGCTTGTCATTATTCTGCATTAGTGAGTTCATTTCGGTTAAAAGTTCTTCTTTGGGTGCTAGATGTTCAAAGATAAATAATTCACTAGGTTTTGTTTCTAATACCGCTAATATTTTTTCAAGATTTTCAGCGGTGGGGTAATATTTACTATTTTCAATATTGCTCAAACTTGCAGGTTCCATTTCAATAATTTCTGCAACCTGTTCTTGAGTTAATTTTTTCGATTTTCTAATTTCTTGTATTCTTTTGCCTAGTAATTTTTTAATGTCCATAACTTCACCCCTAAGCACATTATCTTAGCAACAGGCATGAATTTTAATTTGGTGAAACAACATACAATGATTGTAATTTGGTGTTTTGCATGGATAATATAAAGTAAAACATCAAATTCTATTTATATTTGAATGTTTTGCAACTTTTAATCAAAAAATGTTAGGAAATAGAAAAGCATAAAGGAACTTAAGTACAGCTAATAAATAGCGTACAGATTAAGAATCTTTTAGGAGTAAGAGTGTTATTTAACAATAGATTATTACAAACGCATTTGAATAATTTCGACTATCCGCAAGGGTTTGATGTTGAACGTGCAGAAAAAATTATTGAAAAATGGCAAACTGCAATAAAAAACGGCAACTATGACGAATCTAGAGAAACAAAAGTCCAAGCAAGTTTTTTGCATTATTTTTTTAATATAATTCTTGGTTATTCTGAAATGTATGACACTCCTGATGAATGGTGTTTAACAAATGAAGCAAAAACAGAATTTGACGGAACAAAAGCGGACGGGGCGTTAGGTTATTTCACAAAGGATGAAAAGTCAAACGTTACAAGGGCAGTAATTGAGCTTAAAGATGCTAAAACGCATCTCACTCAAAAACAATCTACTAGAAAAGATTATGACTCCCCTGTAAGTCAGGCATTTAGTTATTCATCAAAATTTGACCGTTGCGACTGGATTATTGTTTCAAACTTCAAAGAAATTCGACTTTATAACAAAGAGAGAGGGCAGGGCTACTTTGAAAGTTTTGAAATTTTAAAATTGCATGATGAAAAAGAATTTAAACGTTTTTACTTTTTGTTATGCAAGCAAAATTTATTAGATAAAAATAGAACTTCTCTACTTGATAATCTTGTCAAAGATACAACAAAAAATGAAGAAGAAATAACAAAAGAATTTTATAAAGATTTTAAAGCATTACGACAAGAACTTTTTCAACATATCTGTGAATATAACCCTGATATGGATAAAAAATGTTTGCTAGAAAAAACTCAAAAACTTTTAGATAGACTAATTTTTATAATGTTTTGTGAGGATTCCAAAGTAGGACTTTTACAACATAAAACATTAGAAAACTATTATAAAATGGGGCAACAATTACCAATCCCAAGCGATGAGAAAATAACAACTATTTTTAAGGGATTATTTCAAGCCATAGACAAAGGGAGTGAGAATCCAAGAATCAATGCTTATAATGGGGGCTTATTTAAAGTTGATAATCAATCTTCATGGTTAAGTAAAAAAAAAGCCTGTCAGATGACAGGCATGCAAATAGAAACAATGATTGGTTTTTTAAAATTTCCCTCCCGATTGTTGTTTCAGAAACTCTTGAAACTTCAAAATCAATTCTGAATCGTTATCATTTGAATTTGAAAAATCCATTCCCGAAATAAGGCTACTTACTTGCGTATTGCTTATTTTGCCGTATGTTGTCATTGTAGTTCCAACGTCTTCATGTCCGAAGTTTTGACTGACAGCCTTGATTTCATGTCCGTTACGACACTTTGCGACTGCAATATTAACTGCAAGATGTCTGAAACAATGGGGAGGAAAATACTCAAGTCCTGCGTTTTTAAATCGCTGCTTGAAAACCTCTCTCAAGCTTGTTACACTTTGCCAAAATGCAGGCTCAACACTATCTGAAAAAAAGGTATTTGCCCCCTGTGCATTCTCGACTTTGTTTTTTGGGAACATTGGGTCAGTATCATTAAAATGCTTAACTTCCTTTAAATACCTAACCCACTCAAGAATGTAGTTTAGCATATCATCATCAAACTTGAACAAGAGACTGTTTATAGTCTTGCTAAATTTGGTTTTAACGCCCCTCTTTGGGTCTTGGCATACTTGCAAAGTATTTACATCAAAGCAACCTAAAGGCAACGAACAAATCGCCGAATTTCTCATACCTGATAGCAGAGTGAACGAGATTAATGCCCTATCTCTCATGTCTAATTCGTTCCGTATCTGAATAGTAGAAACAACCTCTTTCACTTGTCCTAAACTCGGATAGTGTTCACGTTTGTGTGAATTTGCTATTCTAACTTTTTCTTTTGGCAATTTCAAGAACTCAACTTCCATTGGATTTATTTTTGATTTGTAGCTTGGTTGATAGCTCAACCATTTGAAGAAGTCTTTTAAAAGCCTTAAATAGTGATAGCAGGTTGTAATTGATATTTGCTTTTTACTGCGGGGGTCTTTTTTCTCTTCAAGCCATTTTTTATAATCGACCGCTTTCTTTTTAGTGAATTTTGAAAAATCTTCAAAGTCTGTAAATTCTTCATATCGATAGATTGATTTTTTTACCGCCGAAATACTGCCGTCTGAATAGCCTTGAGATTCTTTCAAAAAGTCATAGTATTTGCGTTTTGTTATTTCATTTTCTAGGTTCGATTTCAACATTGTTTTGTCTCCTGTGTTGTTTTCTGTTTTTGTTATATTTTCGTTCATTTCTGTTTCTCCAATCTTGATTTGTCGTTATGTCAGTGTTCACGAGGCTAATTCAAAGCCATACTAGTACTATCTTGTGTACCGAATTTGTGCGTTCCATTCTCATCAAAAAGAGAGCCTTGAAGCTTAGTTTCTTCCACTTTTTTACTGGCTGGCGTGGTGCCATCTTTTGAAGAATTTTTTAATTTTTCTTCAAGCTCTTTTTTCTCTGCCATAAGCGTTTCATAATCGGTTTTCAATTTGTCGTATACTTCCAACGAAACTGTTTTTGCAGTCTGTTTTATAGTAGCGGTCTTTGGCAGGTTCTTTACTTCTTCAATCGCTTGTGTCGGTGATTTGTTATTGTTTTGCATTATTGCAACCGCCTGCCTTGTTTGTTTAACTGAAAAATTAGCTTCAATTATTCCGCTTGCAAATTCATTTCTGGAAACATCATCATCAATCTTTGTTAGAAGATAGGCTTTTTCAATGCCTTTTGCATTCAGCAGGTCATTCGACTGACCCCCTTTAGTAAATACTTTTGCAATTGCGACAAACTTTTTGGCTTGAGATTTTTTAAGCTGTATTCTTCCATCATCTAGCCATTCAGTCCATTTTTTCGTATGTAGCTGTTCTTTGGCTTTCAAGCATATATTTGCCATTTCCAAAACAAAGTCTTTAGCCTTGTTTTTTGCACTATTGTAAGAATCAGCAAGATTTTCAAAAACTCTATCTTGTTTTATTTCTTTATTCATCTGCAAAATCTCCTATATTAGCGATATTGAAAATGTTTTTAAAATTTCCAATATTACCCACATGAGAAAATTTATTTAATTTTGTCCCGCAGGTTTCGCAAATCCCTTGAATCGCTAAACTATTAAAGCCCTGATTGCCGATAGTTTTATCAAGTTTTCTGATTGAAACTTGGTTGTTCTTACTTTCTACGGCTTTTCTGCATCTTGTGCAATAAAATTCATTTTCTTTAAGTTTAGTTTTTCTGTCCTTCGAGCGTGCTTTTAAAAATTCTTTCAGGTCATACCCCATAACCAAAAATGGTTTTTCGGTCGAAATAGTTTTTAATCCCTCTTTTCTCCATTCCTGAATTGTTCGGGGATGAACAATTAACACTTCAGAAATTTGCCTAAAAGAATAAGACTCTCTGTGCTTAATTAATCTAAGGTTGTAATTTTTACCCATTTTTTGTTTCCCCTTTTTGTTGTGTATTACTAATCTTGCAAGATTTTTTTTCGTTTTTATCCCATTCGATAAGCAAGTTCACAAAGCCAAAAAGGTTAGTTTGAATTTCAATAGCCTGTTCATCCGTAATCGGACTTTCAGAATATCGCTGAAACTCTTTTTTTGTTAATTCTATGAAATTTTCTTTTTGAGTATTTTTCATACCAAAATGTGCCTTGTGTATTTTGCTAACAAAGCACACCATAAGACACATTTGAAAAATTGAGAATGAAAACTCACACTATTTTTTTTGTGCTGAGTTTTCACCTTTAATAAATTGTTTTATAGGTTTCGTAATTTTTATAATATCGCTAGTTTCATATGTCCTATCAAAAATAATACTGATTATTTCCGCAATATAATCATAATAGGATTTTCCGAATTCATTCTCAAAAAACAATAAAAGTTTTCTTGTGTAAAACACTTGTAATGCCGTTTTGGCTTTATACTCTCTAGTTACTGGGGCTAAGTCAGTAAACAAATAAGATATATCTTTTGTTTGTTGCTCAAAAATTTCTAATTCTTCTAAAGAAACTACGTTAAACTTTTCAATATCTTTTTGAAGTTGTATAAATTCATCCGTAATCATATGTCCGTAAAAATGACATTGATATTCTTCCATTAAATCTTTAGCTTCGTTAATACTTGACAATATTTTATTGAAACATTTTTTCTCATCTTTATGTTTATGATACATATTTATAGCAATTTGAAAATCAGAATCCATTTGAAACAGAACGTATACAAGTTTTTCAGTTTTTTCAGGTGAAATTTTATCTAATGATTGCCACATCCTTTTGATTTCTGAATCGGTTGTAAATACAGGCAAAAGTTTTTTTATCTGTAAAACCTGCGTACCGTAAAAATCACATAATAATTCACTCACTTTATCATTTTTATGGCTTTCAACCATTTCAATATATTCTTTAACTTTTTTTTGAACAATTGCAGGAAGCCAGTCGGGTAAAACTATATCTGATAAATCAATTGAAAAAGTTTCAATTTTATAATTTGATTCTCCCTTGATAAGATTTTTTAGAAACTTAGGAAAATATTTTACAAGTTGAGTAATTGAACGACATTCAGAAATACTTTGAGGTTCTTTGGGTTCTTCTTTTAAAAGTTTTATAAATTCTTTTGCTTCTTTATCTGTAAACATATCTAAATTATAAATCAAATTAAAAATATCTCATTATTTACGCTACATTTTGTAATAACCAAGTTCTGAACTCGACTATTTTGGGGTCCCAGATTGTCATTCAAATTTAGTCCTTCAGCAAACAAGTTGAAGGGCTTTTTGTATGTGTAGCAAAGCTTTCCACCTTTGAGCGTGCAGTTCTGAAGTATCATATTTAATATTCTTTTTTTCTCGTTAATATTGCTGTCGTCTGTCACATGGTTTGACTCCGATTTATCATTTGGTTTGACATTTTTTTCACATGGTTTG